>NZ_JAGXJZ010000014.1:0-152447 GCF_019091095.1 Achromobacter sp. GbtcB20 | reverse complement strand
GTTCGCTTGATCCTTGATTCCAATTGACTCTCCTTTTTTCTCTCAAAAAGGTGTCAACCAATTCCAGGACGGGTCACGGCAATAAAAATGGCCGGCAATAAAAAAGGCCCTGCATGACAGGGCCTTTTTTGCGGGATACCGGCTGAATTACTTCAGCTTGGTTTCCTTGTAGTCGACGTGCTTGCGAGCGACCGGATCAAATTTCTTGATCAGCATCTTCTCGGGCATGTTGCGCTTGTTCTTGGTGGTCGTGTAGAAATGACCCGTGCCGGCGGTCGACTCGAGCTTGATCTTTTCGCGGATACCTTTGGCCATGTCGTGCTCCTAGTATGTAGATTGGCGGGGCGGCCGATTAGGCCATTTCGCCGCGGGCACGCATTTCGGCCAGCACGGCTTCGATGCCGTTCTTGTCGATCGTGCGGATGGCCTTGGCAGAAACACGCAGGCGAACCCAGCGGTTTTCGCTTTCAACCCAGAACCGGCGCGATTGCAGGTTGGGCAGGAAGCGACGCTTGGTCTTGTTGTTTGCGTGCGAAACATTGTTGCCCACCATCGGGCCTTTGCCGGTCACTTGGCATACGCGTGCCATGGATGCACCTCTTTAGTGTCGTTCTTGCCGCGCATCGCTTCGGGGGAGTAGACGGGGGTTTAGCCGCCGGGCTGTGAAGGCTGCTGTACGCTGCCTTGGCCGGCCACCCAGTCTTAGTGGATGAGGGGGAAAGTGATTTCACCCCAGTGCTTATACCCGCTGCCTGCCGCCCGCTTGCATTCACAACACGCGGTTGGGGGTCAGAGTGCTGAACTACAAAGCATAGTAGTCCTGCACGGGAAACTTCATGTGAAGACCGCGATTCTAATACGAAAATCTTAAGTAAATCAAGCTGCAGGGCTACGCGGTGTGCGAACGCGCCACACGCCCGGCCGTCCAGGACAGGCATGCGCAGGCCGCCAGGGTGGTGGTCAGCGGCAGGGCGGTGTCGGATTGCCAGGCACTGACCGCGAAACCCGCGAGGGCGCCGCACGACAACTGAAGTGTCCCCAATAGCGCGGACGCCGCACCCAGCCGCTTGCCCTGGTCCGCCAGCGCAAGCGCCGCCGAGTTGGGGTTCACGAAGCCCTGGCTGCCCATGTAGCAGATCAGGCACAACATCAGCAGCGGCAGCGTCAGCAACCCGGCCAGCGTCAGCGCGACGGCGGCGAGGCTGGCGCAGGCCAGCGTGACCAGCGCGCGGCTTTGCAGCTGGCGCGGGGTGTAGGTGCGCAGCAGCCGCGCGCTGATCTGCGAGCAGATGATGAGCGACAGCGCATTGGTGCCGAACAGCAGGCCGTAGTATTGCGGCGGCACGCCGTAGAGTTCGATGAAGACGCGGGGCGAGCCGATGATGTAGGCGAACATGCCGGCCTGGCCAAAACCGCCCGCCAGGCTGTGCGACATGAAGCCGCGGTGCGCAAACAGGCCGCGATAGTTCTGCAGGATGGTGCTCCAGCGCAGCGGCACCACGCGCTCGGGCGTGAGCGATTCCTTCATGATGAGGATGACGGCCGTCATCAGCATCGCGCCGCCCGCGAGCATCACCCAGAAGAGGCTGCGCCACGAGGTGATGGCCAGCAACTGGCCCCCGATCAGCGGCGCGAGGATCGGCGCCAGGCCCATGATGAGCATCAGCAGCGACATGGCGCGCGCCGCCTCGTGGGTCTCGTAGTGGTCGCGGATGACCGCGCGTGGAATCACGATGCCGGCCGCGCCACCCATTGCCTGCACGACGCGCCAGCCGGTCAGGGCTTCGACCGATCCCGACAGCGCGCACCCCAGCGAGGCGATCATGAACAGGGTCAGGCCCACCAGCAGCGGCGGCTTGCGGCCGAAGCGGTCGGCCATCGGGCCGTAGAACACCTGCGCCATCGCCAGGCCGATCAGGTACGCCGCCAGCGTGCGCTCGACATCGCCGCGGGAGACACCGAGATTGGCCGCGATCGTGGGGAACGCGGGCAAGTACATATCGATGGCGAACGGGCCGATGGCCGTCAGCGCGCCCATGAGGATGAGCCAACCGGGCAGGCTGCTGCGGGATGTCTGTGATGGGGGCATGTAGATCGCGATGAAGCGCAGGGACAGGGCGCGTGGCGGTGCAGGGGCTGCACTGGCCGCGCCAAGCCGGGGACTTTATCATGGGCGGGCTTACAGGAAAATTGCGGGTGCTTTCCGAAAGCGTCCCTGGCGCCGCTACGCATCCGGAGGAGAAGCCGTGAATCCTTTGCTATCTGTCGTGGAACGCAAACTTCAGGCCCTGCCTGTCCCTGTGCAGCTCGTGCTGCCCGATGGCGCCGTGCTCGGCGCGCCGGCCCCCCGCGTGCGGTTCGTGACGCACGACAAGAGCGCGCTGGCCCATCTTGCCGAAGGGGCCGTCGGCGTGCTGGGCCAGGATTACGTCGAAGGCCGCATCGATATCGAAGGGCGCATGCGCGACGTCATGGCGGCCGCGGCCAAGCTTCTGCCCGGTTCGCCGATGGACGCCGCGCGGGGCGGATGGCTGACCGAGCTGGTGCGCAAGGTGATGTCGGTATGGCGGCATTCGGTCGAGCGCGACGCCAAACAGATTCAGTTCCACTACGACCTGTCCGACGACTTCTACGCACTGTGGCTGGATCCGCGCCGCGTCTATTCGTGCGCCTACTACCGCGAGCCAGGCATGACGCTGGCGCAGGCGCAGGAGGCCAAGCTCGATCACATTTGCCGCAAGCTGCGTCTGTCGGCCGGCGAGCGGTTCCTGGACGTGGGCGCGGGGTGGGGCGGCCTGCTGCTGTGGGCCGCCGAAAATTATGGCGTCGACGCCACCGGCATCACGCTGTCACGCAACCAGCATGCGCACGTCAGCCGGCTGATCGAAGAGAAGGGGCTGTCCGGGCGGGTCCGCATGATGCTGCTGGATTACCGCCAACTGGACGAATCGCAGCCCTACGACAAGATCGCATCGGTCGGCATGTTCGAGCACGTGGGGCGCGCGCAGCTGGAAAGCTACTTCGCCAAGCTGCGGCGCCTGCTCAGGCCGGGCGGGCTGATCATGAATCACGGCATCACGGCGGCCGGCGTGTACAACGCCGAGCTGGGCAACGGGATGGGCGAGTTCATCGAGAAGTACATCTTCCCGGGCGGGGAGCTGACGCACGTCAGCGTGGTGATGCAGGCGCTGGCCAATGGCGGACTGGAAGACCTGGACGTGGAGAACCTGCGGCCGCACTATGCGCGCACGCTCTGGGCCTGGAGCGATGGACTGGAGGCGCGCTTGCCCGAAGCGGCCCGCATTCTGGGTGGGGACCAGGGCGAGCGGTCGCTGCGCGCTTACCGGCTGTATCTGGCCGGGTGCGCCATGGCCTTCGAGCATGGGTGGATCGCACTGCATCAGATTCTTGTCCAGCATCCGGCGTCGGGCCGCGCGGACGAACTGGATGGGCCTGCGGATCTGTCTTATCCGTGGCGGCGGGACTATATGTATGGATCGCGGTCCGGAGAGTGAGGGGCCACCGGTGTCAATTGGAACCCTCTTAATTTAATGAATGTTCGCGATTTCTGGAACCAATTGCCGTGTTGCAGTGCACTCTGGAACGCGCTGAACGTATTAATAGGCACATAATATTAACTAAATGTATCTGCCTTTTCGGGTTTGATCTCCCTAGGAGAAATCCGCCGTTTCCCCCTGATCTACTGGGGTTTTCCCGGAGCAATTTGGCCGCGAATGTATCTGTTTCATTCACCCCTGGGGTTGGGCGGCGCAGCAATTTCGTTTAAGATGCTGCCTTCTTCGTTCAGTTTGTTCTCTTTCTGTGAGTATTCAAAAACCCGTTTTTGAAGCTCCCTGTCTTGCAAGACGCCGCATCCCTCGCGGGCAGTCTTGTTGCTAGTGTCGGTTTGTATTGGCGGTTCAGCCCGTCTTCCGCACAACCCCCTTAGCTCCACGGTGCCGCCCCAGGCTTTCATCCTGGCGTGAGTGCCTGAACCTATGGAGGCAAAAGCCAATGCGTTTTACCCCTGTCAAGTCCCTGGCCGCCGCGGCCGTTTTGTTTGCGTTTGCTGGTTCGGCTCAAGCCGCCGACGCCCCGCAATGTGAACTCAAGCGTCCGGTCACGTTCGGCGCCATGAACTGGGAATCCAACCTGGTCCTGGTCGACGTCGAGCGATTCATCATGGAAAAGGGCTACGGTTGCAAGACCGAAACCCTGCCCACCGAGACCTTGCCCGCCCTGGCCGCCCTTGAGCGCGGCGATCTGGACATCAACACCGAGATCTGGCTGAACAGCGTGGCCGATCCCTGGGCCCGCGCCGAGAAGACCGGCAAGGTCAAGCGCATTGGCGACCTGTACATGGGCGCCGAAGGCTGGTACATCCCCAAGTACACGGCCGAGCGTCTGCCCGAGCTGAAGTCGGCGGCGGACCTGCCCAAGTTCAAGGATGAATTCAAGGATCCGGAAGAACCCGGCAAGGGCCGTTTCTATGGCTGCCCGGCCGGCTGGGGTTGCGAAGTCACCAGCAACAACCTGTTCCACGCCTTGAAGCTGGACGACACCTACACGCTGTACTCGCCCGGCACGGGCGCGGCGCAGAAGGCGGCCCTGATGTCGGCCTACAAGCGCAAGCAGAACGTGGTCTTCTATTACTGGTCGCCCACGCCGCTGGTCGGCGCCATGGATCTGGTCAAGCTGGACCTGCCGGCCTACGATGCTGAAAAGCACAAGTGCCTGACGTCGCCCAAGTGCGCCAAGCCCGAGCCCAGCGCCTACCCCGACAACCCTGTCTTTACCGCGGTGAACACCAAGTTCTCCGAAGATGCGCCCAAGCTGACCGAATTCCTGTCCAAGGTTTCGGTGCCGCTGCCGGTCATCAATGAAACCCTGGCCCACATGGAAGAGTCCGGCGATGAGTCCAACGCCGTGGCCAAGTGGTTCCTGAAGAACAAACCCGACGTCTGGACCAAGTGGGTCCCCGCCGACGTCGCCGGGCGCGTCCAAAGCGCGCTGTAAAGCACTGTGATCCTGGCTGCGCGCCGCGGTGGCGCGTACCGGTCCGTCAAGGGGCCGGAACTCTTTGCCGGGATGGCCGCCGGCCGGGCGCATGCGTCCGGCCCGGCAAGCGTGCTTGTGCCGCCACCCGCGGTGGCAGTGATTCCGGTGCCGGGCACCGATGCGGAATGGATTTGCGCAATCAGCGGTCCTTCCGGGTGCCTGGCGCCAGTCTCAGTCTCGATGTCTTGTCCTGCGCCAGCGTGCCCGGTGGCGACACGGGCGGCGAGCGCGCCAGAATGGAGTCGAATGTATGTTTCCTGAACTTATTCCCGCCCGTCAGGTACGGGGGGCGATCGACGGTTTCGTCGATCACCTGGTCACCAACTACGCGGACACGCTGGAAAAGATGTCCCAGCCCGTGCTGCACGCGTTGGTGTGGCTGGAGCAACTGCTGCGCAATTCGCCCTGGTGGGCGGTGGTCGCGGTGACCATCGCGATCGCCTACGGCGTGAGCCGCCGCATCGGCCTGAGCCTGGCGATGGGCGCGCTGCTGTGCGTCATCGGGGTGCTGGGCTTGTGGGACGCCGGCATGCAGACGCTGGCGCTGATGATCATGGCCGCCGGCCTGTCGGTGCTGATCGGCATTCCGCTGGGCGTGCTGATGGCACGGGTGAACTGGCTGCGCTCGGGCATGCTGCCCGTGCTGGACGTGATGCAGACGATGCCCAGTTTCGTGTATCTGATTCCTGTCGTGATGCTGTTCGGCCTGGGCAAGATTCCCGCCATCATCGCAACCGTCATCTACGCCGTGCCGCCGCTCATCCGCCTGACCGACCTGGGCATCCGCCTGGTCGACCGCGAAGTGCTGGAAGCGTCGCGCGCCTTTGGCGCCAACCCGCGCCAGCAGCTGTTCGGCGTGCAGTTGCCGCTGGCGCTACCCAACATCATGGCCGGCATCAACCAGACCACGATGATGGCGCTGTCGATGGTGGTGATTGCGTCGATGATCGGCGCGCGCGGCCTGGGTTATGAAGTGCTTCTGGGCATCAACCGCCTGGAAGTGGGCCGGGGCCTGCTCGCCGGCCTGGGTATCGTGGTGCTGGCCGTGCTGTTCGACCGGATCACGCAATCGTATGGACAGCGCATGCGCACGGGAGGCCAGCGATGAGCAAGATCGAAGTCAAGAACATCTACAAGATTTTCGGTGCGCATCCGAAGAAATGGCTGCAAGCCGCGCAGGGCGGCATGAGCAAGGAAGAGCTGCTGGCCAAGAGCGGCCACACGCTCGGCCTGCGCGACATCAGCCTGTCCATTGAAGAAGGCAGCATCTACGTCATCATGGGGCTGTCCGGGTCGGGCAAGTCCACGCTGATCCGCCACTTCAACCGCCTGATCGAGCCCAGCTCGGGACACATCCTGGTCGACGGCGTGGACGTGGTCAGCCTGAACAAGCGCGACCTGGAAATCTTCCGCCAAAAGAAGATGAGCATGGTGTTCCAGCGCTTTGGCCTGTTTCCGCACCGCACCGTGCTGGACAACGCCGCGTACGGCCTGACCGTGCAAGGCGTTGGCAAGGCCGAACGCGAGAAGCGCGCCCGCGAATGGCTTGAACAGGTGGGCCTGTCGGGCTTCGAGAACCAGTATCCGCATCAACTGTCGGGCGGCATGCAGCAGCGTGTCGGCCTGGCGCGCGCGCTGGCCACCGATGCCGAGATCCTGCTGATGGACGAAGCGTTTTCCGCGCTGGATCCGCTGATTCGCCGCGAAATGCAGGATCAGCTCCTGCAGCTTCAGGCCAAGCTGAACAAGACCATCGTCTTCATCACGCACGATCTGGACGAAGCGCTGCGCCTGGGCAACCGCATCGCCATCCTGAAGGACGGCGAACTGGTGCAGGAGGGCACGCCGGAAGACATCCTGCTGAACCCGGCCAACGATTACGTGCAGTCGTTCCTGCAGGACGTGAACCGCACCAAGGTGCTCAACGCCACGCACGCCGTGAATCCGGCGCGCCTGACGCTGACGATGCGCTCGCGCCCGGCGCACGCCGTGGACCGCATGAAGGCGCTGAACTACGAGTACGCGCCGGTGCTGGATGGCAAGCGTCTGGCTGGCGTGCTGACCGCCGAGGCCGCCGAGAAGGCGATGCAGGAAGGCGTGCGCGACGTGTCCCGCTTCGTCGAGGACCTGGCGTCGGTGCCGGCCACGGCTGGCCTGGGCGAGGTGCTGGCGCAATTGGTGCACAGCGACCAGCCGGTGGCCGTGACGGGCGAGGACGACGAGTTCCTGGGCATGCTGTCGCGCAAGAAGGTCGTGGAGCTGGTGACCCCGGCCCTGACCGAGACGCAGGTGGCGGGCGACACCGCCGCCACGCCCGATGCGGCTGCGTTGACGGCCCAGCCCGAGCAGGAAAGCGAGGGCAAGGCCGCCGCCTGATCCCCGCATCGTCGGCATGACCCCATGCGCCCGCGTGCACCCGCTTGCACGCGGGCGCAGTCACGATATGATGGCTTGCCGGCCGGTTTGGCCGGCTTTCCTCGTCATGCACCCTCGGAACCTGTCATGCCCCTCTTGAACGTCCAGATCATGCAAGGCCACTCGGCCGCCCAGAAAGCCGCCCTGTTGAAGGCGGCGTCCAACGCGGTGGTCGAAAGCATCGCGGCCCCGGTGCCCAGCGTGCGCGCCGTGCTGCACGAAATCCCGGCCGAACACGTGATCGTGGCGGGCGAGATCGGCAAGCGCATGGCGCGCGTGGACGTGGACCTGATCGAAGGGCGCGACGAGGCCAAGAAGGCCGCGCTGATCGCGGCGCTGAATCAGGCCGTGTGCGCCAGCCTCGACATGTCGGGCGAAGACGTGCGCGTGATCCTGCGCGACGTGCCTAAGACGGACATGGGCGTGGCCAATGGACTGAGCGCCAAGGCCGCCGGACGCTGATCCGTTCCGCCGGCAGAACAGAAGACGCCCGCTTGCCGCGGGCGTTTCCGTTTGGGCGATACGTGGGCTGCGCAGTCAGTCCAGCTTCACGTTTGCCGCCTTCACTACCTCGCCCCACCGCGCGATCTCGCTCTTGATGTAGGCGGCGTATTCCTGCGGTGTCGACCCCAGCGCCTGCGCGCCCTGCACCTTGAGCTGCTTCTGCATTTCCGGGGATTTGAGCGCGCGCAGGATCTCGGCGTTCAGCTTGTCGATGATGGGCGCGGGCGTGCCTGCCGGCACGACGACGCCTTGCCAGGCGCCCATGCCAAAGCCCGGCGCCACCGTTTCCGCCACCGTGGGCACGTTGGGCAACTGGTCGCTGCGGGTCTCGCTGGTCACTGCCAGGGCGCGCAGCTTGCCTTCGCGGATGAATCCCAGCGAGTCGTTCAGCGTGTTGGTCATCACCTGGACCTGGCCGCCGACCAGATCGGTCATGGCCGGAGCGCTGCCGCGATAGGGCACGTGGACCGCGTCGATGTTCAGCGACTTGAGGAGCAGCAACGCGCCCAGGTGCGTGACGTTGCCCGCGCCCGCCGATCCATACGACAGCTTGCCAGGATGCTTGCGGGCGTAGTCGACAAACGCGGACGCGGTGTCGGCGGGGACCGAGGGATGCACCAGGAGGACGAGTGGAATGACGGCCGTGCTGGAGACGGGCGCAAAGTCCTTGACCGGGTCGAACGCCAGCGAGCGGTACAGGTTGGGGCTGAGCGCAATGGACGAGGTGTTGTACAGCACCGTGTAGCCGTCTGGCTTGGCCGCGGCCGCGTATTGCATGCCGATGTTGCCGTTGGCGCCGCCCTTGTTTTCGACGACGACGGTCTGGCCGAGCTGGTCGGTGAGCTGTTTGGCCAGCACCCGCGCCACCAGGTCGGTCGGCCCGCCGGGCGGGAAGGGCACCACCATCGTGATCGGGCGGTCGGGCCATGCGGCCTGGGCGCTTGCGGCGCCTCCCAGCGCCAGAATGGCCAGCGTCGCGGCCAGCATTGCTTTTTTCATGGTTGTCTCCTTGTGCTGTTATGGGTACTGCGAACTGGCGGCCGCGTCCTCTGGCGGGACGCGTGCCGCCGAGGGGCATTCAGCCGGGTCTGCCGGCCAGCATGCGCACGGCCGTGTAGGCCATCACCGGCTTGCCATGCTGGTTGCGGACGTCGATCGCGGACGTGACCACCGCGCGGTTGTGCTGCGAGGTGGGGCGCACGCCGGTCACTTCGATCTCGGCCCAGACCGTGTCGCCGGCCACCACGGGCGCGATCATTTTCTTGTGGACTTCCAGCAGAGCCAGGCCCGTTCCCTGCACCATGCCCTGCATGATCAGCCCTTCGATCAGGCCGTAGGTCAGCGCGCCGGGGGCGGGTCGGCCCTTTATCGCGCCGTGGCTGTAGGTGGCGTCGATGAAGATGGTCTCCAGCATGCCCGTGACGCTGATGAAGTTGACGATGTCGGTTTCGGTGACCGTGCGGCGAAACGTCTGGAAGCGCTGGCCGACGGTAAGGTCCTGCCAGTAGTAGCCCTGGCCCAGTTGGGCGGCGGGCGCGGCGTTGCGGTCTTGGGTCATGCGGTGTCCTTGGCGTTGTCGGAAGAGGGGGAGGGCGCTTGGCCGGCGGCGCCCGCTTGCAGCAGGGCGTCGATGGCGGCCGGTGCAAGGCCGGCCTGGCGCAGCACTTCGTGGGTGTGCTCGCCCAGGCGCGGCGGCATGGCGGGCGGCACGCTGGATTGCTGCAGGCGCACCGGGTTGCGGGGAAAGCGGTATTGGCTGCCGGACGCGCTTTGCAGCGGCACGAAGAAGCCGACGCTCTCCAGGTGCGGATCGGTCTCCAGGTCTTCCAGCCGGTTCACGGGCGCGGCCGGAATCTCCAGCCGCTCGCACAGGGCAAGCCAGTACGCCGTGTCGTGGGCCGCGACGATGCCGGCCTGCAGTTCGTACAGCGTCTCTATGTGCCGGGTGCGCGCCGAGATGTCGGCAAAGCGCGCGTCCCGCGCCAGGTCGGGGCGGCCTGCGGCGTTGAAAAAATCGCGCCAATGGGCGTCCGTATAGGGCATCAGGCAGACGTGTCCATCGGCGGTCTGGCAGGGCCGGCGCCACGGCGTCAGCACCCGCGGATAACCGGCCGGGCCGGGCGCATCGGCCAGATGGCGGCCGTAGTAATGCTCCACCAGCGCAAACGACGCCATGCTTTCGAACATGGGCACCTCCAGCTGCTGGCCGCGGCCCGTGCGCTCGCGCTGGAACAACGCGGCCAGGATGGCGTGCGCGGCGATCAGGCCGCAAGTCTTGTCGGCCGCGACGGTGGGCAGGTAGCGCGGCGCGCCGGTCTGGCGGCCCACCAGGTCGGCAAATCCGGACAGGCCCTGGATGATGTCGTCGTAGGCCGGACGGCCGTCATAGGCGCCGCCTTCGCCAAAACCATACAGGCCGGCATACACCAGCCGCGGATGGCGCGCGCACAGCGTGGCGGGGTCCAGTCCCAGCGCCGCCATCTTGGCCGGCCGCATGCTGTGCATCAGCACGTCGGCCTGGTCCACCAGCGTCAGCAGCGCCTCGCGCGCGGCCGGCTGCTTCAGGTCCAGCACGATGCTGCGCTTGTTGCGGTTCAGCCCCAGAAAGATCGCGGACAGGCCGGCCTCCTGCGCGGGGCCGGTGTGCCGGGTGGAATCGCCGCCGGGCGCTTCGACCTTGATGACGTCCGCCCCGTAGTCGGCCAGGATCTGCGAGGCATAGGGGCCGAACACGACGGAGGTCAGGTCCAGGATGCGGATGCCGTCCAGCGCGGAGACGGTCGGGGAGGGAGGCGTGGTCATGGCGGAAATCCTATCGGCGCCGCACATACGCGTCTAATATGGCTTCGGTATTGCTTGATACGGAATCTGTTATGGCTATAGATTTGCGCCAGCTTCGGCAGTTCGTCACGATTGCCGAACTGGGCAGTTACCGCCGCGCGGCCGACGCGCTGCACATCGCGCAGCCGGCGCTGTCGGTGTCGATCCAGAAACTGGAGCATGCGGTGGGCGTGCCGCTGCTGGTGCGGGGCGCCAAAGGCGTCTCGACGACGCCAGCGGGCGACGCGCTGATGGCCGACGCGCGCCGCGCGCTGTTTCATACCGACCAGGCGCGCCAGGCCGCCCGCCGGGTGGCGCTGGGCGAATGGGGCACGCTGCGGCTGGGCTTCGTGGGCTCGGCCACCTACATGCTGCTGCCGCGTTGCCTGCCCGCCTTCCGGACGCAATACCCGGACGTGCAGCTTGATCTGCGCGAGGACAGCACGATCGGCCTGGTGGCGATGCTGCGCGCCAACGAAATTGACGCCGGCCTGGTGCGCGGGCCGCTGGCCGAAGACAATGAACTGGATTCGTGGGTGGTCGAGCGCGACGACCTGATCCTGGCCGTGCCCGCCGGGCATCCGCTGGCCGGCGCCGGCCCGATCGCGCTGGAACGCATGCGGTCCGAGAACTTCGTGCTGTATTCGCCGGCCAAGGTGCCGGGGCTGAACGGGGTGACGCTGGCGCTATGCCACAAGGCGGGGTTTTCGCCCCGCATCAGCCAGGAAGCGATCCAGGTGCAGACGCTGGTCAGCCTGGTCGCCAGCGGCCTGGGTGTGGCGCTGGTGCCCGGTGTGACCCGCGCCTATTCGACGCCGCATGTGGCCTTTGTGCCGCTGACCGACCCGGACGCGCAGGGCGCGCTGTCCCTGTCGCTGGTGACGCATCGCGACACCTCCTGCGCGTCCGTGCTGCGGCTGCGGGAAAGCATGCTGGCGCCGGCCCCGGCCTGACCGGCGCTACACCGCGTAGACGACGCGGTGCGCCTCGGTCGGCAGCGGCAGGTCCCAGCGGTGCAGCATGCCGGTCAGTGTCTTGTTGGACAGCGACGTGTCGCGCCGGGCATTGCGCCGCAGCAGCTCGGCGCGCGGCTTTTCCAGATACACCAGCTCCACGTCGGCCTGATACGCGTACAGCAGGTCCAGCGTCTTCTTGCGCATCAGTTCGCTGAGGTTGGTGGCGTTCCACACAAAGGGCGTGCGGGCGCGCAGCAGGGCCTTCGCGCGGTCGACGGCCAGGTGCGCCACCATGCCCTCGTTCTTGCCGTGCCGCAGCCCCAGTTCCTCGCGCGCATCGTCGAACGACACCACCGGCAGATCGGGATGATGCGCTGCCACCCAGGTGTTCTTGCCGGAAGCGGGCAGGCCCGACATCACGATGACGCGCGAACCGGGTTCCTGGAACAAGGCGTAGTCCGGATGCACGTCCGCGCCGCGGAAATAGCTGACGGCGGTGTGCGCGTCGGCGAAGACGCGGGGCTGGCCAAAGCACTGCTCGTCGCGCGCCAGTTCGCAAAAGAGGGCGATGTTGTCCAGCACGCGGCCCGCGTCCGCGCAGAGGCGGCCGCGCATGTCGGCCTCGGCCAGCATGGCAAGCAGCGGAAGGGACACCTGCCAGGACAGCTCGCGCACGATGAATTCGGGCGAGCGGCCGCGGCGCGAGCCTTCCAGCGCAAAAAACGGCACCTGGTGCGTGGCGATCAGCCGGCAGATGGCTTCGCGCACCGCGAAGGGGACGCCGGCGTCCCACAAGGCGATGCGCGCATCGATCGCGCCCTTGCGCGAATGGCCGGGCTGGCCGATGGCGCCCGTTACCGGGTCGACCACCGTGGTGCTGTGCTTGGCCACATCGTGCAGCAGCGCGGCCAGGAACACGATCTCCTGGTCGGCGCGGGATGCAGCCTGGTACTGCGGCAGCGCGAGCAGCGCGTCCACGACCATTTGCGTGTGCGTCCATACGTCGCCCTCGCCGTGATAGCGCGGGTCCTGCGGCGTGGTCTTGGCCAGCTCCAGCGCGGGAAAGGCCGCCAGGCACGCGGCATAGTCCGCGCCGCGCGTGGGCGTGGGAACCAGTGCCCGGATCTGTTCGTAATTCATGATGTCTCTCCGGCGCGGGTGGCGCCGCGCAAGGTGTCCCAGTCCACCGCGAGGCGCGGCGCGTACAGGTCGACGCCGTCGGCGAGCAGATTGGGGATGTAGGGCTGCTCCGAATGGTGCATGTCCGAATCCAGGATGGCCTGCACGAAGTCGCGGCGCACCCACTTGTAACGGGCGAGTGTCTTGCCGTCGGCTTCGGCCTTGATGTAGAGGCCTTCGGACAGATCCGACTTGTCGCACTGCTTCCAGGCGCGCGCCAGGTCCAGGCCTTCGCGCAGCACGGTGGCCTCGAACGCGTCGCGCCAGCCGGCCGTCTTGGCCAGCGAAGGCTTTAGCAGGGCCTTCAGATCGGCCAGCCGCGCGGGCGCCGGGCCTTCGTACAGCACCGGCACGGACAGCACCGGGCCGCCTGCCAGCAGCGCGCGGCGCGCGCCGGTCGACAGGAATTGGCCGGTGCGGCGGTCCAGTACATCGAATTCAAAGAAGTGATGCGGCAGCGCGTCGTAGAACACGGAGTGCTTTTTCGACAGGGTTTCGCCGTACATCACGTAGCGGTCTTCCAGCCGGTCCAGCAGCCAGTCCGCATGCGCGGCGGCCCAGGCCTTGATGAAGCTGAACTGCCGTTCGCGCCCGCCGCCCACCAGATAGTGGCCGCGCGATTGCAGCAGCAGTTCGCCCGACGGGCTGAAACTGATGCCCGTGTTGGCGCCGTCGAGCTTTTCTTCAACGACAAGGGTCTGGCCCGCCAGCGTGCGATAGGGCACGTGGCCGTGGCCTTCGTCGCCTTCCTGCAGGCGCGAGCCTTCCAGGTGGGGCGTTCGGGGATATCGGAACAGGTCCAGCGATTGCGCGTAGGCGCAGAAATCCAGCGTCATGGGTCTTCTCCAGCAGATGGGAAAAGCCGACAACGCAGTCTTTACGGGAGGGGAAGCAGAGAGGGGGTGGTGTTGCGCTTCCTGGATCCGCGCCTGCCGGGCGGGGTGTGCTCATGACATGGCGTTGAGCAGCGAATGCGGGCAGGCTGACCGCGGTACCAGGACGGTACTCGTCGGCGTTCAGGCGAATTGACGAATGGCAGACACGGTTGCACCCAGAAAATGGCAGGGGTTGAAAAAGCAGGGCCGAATGCTAAGTCAGCGCGGCGGCGCTTGTCAATGCGCCGCCGACAGGGCCCGCTCGCCAGCGTCAGGCGGGCGGCGCGGCGCGCAGCACAATCTGCGTGATCTCCGACGGCCGTCCGAGCCGGATGGGAAAGCCCGGCCACAGGCCCGCGCCGTTGCTCACGTAAAGCTGCATGCCGCCGACCTGATACATGCCGGACACGTAGCCCTCGTTGGCCAGTTGCGTGATGAAGTGCGGACCCAGGATCTGGCCGCCGTGCGTGTGCCCCGACAACTGCAGGCCGGCGCCTGCCTGCGCGTGGCGCTTGGCGCCGACCGGCCGGTGGCTCAGCAGGATGACGGCCGACGACGGCGGCACGCCCTTCATGGCCGCGTCGATATCCGGCAGCGGCTGGCCGACGCGCGCGGCCACGCTGTCGGTGATGCCCGCCAGCACGAGCGGCTGGCCGTCGCGGTCAAGGACCATGTGTTCGTTCAGCAGCATGCGCAGGCCCAGCTTCTCGAAGGCCTGCAGCCAGCCCAGGTATTCGGCGTAATACTCGTGGTTGCCGGGGATCGCCACCACGCCATGCGGCGCGCGCAGATCGGCCAGCGGTTGCACGTCGGCGGCGCGGGCCGCGGGCGTGCCGTCGACCAGGTCGCCGGTGATGAGCGTCAGGTCCGGTTCAAGCGCATTGGCGCGCGTCACGACGGCCTGCATCCAGTCGCGTTGCAGCAGGCGGCTGGCGTGCAGGTCGGTCAGATGCACGATGCGAAAGCCGTCGTAGGCGCGCGGCAGATTGGGCAGGGCGACTTCGATGGTTTCGACTTGCGGCACGCGCACCGCCTGCCAGACACCCAGCGCGGACAGCGCCAGCGCGGCCACGGCGGACACGGCGCGCAGGCGCGGGCAGCCCAGCAGCGCGCGGCCGCGGCGCCGCGAAAACAACGACACGGCAAGCCCCGCCACGTCCGAGACGAACAGGAAGACGGCCAGCAGAATCAGCGCGCCAAACGCCCAGCCCAGCGCCATCAGGACGGCGGCGGGCACCTCGGGCGAGGCCATGGTGCCGAAGAAGGTGCGGGTGATGAGGTGATGTTCGGCGGCAAGCAGCACCAATGCCGACAGCAACAGCTTGCCGGCGGCCGGCCAGCGCAGACGCCAGACGAAGCGCCAGATGACGTAGAGCGCGATAAACGCGGTGATGACATGAAACACGTGCGACATCCTGAATCTTGTTGTTGGAATCGCCGGGGCCAGCCTATTGCAGCCGCCCCGGTGAAGTGTCCCGCGAGGGATCGCCGATTAAACAACGGATTGCGCGGAGGGGATTGAAACATGGCGCGGCGTAGAATCGCTGGCGCCTGCATTTGGAGATTCCTGCGCCCCATGTCGATCCGTTTCGCTCGTCCCGAAGATGCCGTCCTCTTGCCCGCCATCGAACGATCCGCGGCGGCAGTGTTTCGCGCCGCGCCCGGGCTGGCGTGGATCGCGGACGATGCGGTCATGTCCGAATCCGAGCATCGGCGCCTGATCGCGCAGGGCACGGCGTGGGTGGCGCAGGACGCCGAGCGCGTGTGCGGATTTCTAGGCGCGGAGCGCTTTGACGACGACCTGCATGTGTGGGAACTGGCGGTCGATGCAGATCATCAGCGGATGGGGCTCGGTCAGCGTCTGGTGCAGGCCGCGTGCGGCCATGCGGCGGCGGCGGGGCTGTCCGCGGTCACGCTGACGACCTTTCGCGATCTGGCCTGGAACGCGCCGTGGTATGCGCGGCTGGGGTTTCGCGAGGAGACCGCGCTGCCCGGAACGCGGCTTTACGCGGTGCTGCAAGCGGAAGCCCGGCACGGGCTGCCCGCGCAGCGGCGTATGGCGATGCGCCTGCCGGTTGCCGGCGGCGCGTGACTGGCCGGGGCAGCCGCCTAGCGCCCAGCGCCCGTCAGCCCCGCAAAAAAACGCGTCGCATTCGATTCCAGCCCATCGATGTAATAGCCCCCTTCCTGCACGATCAGTGTGGGCAGGCTCAGGCCGCCGACCTCGCGGCCCAGGCGCTCGAAGCCGTCTTCCGTCACGCTGACCATGGCCTGGGGATCCTTCTCGAAAATGTCAAAGCCCAGCGACAGCACCAGGGCGTTGGGCTGGAACAATGCGATCGCACGGCGCGCCTGCGACAGCCGCTCGAAGAACACGGATTCCGGCGAGCCGTGCGGCATGGGCAGGTTGATGTTGTAGCCATAGCCCGCGCCGGCGCCGCGTTCGTCCTCGAAGCCCGCCACCACAGGGTAGAAGTTCTCGGGATCGCCGTGGATGGAGACGTACAGCACGTCGCTTCGTTCGTAGAAGATTTCCTGGATGCCCTGGCCGTGGTGCATGTCGGTGTCCAGGATGGCGACGCGGGGAAACCGGCGGGTCAGCCGCTGGGCGGCGATGGCGGCGTTGTTCAGGTAGCAGAAGCCGCCCGCGGCATCGCGCCGCGCATGGTGGCCGGGCGGGCGGCAGATGGCGTAGGCGCTGCGGTCGCCGGCCAGCAGCGCATCGGCGCCGGCGATGGCGCATTGCGCCGACCAGTAGGCCGAATGCCAGGTCTTCGGGCCAACCGGGCAACTGCCGTCGGCCAGGTAACGCCCGGCCTTGGCCAGCACGCCACGCAGCGCGTTGGGCTCGCGCACGAAGACGTTCGACACGACCTCGCCGCCCCAGTCTCCGGGCAGCTTCATCCAGTCTTCATGCGCATCCTGCAAAAAGCGCAGGTAATCCAGGCTGTGCACCGCCGCGATCGCGCCCGCCCCGTCGTCGGCCGGCGCCTGGACGTCGAAGCCCAGCTTGCGCGCCGCCTGCACCAGGCCGTCCAGCCGCGACGGCACCTCCTGCGGCGTGCGCATCTTGCCGCGCGAAAAATAGGTCTGCGGATGGTGAAGCTTTTGATCGTCGTGAAAGAACGCCTTCATGCCTGGGACCTCTGGACGGGTTGGCTCGCAAACCATGAATTCTTATCCAGCGGCGCGGCGCTGCTTATGGGGGATTACCCGCGCCGCGCGTGCCCGCGTCCGGTCCGAAGGTCTTTGCGGCCCGCCTTTCCCACTACTGCGGCCTGATTTGCGCCGCCTTGACGATGTCCCGCCACTTTTCGCCTTCCGACACGTTGAATCGGGCAAACGTCGCGGGGTCCGATCCCACCGGCTTGGCGCCCAGGCCCGCATACTGCGTCACGACATTGGGCTGGCGAAGCGCCCGGGCCGCATGCTCGGACAGCTTGGCCACGATGGCCGGCGGCGTGCCTTTGGGCGCCCACAGGCCGTACCAGGTGCTGATGTCAAAGCCCGGAAATCCGGACTCGGCCATCGTGGGCACGTCGGGCAGCTCATCCACGCGCCGGCTTGTCGTGACCGCCACCGCGCGCAGCTTGCCGGACTTGATGAAGGGCATGGCCGACGGCATGGAATCGAACATCAGCTGAATCTGTCCGCCCACCAGATCCGTCAGCGCGGGCGCGCTGCCTTTGTAGGGCACGTGCTGCATCGGCAGGCCGGTGCGCACCTTGAAGGACTCGCCCGCAAGCTGCTGCGCAGACGCCGAACCGGCCGAACCGAAGTTCAGCGGCTGGGTCTTACCCTGCGCCACCAGGTCCTGCACGGTCCGCACCTTTGACGTCTGCGGCACCACCAACACCAGCGGCACGTCCGCCAGCTGCGTGATGGGCACGAAATCCTTGAAGGCGTCATAGCGCATCGACGCGTAGATGTACGGGTTGATGACATGCAGCGAGGCGTTGGCCAGGAACGTGTAGCCGTCGGGCGCGGCGCGCGCCACCAGGTCCGCGCCGATCATGCCGCTGGCGCCCGGCTTGTTGTCGACGACGATGTTCTGGCCGATGGTCTTGGACATTTCCGCGGCCACCAGCCGCGCCACGATATCGGTCGGGCCGCCCGGCGGGTAGGGCACCACCATGGTGATGGGCTTGCTGGGGTAGGCATCGGCAGCCTGCGCCGCAACCGTAAAGCAGGCGCAACTGGCCGCCAGGGCCAAGGCAGCAAGCTGGCGAACGCGGGGCGCTACATCGATCGCTGCGCGGGCGCGGCGCGGCCAGGCGGCGCGCCGGAAGTCGTGGGTACGCATGGGGTTGTCTCCTTCGTTATTGTGATCGCCACCTTGCCGACGACTTGTCGGCTTTCCAGGGCGACGAGTGCTGCGGCAAGACCGGTGATCGGATAGATCGCCGTTACAGCCGGCCGGATCCGCTGGCGGCGGGCCCAGTCGAAGAGGGTGGACATGGTCCGCTGCACGGCGGGCGCGTGGACGATGCGTTCGTCCGCGGGCGTCCAGCCGATGTAGCGGCCAAAGAAAAACCCATGCAGGGCAATGTTCTTCACAAGCAGCAGGTTCAGCGGCACGTCGGGAATGCGGCCGCTGGCGAAACCCACCGACACCATGCGCGCGTTGGCCGCCGCGGCGCGCACGCTGTGTTCGAAAGCGTCGCCGCCCACGGCGTCCAGCACCACGTCCGCGCCATGCCCTTGGCTGGCTGCCTTGACGGCCTGCGGCATGTGCGCGTCGGCGGCGAACGCATGGGCCGCGCCGGCGTCCAGCGCGGCCTGGCGCTTTTCCGGCGTGCTGGCGCAGGCGATCACGTTCGCGCCCAGTGCCGACGCAATCTCGACGGCCGCCAGCCCCACGCCGGAGCCGGCGCCCAGCACCAGCACCGTCTCGCCGGGCTGCATGGCGGCGCGCCAGAGCAGCGCTGTCCAGGCGGTGCCGTACGAAATCGGGATGGGCAGCGCGGTCAGGAGCGGCAAGTCCTCGGGCACCGGATAGACGGTGTATTCGGGCACGGTCAGGCGTTCGGCGTAGCAGCCCCAGCGCGCCAGCGCCACCACCCTGTCGCCGGGCTTGAGGCGCGTGACCTTGGCGCCGCAGGCGATGACGCGGCCGGCGGCCTCCGTGCCGGGCGCAAAGGGCAGGGGCGGACGGCTTTGATAGCGCCCCTCGATCAGCAGCTTGGTTGCATGGCTGACGCTCGCATGCTCGATGGCGATGGTGACCTCGTCGGGGGCGGGGGCGGGCGCGTCGGCAAGCTCGCCGGGCACGACGTCCTCGACCGGACCGTGGCGATGGCAGACCAGGGCGCGCATCAGACGGCCTCCTTGCTGCAAGCAGCCTGGCATAGCACGCCGGCCTCAAGCAGGGCCTGGACCTGCCCGGGCGGCACGCCCCAATCGGTCAGCGCCTCGACCGTGTGCTCACCGACCGCGGGCGCGGCGGCAAGGGGCCGGCGCGACAAGGCGCCAGCCGCGCGCGCATAGGGCAGCGGCTCGCCGCCCGGCTGCGCCAGCGGTTCCAGCAATCCCAGGTGTGCGGCCTGCGGATGCGCGGCCAGACCGTCGTAATCGCGCACGCGGGCATGCAGCACGTCTTCGCGCGTCAGGCGTTCCACCCAGTGCGCGGCGGGATGCAGCGCCAGTTGCTCGGCCATTTCCCGATGCAGGCGATCGCGCTGCGCCATGCGCCCCGCGTTGGTGGACAGGGCCGGATCGGCAAGCCAATCGGTCCGCTCCAGCGCGCGGCACAAGCGCGCGAACTGATCGTTGTTCAGCGCCAGCACCGACAGGCGCGCGTCGGCGGTGTCGAACACGCCATTGGGCGCGCTGACCGCCACCGCCTCGCGCTGCCCCGCGATGCCGTAGGCAAGAATGTCGTTCACCTGCAAGGCCGCGCAGGCGGCAAGCAGACTGAGCTGCACATGCTGGCCGCGGCCGCTGCGCGCCTGTTGGTAGAGCGCCGCACTGGCGGCCTGCACGGCGTACAGCGCGGTGGCGATGTCTGCCATCAAGAGGCCGATGCGGCGGGGCTCGCCCGCGGGCGTCTGGTTGGCGAACATCAGGCCGCTGTCGGCCTGCATCACCGAATCCGAAGCCGGCGCGTTGGCATAGGGGCCGTCCGGTCCGTAACCGCTGATGGACACGTAGACGAGACCGGGGCAACGCGCCGCGAGGCTGTCGTAGCCCACCCCCATGCGCTCGGCCACGCCCGGCCGGAAGTTCTGGATCACCAGGTCCGCGCGTTGCGCCAGCTCCGCCAGAAGCGCCTTGCCGCGCGGCTGGCGCGCGTCCACGCACACGCCGCGCTTGCCGGCGTTGTAGGCGATGGATAGCGCGCTCTGGTCGTCGCGCACAACGCCCACGTGCCGGCCCCAGTCGCCGTCCGGCGGCTCCACCTTCATGACGTCGGCGCCTTGCTGCCACAGGATCTGCGCGCAGTATGGGCCCGCGATGCCCTGGCTCAGGTCCAGCACACGCAGCCCGGCGTAGGGGCCGCAAGAAGCGTCAATGGGCGGGGTCGGCATGGGGATCGGGCGCTCCTCGGCAAGGGGTCTTGGGCAATGAAGACGATGCTAGACTCGGCCGACGCATTGGACAATCCATCGGTTTGTGCCGGGAATGGTGAATCATGATTGACAATATGCCGGACCTGAACCTCGTCAGGCTTTTTGTCGCGATGGTCGAGTCGCGCAATCTCAGCGCGGCCGCCCAGCGTTGCGGCATGACGCGGTCGAACATGTCGCATCGGCTAAAGCGGCTGGAACTCGATCTGGGCGCGCAACTGTTCCGGCGCACCACCCGCCATGTCGAACTGACGCAGGCGGGGCAGTTGCTGTACCAGCACGGCATCCGGCTGCTGGACGAGATGCGCGCTGTGCAGGCGGCCATCGACAGCCTCGATGGCGCGGTGCGCGGCGACGTGCGCATCCGCCTGCCCACGGGACTGGGCCATCTTTATCTGGCGCCGGTGCTGCTGGAATTCGCGCGCGCCCATCCCGACATCGCGCTGCGCGTGCACATCAACGACGGCATCGGCGACCTGATCTCCGCCGAGGTCGACATTGCGCTCAAGATCACCTCGTCTCCGCCCGAGGATCACGTGGCGCGGCGGCTATGCGGCATCCAGTGGTGCCTGTGCGCATCGCCCGGCTTCCTGGCGCGCAACGGGCCGGTGCAGCACATCGAACAGTTGGGCCGTTGCGACCTCATCGCGCCGCAATCGCTGGGCCGGCGCTTCGATCTGCGGCTCAAGCAGGCGCACGGCGATCCGTTGATCCTGCGTGTGGCGCCGCGGCTGCAGTCGGGCGATTATCCGTTCCTGCGCGACGCGGTGCTGGCGGGCCTGGGCGTGGCGCTGCTGCCGCGCTACGCCGTGTGGGAAATGCTGCGCGATCAGACGCTGGTTCAGGTGTTGCCCACGTTCGAGCCCGAGGGCGTGGGCGATGCCATCTATCTGCTGACTGCACCGAACCGCTTTCCGTCGATGGCCACGCGCGTGCTTGCCGACTTCATCCGCGAGCACATCGAGCGGCATGCGCGGGACTGGGGCGGGACGCTTCCCGCCGCGAGCGATCAGGCTTTTACGCCGTCCTGACCCAACCGCGCGATGGCCGCCTCAAGATCGTCGGCATGCACCATCAACGCCCGCACCTGCTGCAAGCACGGAAACTGATTGAGCACGGGGCTCCAGCGTGGCTGCGCAAGCAGTTGATGCCATAGCGGCGCAAGCGTCTGCGAATCTGGCGCTTCGCCCGCAATCGTCTGGCTGGCATAGTCCAGACTTTCTTGCGCGGACAGCAGCTGCATGCGGCTCGCGGCGCTGAGCAGCCGGGGCGCGGTTTCTGCGGGCGCGTCCGAGAAATACAGGATCTTGCTGGCCAGTTCGTCCGGGTCCGCCGGCAGCGCGGCCAGCGCCGCGCCGCGCAGCCGCAGGGGCCCCTGATGGCTGTCGAACACATAAGTGGTCTGCGCATCGGCATGCTTGAGCAGCCGCAGGCCCCGCAGCAACCGCGGCAGATCCGTGGTGGCGGCATCCGTGGAAGCCTTTGCCTCCACCAGCAGACACACGTCCCAGACCGGGTCCGCCGCATCGCCACCCGACTGGCGCAGCAGGGCCACGTCCCATTCGCTCTTGGCGCGGTCGGCATTGCCGGGTATCGATGCCGGCACGCGCAGGCACGTCGCCACCCGATAGGTCTCGCCAGCCGCCTGCGCAAGGTGTTGGGCCAGCGCGGCAATTGACGCTTGCGCGCGCGCCTCGACGGCCACACCGCGGCGCCGCGCGTCCAGCCCCTGGGCGGCGGCCTCGGCCGTGCCGGTGCGCGGGCCTTGGCGCTGCCACAGGGATTGATAGCGTTGAACTTGCGGATCGGACGCCAAGTCGTCCTGCCGCCGCAGACGCGCCAAGGCGGGGTCGCGAAGCAACGCCTCCAGTTGACCGGCAAGCGCCGCGTCCGCCTCTTCATCGGACGCCAGTGCGCAATGCAGGGCTTGCACGCCTTGCGTCAGAACGCGCCAATCGCCGGCGGCGCAGGCGCCATCCAAGTCCGCGAGCGCATCGGCCAACGGCCCGGCGGGCATCCGGCGACGCTTGCCGGCATGCGCAAACGCAGCCACCGCCGTGCGCACGGCGCGCCGGTCCGCGCCCGCGTGCGCCGATAGCGAAGCATGTTCGCGCACCTGCGAACTTTGATGGCGCAGGACCATGGCCTGGAAAACGGGATCTCCGCCCGGGTCCCGCAGGGCATCACGGATCAACCGCGACAGCGCAATGACAAAGAGATGCTGATGTTCGCGCCGCGGCTCGGCGCCGGAAGTCAGCGCCGTGCGGCCTGCTTCGATGGCGGCGGCAAGCGCCGCCGCCGGGTCGGAATCTTCAAGCCCGCGCGTGGGTGCGGACATCGCCGCGACGCGGTAGCGGCGCGCCACGGCGCGCAGCGTCTGTTCGATCAAGGCGGGCGGTAAGGCAGCGGGCATGAAGGTTCCGTGGCATGCCCGGCCTCGTCGCTAGCTACCTACCAGGGTACGACCGACACGGCGATCGAAACCACGACGACCAGGGCAATGATGGTGAGGATGTGATTTGTACGCATATTTTCTCCTTTGAGCCACCGCTACACACTACTTGCTGGCGACGCCCCTCGTCTGCAACTGAAGTTTTAAATTCTCATCGGATGTTAGCGGCGCGCGTTTGGCGCGGATTTCCCGCGGCGGCGCGGGGTATAACCAAGGCAAGCGGCCGCGAACCCTTTGCGCCGCGCCGATCGGGAGGTGCCATGCGCGACATCGTGCAATTGCGTCCGGAAGGGCTGTACTGTCCGGCCGGCGGCTTTCATATCGATCCCTGGCGGCCGGTGGACGTGGCCGTGCTGACGCATGGTCACGGCGATCATGCGCGTTCGGGCATGGGCCGCTATCACACCAGCGCCGAAGGCTTGCCCATTCTGCAATGGCGTCTGGGCGACCAGGATTACCGGGTCCATGCGTACGGCGAGACCTTCACGTTGGGCGACGCGCGCGTGTCACTGCATCCGGCCGGCCACGTGCTGGGATCGGCGCAAGTGCGCATCGAAGTCGGTGGCGAAGTCTGGGTCGTGTCCGGCGATTACAAGCGCCAGCCCGATCCCACATGCAGCCCCTTTGAAGTCGTGCCGTGCGACACCTTCATCACCGAGGCCACCTTTGGATTGCCCATCTACCGCTGGCCCAGCGCCTCGGACGTGGCGCGCGACATCGTGCAGTGGCGTGACCACTGCGCCGCGCGCGGCGAGGCGGCCATTCTGTATTGCTATGCGTTAGGCAAAGCGCAGCGCGTGCTTGCGGAATTGATCCCGTTCATCGACCGCCCGGTCTACCTGCATGGCGCGATCGCCGCGGGCGTGGACGTATACCGCAAGGCGGGCGTGCCGCTGGCCGAGACGCGGCTGGTCATCGACGCGGACGGCCCCGCCGCCTCGGGCACGGGATTTGCTGGGGAGCTGATCCTTGCGCCGCCGTCAGCTGCCGGCAGCCCGTGGCTGCGGCGCTTTCGCAAGGCGCAGCACGGGTTTGCGTCCGGGTGGATGCGGCTGCGGGGCAATCGGCGGCGGCGCAACATGGATCGGGGTTTCGTGGTGTCGGACCATGCGGATTGGCCCGATCTGGTGCGCACGATCCGCGACACCGGCGCCAAGCGGGTCATCGCCACGCACGGCGATACCGAGGCGCTGGTGCGGACGCTGAATGATTCGGGCATCGCCGCGGAGACGCTGGCGACGCAGTACGGAGAAGACGACTAGGACGGACACGAACATCCTGGATCATCGACAGGGGAACGGACGCAGGCATGAAGCGATTCGCGGGGTTGTATCAGGAGCTTGACCGCAGCACCGCCACCTTGGACAAGCGCGCGGCGCTGGTGGCGTACTTCCGCGATGCGCCGCCGCGCGACGCGGTCTGGGCGCTGTATCTGCTGGCGGGCGGCAAGATCACCAGCGCGCGCAAGAAGATTGCCGGCGTGGGCGAGCTGCGCGCCTGGGCGGCCGACGCCTCCGGCACGGCGCCGTGGCTGCTGGACGCCTGCTATGACCAGGTCGGCGATCTGGCCGAAACGTTGGCGTTGCTGGTGCCGGATCCGGTACAGGCCGCGCCCGATCGCGGGCTGGCCGATTGGATCGAAGAGGTCTTGCTGCCCGTGGCCAATCGCGACGAGATCGAGCGGCGCGAGGTCGTCGTGTCGGCGTGGCTGGGCCTGCCCTATGCCGAACGTCTCGTGTTCAACAAGTTGCTGACCGGCGCGCTGCGCGTCGGGGTGTCGCAGCGCATGGTGCAGCAGGCGCTGGCCGAGATGTCGGGGGTGCCCATCGCCCGCATCGCGCAGCGCATGCTCGGCGCGTGGTCCCCCAGCCCGGCGTTCCTGCGCGACTTGCTCAGCGTCGAAGAGCTGCCCGGGGATCGCCAGCAGCCTTACCCCTTCTTCCTGGCCTCGCCGCTTGAAGGCGAGCCGGCCATTCTGGGACCCATCGACGAGTGGCTGCTGGAATGGAAGTGGGATGGGATCCGCGCGCAGCTGATCCGGCGCCACGGCGAAGTGTCGCTGTGGTCGCGCGGCGAAGAGCGGCTGGACGGGCGTTTTCCGGAAGTGGAAGCGGCCGCCGCCGCGCTGAACGTGGACTGCGTCATCGATGGCGAGTTGCTGGCCTGGCAGGATGGCCAGGCGGACCCCATGCCGTTTTCAGCACTGCAAACCCGTATCCAGCGCTTAAAGCCCGGCCCCAAGTGGCTGGCCGAGGCGCCCGTGCAGATGCTGGCGTACGACCTGCTTGAACTGGAAGGCGAGGACCTGCGCGAATTGCCGCAGGCAGAGCGGCGTGAGCGTCTGGAAGCGCTGCTGCGCCGCCACCCCGATCCGAGGTTGCGCATGTCGCCGGCCGTGGCGCCCACGGACTGGGACGAGGCCCACGCACTGCGCGCGGAATCGCGCGAGCGCGGTGTCGAGGGCTTCATGCTCAAGCGCCGCAGCGCGCCCTATCAAAGCGGGCGGCGGCGCGGTGACTGGTGGAAGTGGAAGATCGATCCGCTCACCATCGACGCCGTGCTGTTGTACGCGCAATCCGGTCATGGCCGGCGCAGCACGCTCTACACCGACTACACCTTCGGGCTGTGGGATGGCGATGCGCTGGTGCCGATCGCCAAGGCCTATTCCGGCCTGGACGACAAAGAGATCCTGGAACTGGATCGCTGGCTGCGCGCCCACACGCGCGAGCGCTTCGGGCCGGTGCGCTCGGTCGAGCCGGTGCAGGTCTTCGAACTGGGCTTTGAGGGTGTCAACCTGTCCAAACGGCACAAGTCCGGCGTGGCGGTGCGCTTTCCGCGCATCCTGCGCTGGCGGCACGACAAGCCTGCGGGCGAGGCCGATCAGCTTGACACCCTGAAGGCGCTGGCGCGATGAGTGGCGGGGCCCGGGGCAGGGACGCGCCGCTGATCGCGTGGTTCAAGACACGGGGCTGGAAGCCCGCGCCTTTTCAGCGCGAAACATGGCGCCGTTATCTGGATGGCGAGTCGGGGTTGCTGCACACGCCGACGGGCAGCGGCAAGACATTGGCGGCATTTGGCGGCCCGCTGCTCGAAGCGCTTGAAGACGACACACCGGTGCGCGCGGCAGCGGGCGAGGGACCACGCGTGCTGTGGGTGACGCCGCTGCGCGCGCTGGCCGCCGATACCACGCGGGCATTGACGCAGACGGCGAGCGAATTGGGCATCGACTGGACGGTCGCGTTGCGCACCGGCGACGCCAGCGCGCGTGACAAGCGGCTGGCGCGGCAGGGCAAGGCGCACGTGCTGGTCATCACGCCCGAATCGCTGGCGTTGCTGCTGTCGTACGCCGATGCGTCGCTGCGCTTTCGCGCGTTGCGCTGCATTGTGGTGGACGAATGGCACGAGCTCCTGGGCAACAAGCGGGGCGTGCTGTTGCAGCTATGCCTGGCGCGCGTTCGGAAGCTGTCGCCGGCCGCCAGGACGTGGGGGCTGTCCGCCACGCTGGGCAATCTGGAGCAGGCGCGAGCGGTGCTGCTGCCGCAGGCGCTGGACAGCGCGCTGGTGGCGGGCGCCAAGCCGCGCAAGATCCAGATCTCGACCTTGCTCCCGGAACGCAGCCGCGCCCTGCCTTGGGCGGGCCACCTGGGGCTGTCGCAGCTCGAACGCGTCTTCAAGCGCCTGTTCGACGTGCGCGCGACGCTGCTGTTCACGAACACCCGGGCGCAGGCCGAGCTGTGGCATCGCGCGCTGGAATCGATCTGGCCGGAAGCCCCGGCCACGCTGGCCCTGCATCACGGGTCGCTGGATCCCAAGCTGCGCGCCGGGGTCGAGCAAGGGCTGCGCGACGGCACGGTGCGCTGCGTGGTCGCGACGTCCAGCCTGGACCTGGGCGTGGATTTCCCCGCGGTGGATCAGGTGCTGCAGATCGGCAGCCCCAAGGGTGTTGCGCGCCTGCTGCAGCGCGCCGGCCGCGCCAAGCATCGGCCGGGCGAATCGGGCAACGTCGTCTGTGTGCCCGCGCAGGCGCTGGAATTGATCGAGTATGCCGCGGCCCGCCAGGCGATTGCGCGCGGCGAGATCGAATCGCGCATGCCACCCATCGGCAGCCTGGACGTGCTGGCCCAGCACGCCGTGACGCTGGCGCTGGGCGGCGGGTTCGACGCCGCCGAACTGTACGAGGAAGTTCGCGGCACGCATGCCTACGCCACGCTTGACGCTGCAACGTGGCAGGCCGTGCTGGACTTCATCGTGCAAGGAGGGCGCGCGCTGGCAAAGTACCCGGACTACCACCGCGTGGTGCGCGACGAGGATGGCTGCTACCGCGTGCACGACCGGCGCATCGCCTTCCGGCATCGGTTGTCCATCGGCACAATTACGTCCGACGGCGCGGTGGCGGTGAAGTATCTGCGGGGCGGCAGCCTGGGGTCCGTCGAGGAAGGGTTCCTGGCGCGTCTGCGGCGCGGCGACCGCTTCCAGTTCGCCGGCCGCACGCTGGAGCTGGTGCGGCTGGAGGGCATGGTCGCCTACGTGCGCCGCGCAAAGGCCGGCGACGGGCCCGTCGCGACGTGGCAGGGCGGCCGCATGCCCTTGTCGACGCAGTTGGCGAGCGAAGTGGAAAGCCTGTATTCCCATCCCGGCGACCATCCGGAAATGCGTGCGGTCGGGCCGCTGCTGCGGATTCAGGAAGCGGCCAGCGCGCTGCCCGACCACGGCCGGCTGGTGGCCGAGCGCATCAAGACGCGGCGCGGCACGCATCTGTTCCTGTTTCCGTTTGCCGGGCGCGCCGTGCACGAGGGCATCGCCGCAATGGTCGCGCTGCGCTGGGGCCGGCGACAGCCCAACACGATTTCCTACACCGTCAATGACTACGGCCTGATGCTGACCTTGGCCGAACCTGCCGCGCTGGACGACGCGCTGCTGCGCGCGCTGCTCAGTCCCGACAACATGGCCGAGGACCTGCGCGACGGCGTGAATCTTGGCGAAATGGCGCGCCGCCAGTTCCGGGAGATTGCCCGCGTTGCCGGCCTGCTGACGCCGTCGTTGCCGGGGCAGGCGGCGCGCTCGCTGCGGCAGGTGCAGGCGTCCAGCGGTCTGCTCTACGACGTGCTGCGCCGCTACGATCCCGATCACCTTCTGCTGGCGCAGGCGGAGCGCGAAGTCTTTGAATTGCAACTGGAGGCGCCGCGCCTGCTGGCGGCGCTGCAAGACTGCCAGCGCCGCGATCTGGCCTTGTGCGAACCGCGCGCGCTCACGCCGCTGTCGTTTCCGCTGTGGACCGAAAGCCTGCGCGGACAGCTCAGCACCGAGACGTGGCAGGCGCGTGTCAAGCGCGCCGCCGAGCAACTGGAGAAGCGTTATGCACGCATCGCCTGACGCAGGCCTGGCGATGGCGCTGGCGGGCGAGCGCGTCGTCCTGCTGGGCGCGCGCGCCATGCACTGGCCGGCGCGGTCCCGGCTGGTGATTGCCGACTTGCATCTGGGCAAGAGCCATGTGTTTCGCCAGGCGGGCATCGCCGTGCCGCGCGGCGCGACGATGGATGACTTGAATCGCTTGTCGGCGCTGATCGCGGCGACGCAGGCAACCGAGCTGCTGATCGTGGGCGACGTGCTGCACGGTCCCGCCGCGCAGGCGGCCTGGCGCGATGCGTGGATCGCGTGGCGCGAGGCGCATGCGGGCGTGGACGTGGCGGTGCTGGCCGGCAACCACGACCGGGCCCTGGACGCGCCGGCGCTGGGCATGCGCCAGCTTGGGCAGGCGTGGGCCGACGGCCCATTTCTTTTCCGGCATCTGCCAACGTCGGACACGCAGGGCCGGCATGTCATTGCCGGCCACGTGCATCCGAAGACGCGCGTGCCGGGCGTGCCGCGCAGCTGGCCGGCCTTCTGGCTGCGCCCCGGCATCACCGTGCTGCCGGCGTTTTCCGACTTCACGGGCGGACATCCGGTGCAAGGCGGGCAGGGCGCGTCGTTAGTCGCATGCGTGGAAGGCGATGCGCTGGCGCTGGGGTGGTCGCCACCCCCTCCGTGACGCCCCGCCGTGACGGGCACGACGTTTGCTGAACAGGGCGCATCTTCTTGCGCACCTTGTGCCCCAATCTTCATGACAGACCATCGCGGCCTTGCCGCTCAGCCGTCCTGCCTGGACATCCTCGATCAGGCACTTTCAGATGCCCATGCGCCGCTCGATCCCGGGCGGTGGCTGCGGATCCTTGTCGACCAGGGTTGCGACCGGTTGCCGCTGCCCGCCTCGGGCCGCACGCGCGAACGGTGGCAGGCGTTGGCCCGCGTGGCGGCAGCGGATCTCAGCCTGGCCAAGCTTTTCGAGGGCCACACCGATGCGCTCGCCATCCTGGCGGAGTTGCAGGCGTCGCCCGCGCCCTTGATGGCGAATAGCCGCTGGGCCGTGTGGTGCGCCGAACCCCCGGATCACCGCGTCCAGATCACGCAGCGCGCCGATGGTTCGACGCTACTGCACGGCGTCAAGGCCTGGTGTTCCGGCGCGGCATCCGTGACGCACGCGCTCGTCAGCGGCTGGAATCCGGCCGGAGAACCCTGTCTGGTCGCGGTGGCAATGGATCAGGATGGCGTCAAGGTGACCGACGCCGGCTGGCACGCGGTGGGCATGCGCGCGTCGGCCAGCGTCGACGTGGCCTTCAGCCACGTGCCGTGCACGCTGGTGGGCAAGTCGGGCGCCTACGTGGATCGCCCCGGTTTCCTGCACGGCGGCGCCGGTGTCGCGGCGTGCTGGTATGGCGGGCTGGTGCACATTGCACGGTCGCTGCGCGCGGCGTTGCCCGTGACGTCCGCCGATCCGCATCGCCTGGCGCATCTGGGCGCCGTCGACGTCGCCCTGGCGCAGGCGCGGGCAGTGCTGCGCGAGACCGCTGCCGAGATCGATGCGCATCCGCGCCAGTCGTGCGCGATGGCTTGCGCGCGAGCCCGCTTGGCCGTGGAGGCCGCGGCGGCCGTGGTGGTGGAACGGGCGGCGCGCGCGCTGGGCGCGGGGCCGTTGTGCCGCGACGCCGGCTTTGCGCAGGTGATGGCCGATCTGCCCGTCTTCATCCGTCAGAGCCATGCCGAACGCGACCAGGCGGCGCATGGACAAGCGGTGCTTAACCACGAGGGCGCGCCATGGGCGCTGTAGCCGCAGATCACTTCGAACGGCTGTACCGCGCCGACCCCGACCCGTGGCGCGTGGCAAGCGCGTGGTACGAACGCCGCAAGCGCGGCCTGCTGCTTGCGGCGCTCGGCCGCGAACACTATCGCCATGCCTTCGAGCCGGGTTGCGGCACGGGGGAGTTGACCCGATGCCTGGCGCTGCGGTGCGCGCAGGTCTGCGCCGTCGACGTCGCGCCGGCGGCAGCCGCGCGTTGCGGCGAGCGCATGGCGGGCGAGGGCCTGGACCACGTCGCGGTGCTGGCGCTGGACCTGCCGCGGCAGTGGCCAGACGTGCCGCCAGACGGCTTTGACCTCATCGTGCTGTCGGAAGTGGCGTATTACCTGGACGACGCCGCGCTTCGCGCTTTTCTGCATGGCGTGGACGCGTCGCTGGGTGCCGGCGGCGAACTGGTGGCCTGCCACTGGCGCCCGGACTTCGATGACCGTCTCCAACCCACGGATGCGATGCATGCCGCCCTCGGCGCGCTGCCCGGCCTGGTGTGCACGGCGCGGCACGAAGAGCCCGAGTTCCGCCTGGATGTATGGCGCAGACAACCCCAAGGAAGCGATTCATGATCGGCGTGTGTATTCCGGCGCACAACGAAGAGCGCCATATCGAGGACTGCCTGCGCGCCGTACTGCGCGCCTCGCGCCATGCGCGGCTGGGCGGCGAAGCGGTGCGGATCGCGGTGGTGCTGGATCACTGCGTGGATCGCACCGCGGGAATCGTCGCCGGCTGGCCGGTGGATCTGCTGACGGTCCACGCGCGCAACGTGGGCGTCGCGCGTGCCGCCGGCGCGCATCATCTGCTGGATGCCGGCGCGCGTTGGCTGGCCTTCACCGATGCCGACACGAACGTGTCGCCCGATTGGCTGGCCGACCAGCTTTCCCTGAACGCGGAGGTGGTGTGCGGCACGATATCGGTCGCGGGATGGGAAGCGCACGGCGCGTTTGCGCAGCGGGCGCGCGGTGCGTTCGCCGCGCATTACCAGGACCGCGATGGCCACCGGCATGTGCACGGGGCGAACCTGGGCGTCGCGGCGCACGTGTACCGGCGCATCGGCGGCTTTGCGGCGTTGACCTGCAGCGAGGACCAGGCCCTGGTCGACAAGCTGGAAGCCGGCGGCGCGCACATCGCATGGTCCTGCCTGCCGCGCGTGACCACCAGCGCCCGGCCGTACTCACGCGTCGAAGGCGGATTCGCGACCGCGCTGCGCAGAGGGTGGGACGCGGCGGCAGTCAGCGAGGGCGCTCAGCCGGACCCGGAGCCGGACGGGGAGGCCGGGGCGCCGTTCTGCCACTGCTCGTGATAGGCAATCATCCGGGCCAGCGCGTGCTGCGCGCTGGCCCGCCGGATCGCGTTGCGGTCGCCTTCGAAACGCGTCGTCTCGGTGTAGACGGCGGGCGCGCCATCGGCGGGGCCGGCCTTGAATACCCATGCGTAACACTGCGTGCCGGCGGGAATGTCGGGGTCGGTGCCGTCGGTGACGCCCGTGTTTGAAATTGCGACGTTCGCCGGACTGTTGCGGGCGGCGCCCAGCGCCATTTCCCTGGCCACCGCTTCACTGGTCAGATTGTGGCGCTGCAGCGTACGCGCCGCCACGCCCAGGCACTTCTGCTTGGCCTGCGGCGAGTAGGTCACGAACGCGCAGTCCAGCAACGCGCCCGCGCCCGGTATGTCGGCAAGCGTGGCGGCAATCAGCCCAGCCGTGCACGACTCGGCCGTCACCAGTTGCAGCGAGTGCTCGTGCATGTACGCGGCGACCCGTTCGATGGCATTCATTCGCGTCCCTCCTGGCGTGAATGCCCGGGCGGCCAGCAAGCTGCGTGCCGCCCGCGTGCCGACTGCCTGCCCCGTCACCTGTCAGGCGGTTTGTGAGCCACCGCCACCCCCACCGATCCGCACGGCAGCCGGTATTTGCCTCCCCCCAGCCACGTGACGGGTTCGCCGGTCGGAAGGGTGCAGACGTAGATGGGGACACCGGATGCTTCTTGCGTTCTCCTTGCGATCAAACGCCGTTCTACGCGGCAGGTGGAGCGATCGGGGAGTTTTACGATTACATCGGACAGCCTGGATCCTGAAGCCATATTTCATCTCCTGAATGTCGTGTGTCGTGTTGCCGGATGCGGTTGTTGGGCCTTGCCACGGCGTTCTGACCGCATGACCCATTCTTAGCACCGCGACCGCCTTTGGCCTATCGGCCATACAGCGTGGACCTTGTGCGGTCCGGCCGGCCGCCTCCGTCCGGCACAGCACTTGCTGCCCTGGCGAGGCGGGCAGGCGAGGGCGCGCAGCTGTCCCCGAACCCGGCCCGCTTGATGTGCAACTTGCAACGGGAGAGACGATATGAGTAGAGACCCGAGGAACACGCCGGCATTTCGAGGCGAGCGGGAACCGTGGCAGGATCCCGCGCCTTCGTTCGGATACCAGAGCGAAGGCACCCGCCAGGCAGGCACGCGCGAGACGCGAGAGCCTGTGCGCAGCCGCAGCGCGGATCCTGGCCAGAGCAGCTACGGCGGATTCTCGAACGAAGATCCCTCGTTCCAGCGTCAACAGGTGGTCGAGGGGCAGGACCGCGGGCGTGGCAGCGATGACCGCCACCATGACGCGCGCGGCCGATATGGCGATCAGGGCCGCGGCACGGGCGGCCAGGGCCGATATCCGGGCGGGCGCGACCGCGCCTACGGGCGCGATCAGTCCTACGACGGCCCCACGTCCTTTGGCGACGACGAAGGCGGCTATTACGGCGACCGTCCGGCCTGGCGCGAGGAATCCATGTCCTTCGAAACCGCCGAGCGCGGCGGCTACAACCGCGGCCCGACGGCATGGCGCGACCGCGCATCGCGCAGGACCGATCCCAAGGGCTACATCCGTTCGGACGACCGGATTCGCGAGAACGTCTGCGAGGCGCTCGCCCATAGCGGCCTGGACGTGAGCGACGTGTCGGTTTCGGTCACCGATGGCCGGGTCGTGCTGGAGGGCACCGTCCCCAACCGCCGCATCAAGCATCACATCGAGGATTGCACCGTGGAATGCGCCGGCGTCAACGACGTCGACAACCGGATCCGCGTCAACGAAAGGAGCAAATCATGACCAAGCAGAAGGACGACAAGCACAACGAGACCGGCGCGGACCGCACCCAGGACGATACGCCCCGGCAATCGCAGGCGAGCCACGGCGACACGCAGAACCGCACCAAAAAGGAGGGCCATACCACGCAGATCGGCACTGGCCAGGACCAGCAGAGCCAGCGCAACCGCGGGCAGGGCGCCCGGTCCAAGCCTTGATCCTGTCCTGTGCATTGAGCAGGAACCGTAGCCGATGACGCTGGACGCGTTGTGGGACTTCCTGCAGTGGCCGGCCATGGCGGCGTCGCTTGCCGCCGCCTGGCTGGTCGCCTCGCGCAGCCCTGCCCGGCGCACGGCCGGTTTCTGGGTATTTCTTGCCAGCAACGTGTTGTGGGTGGCCTGGGGGCTACACGACGACGCGTGGGCGCTTATTGCGCTGCAACTAGGATTGGCCGTGCTCAACGTGCGCGGCGTCCTGAAAAACGATTCTTAGGGCGCCTGCCGGCAGGGCCAAAGGCCTATACTTTTTCCATCACGCACGCTCCGGCGCACGACACAGGGCGTCTGCCGCCTTCCCCCCGCGCGGCGTTCGCCGGGCATTCATGTGCACAGGGTCATGGCCCCTTTTCCAAGGAGGCAATTCCCATGTCGCGCCCCAGCAGATAGACGGCTTTACACGCTGTTTGTAAAGACATCGCCATCAAGGAGATGTGTGATGAACAACCTGTCCAGCAGTAGTTTGGACGATCTGCGGGCGGCGGCCCGGGGTCAGATCCTGTCGGCCGGCGATGCCGGTTACGACGAGGCCCGAAAAATCTGGAACGCCACGGTGGACCGGCGGCCTGCCGTCATCGCGCGATGCGCCGGGCCGGCCGACGTGCGCCGTGCCGTGGACTACGCGCGCGAACACGGCCTGGTGATTTCCGTGCGGGGCGGCGGCCACAATATCGCGGGCACCGCCGTCTGCGACGGCGGCATGATGATCGACCTGTCGCCCATGAAATCGGTGCGCATCGATCCGGCGCGCGCCAGGGCCTACGTGGAACCGGGCGCTACCTTGTCCGACCTCGATCACGAAGCGCAGGCGTTCGGCCTGGCGGTGCCCTTGGGCATCAATTCCACCACCGGCGTTGCCGGCCTGACGTTGGGAGGCGGTTTTGGCTGGCTGACGCGCAGGTTCGGCATGACCATCGACAATCTGGTGTCTGCGGATGTCGTCACCGCCGACGGCCAGATGCTGCGCGCCAGTGAATCGGAGAACCCGGATCTGTTCTGGGCGCTGCGCGGGGGCGGCGGCAATTTCGGTGTGGTCACGATGTTCGAATTCCAGCTGCATCCGGTGGGCCCCGAGGTCTACGGCGGTCTGGTGGTGTTGCCGCTCGAACAGGGCCGCGAGGCGCTGGCGCGCTACCGCGACGCATTGCCATCGATGCCGCCGGAGCTGACCGTGTGGGCCGTGCTGCGCCAGGCGCCGCCGCTGCCGTTCTTGCCGGCGTCCGTGCACGGAAAGCCCATCGTCGCCTTCGCCGCGTGCTACACGGGCGGGGTGGACAAGGGGCCGCAGGCGCTGGAGGCGGTGCGGGCCTTGGGCGAACCCTATGGCGAGCACCTCGGGCCGATGCCTTATGCGGCCTGGCAGAAGGCGTTCGATCCCTTGCTGACGCCCGGCGCGCGCAACTACTGGAAGTCTCACAACATCGGTGAGCTGCAGGACGGGCTGATCGACGCCGTCGTGTCGGCGGTCCAGAACGTGCCGTCACCGCAATGCGAGATTTTCTTCGGCCACATTGCCGGCGCGGCGATGCGAGTGCCCGTTTCCGCCACGGCCTATCCGCACCGGTCCGCGCAGTTCGCCATGAATGTGCACGGACGCTGGGACGATCCTGGGGACGATGCGCGGTGCATCGCCTGGACGCGCGACATTTTCAAGGCGACCGAGCCCTGGTCGCAGGGCGGTGTGTACGTCAACTTCCTGACGCAGGACGAGACGGCAAGGGTGGGCGCGGCCTATGGTGAAAACTTCGACCGGCTGGTGCAGGTAAAGACCCGCTACGATCCGCACAATCTCTTCCGGCACAACCAGAACATCAGGCCGTCCGCGCCTTGAGGCACGCGGGGCGGCGTGTCAGCCGGGCCGGCGCAATGCGGCATGCGACCGGCCCCGCTGCTTGCGCCGCCAGATCAGCACGCCGGTCACGGACAGCATGACGACGATCAGCCCGAGAAGGCACGCAAAGATCCGGTAGGGCAGGCCGAAGACGTGCGCCATGTGCAGCGCGCCCAGCCAGTTGCTGAAGGTGTCGCCCCATGCGCCGCGCGTGGGCAGGTACATGCCGCGCCGCTCGCCCGTGTTGGCGTCGATCAGGACGGCGGTGTTGCCCACATGGCGGCGCAGGTCGGCATCGCTATGCGCCAGGTACGCGTACATGCCGCGCCGCCGGTCCAGCATCAGCGACTCCTCGCCATCCACGGTAAAGCCGCGTTCTTTTGCCAGTTCGCCCATCGCGCGGCGCGCGGCCGCAAGGGCGGCCGGGCCGTCCAGCGCGGGCGTGGCCAGCGGCTGCGGCAGGACGGGCGCGCCCCGCCACGATGTGTCGAACGTCATGATGACCGACATCACCGGCTGGTAGACCTGGGCCCGCAGGTTGAACATGACGCTGGACCACGCATACACCAGCAGCAGGACCCACAGCCACAGGCCGAAGGCGCGGTGCAGATCCAGCGTCACGCGCGCCGGCGACGCGCCTTGCTTGATCGACCAGGCCGGCCGCCACGCGCGCCAGAATCCCGCGCGTTTCGCGCCCTTGGACGGCAGGGTCAGGTAAAAGCCGGCAAAGCAGTCCAGCGTCCAGATGAGCGCGATCACGCCATACAGCAAGCGGCCCCAGACGCCGGGCAGCGTCAGATCCAGATGCAGCCGGTAGATGAAGGGCAGCAGGTTCTCGCGCGCGAGCGACACCGCACCCTCGTTGCGCCAGCCCAGCACCTTGCCGCTGTAAGGATCCGCGAAGGCATGCGTGGCGGGCAGCGGCAGCATGCGCTCGGCGGCCGCATCCTGCCGCGGCGTCAGTCGAAAGACCACGGCCCGGTCCGCCTCGCGCCGCAGCGGCACCTGCTCGATGCCGGCCCACGGCAACTGTGCGCGAACCGCGTCGCGCAGGACGAAGGGATCCAGCGGCGCGCGTCCCTCGGCGGGCGCCAGGAACAGCTGCGGATTCAACCAGGCGTCCAGGTCTTCCTTGAAGGCCAGGATGCTGCCCGTCAGCCCGGCCACGCACAGGAACAGGGCGGTGGCCAGCCCCGCCCATCGGTGCACGCGGACCCAGAACGGGCGCGCTGCGATTGCCATGCCGCGCTCAGTACTTGGCGCGCAGCGTCAGCAGGAAGGCCTGCGGCTCGCCAAAGATGTTCTGCGAGCGCGGCGAGCTGATGGTCGCGTAGTACTTGCGGTCGAACAGGTTGGTGACGTTGAGCGCCACATCCAGGTTGCGGTTGATCTCGTAGCCGATCTTCATGTCGACCGTCGCATAACCGCCTTGCTCCAGCCGTGCGCCGTTGTACTGCGGCAGGGCAACATAGGTGCCGCTTTGCACGTTGACGCCGCCGCCGATGGTCCACCGGTTTGCCACGCCGGGCAGCCGGTAGTCCGTCCACAGCCGCAGCAGATGGCGCGGCGCGACGGCGGTCACGTTCGAGTCGTACGAGGCGCTTTGGTCCACGCGCGTCTGCAGCCACGTGTAGCCGGCGTAGATGTTCCAGCCCGGCTGGATCTCGCCGTTGACCTGCAGTTCGAAGCCGCGGTTGCGGGTCTTGCCGTTGGCCGTGTAGACCGTGGTGGAATCCGGCGAGAGCGTGGCGCGGTTCTCGTCGCGGATCTCGAACACCGCAAACGAGGCATTGAGCGCGCCGTCCAGGTATTCGCCCTTGATGCCGGCCTCGATCTGCTTGCCTTCCAGCGGCTTGAGCATGCTGCCGTCCGCCGTGGTGTATCCGTTCTGCGGCAGGAAGATCTCGGAGTAGCTGGTATAGACCGAATAGGTGTCGTTCAGGTCATAGATCAGGCCCAGGTTGGGCGTGAACTTGCCATCGTAGTTGGCCTGCTGCGCCTTTTCCGCGGTGAGCGTGCGCTGATTGGACGTCAGGTCCCACCAGCTGAAGCGCCCGCCCGCCACCAGCGTCAGCGGCTCGGCCAGACGCAGGCGCAGGTTGCTGTAGAGGCCCCATTGCTTGGTGCGCGCGTGGTTGCTGTTGTTGAAGGCATAGTCCAGGCGGTCGAAGTCCGAACGCGGGTTCGTGATGTCGATGCGCGGCGCCCAGTTCGGCGTCGGATAGTTCCACGCGTTATCAAAGCGCGAGTCGGTGTAGTTGGCGCCCAGCGTCAGATTGTGCTGACGGCCGAACAGCTGGAAGGGGCCGTCGGCATAGGCGTCGTAGGACGTCTGCGCCTGCCCCGTCGGGCCCTTGGCCGACAGCAGCTGGATCAGGTTGTTCGAGGTATTGGCCGGCCCCCAGCCGTACGCCTGTTCGCGGTCCAGCTTGTTTTCGGCGTAGCGGCCGGACAGCTTGGCGGTCCAGCCATTGTCCAGGCGGTGCTCCACGTCGGCGAAGGCTTCGGTGGACGTGAACTGGTCACGGTTCCAGTCGGCGCCGATGAAGGTGGAGCGCTTGATGTCAGCCAGCGAAAAACTGGGCTGGCCGCCGGGGCCCACGGTCATGAGCGCCGGGATCGACCACATCGACGCGTGGATGTCGCGCTCCTGGCGGCCGCCGCCCACCGTCAGCGTGGTGCGCGGCGTGAAGTCATACGCCAGCGCGCCGTACAGCACGGAATGCTGCTCGTTGGTTTTGTCGTAGAAGAAGCGGCGGTTCTGGTAGACGCCAACCAGCCGTCCGCGCAGCGAGCCATCCTCGTTCAGGCCGCCGGTCAGGTCGACTTCGGAGCGGTAGTTGTCCCACGATCCCGCCGAGACGCTGCCTTCGAAGCCGAATTCCTTTTGCGGGCGCTTGTGGACCAGGTTGATCGCGCCGCCCAGCCCGCCGGCGCCGTTGTACAGGCCTGCGGGGCCTTTCAGGACCTCGACGCGGTCGTAGATGGCAAGGTCCGTCGAGGACAGCATGCGCCAGTCGTATTGCGTGGGAATGCCGTCGATCTGATACGACGTCATGTCAAAACCGCGCGAATGGAAGATCGAGCGGCTGTTGTCGCGGCGTTCGACGGTGACGCCCGCCGTGTTGCGCATCGCATCGTCCAGCGTCTGCATGGCCTGCTGGCGCATCCGCTCTTGCGTGACCACGCTGATCGACTGCGGAATCTGGCGCTGCGTGAGCGGCGTCTTGGAGCCCACCGTGGTCGGCGGGTTGTAGCGTTCGGCGGCCGAGTCGCCCGTCACCGTGACGGGGGCCAGCGTGCTGACCGACGGTGCAGCGGGCCGGATGACGAAGTGGCGTTCGCCCGTCTGTTCGGCGACCAGGCCGCTGCCCGCCAGCAGCGCCGCAAAGCCCTCGGCGATGGCGTAGGGCCCGCGCAGCGCCGGCGCCTGCCGGCCCGTGGTGAGCGACGGATCGAACGACAGCGTCACCCGCGCCGACGCGGCGTACTGGTTCAAGGCGGTCTCAAGCGGCGCGGCGGCCTGTTCGACCGTCACGCGCGCGGACTGGGCATGAACGGCAGGGGCAAGCGCCAGCGCGGCGCACAGCGGAAGCAGGCGCAGAAGGCGCGTCGGGGTGGGGCGGGCAGAGCGGGACATGACGTAGGCGATCCTGGTTCAAACGGGGGTTGTCATTCCCTATGTCGAACGAGGACGCCAAAACCCGTAAACGGAATCGCCAAAAAGTTGTAACGGCATTCAGGCGGGCAGCACGCGGGTCCACAGGCCCGCGTAGCGCTCGATCCGCGTGGGCAGCGCGCGGGACAGCGTATTGAGCGCGCCCGGCAGGTCGTCCAGCAGGAAGACGCCCGACACCCGCAGATCGGCCACGGCGGGATCGCAGCTGATCCAGCCGCGCTGATAACGCGACAGTTCCTGCAGGAAGTCCGCGAGCCGCATGCCGCGCACGGTCAGCACGCCGTCGGCCCAGCTATCGGCGTCAAACGGCACGGCGGGTTCGCGCCGCGCATCGCGGTCCGTCACGCGGTAGCGCCCGCCCGGGTCGGCGCGCGATTCGGCGCCGTGCACGGGGGCAATGCGCAAGTCGCCGAGCTGCATGTCCAGCAGCGTGGCGTCTTCGATCGTGCGCAGCAGAAAGCGCGCCTGCGTGGCGGTGAAACGCGCCTGGCGTGTGCGCACTTCCCACGGGGCGGGCGCCGCGCCCGTGTCCATGCGCAGCTCGCCGGCCAGCAGGGTCAGGCGCCGGCCGCCCGGGTCGGTCCGCACGGCGCTGCCCGTGTTCAGCCACAGTTCGGCCCCGCCCTCCAGCGCGAACCGGCGACGCTCGCCGACGCCGCTGCGGTAGTCGGCGGTCATGCGATCCCAGGCGCCGTCGCGCCACGCCAGCGTCGCGCCAGCGCCCACCGTTCCCAACGCCAGCATGGCAAGGACGCGGCGGCGGCCACGGGCGGGGGCGGCGCGCAGCGCGGACGCCGCCGCCGAACCGGACACCGCGCGCAGATCCGTCTCGATCGCCTGCAACTGGCGCCAGACCCGTTCGTGCTCGGCGTCGGCCTCGCGCCAGCGGCGGCAGGCCTCGTGCTCGGCGGCATCGGCGTGGCCCGAGTTCAGGCGCACCGCAAAGGAAATGGCGCGATCCAGCACCACGGCGCGATCAGCCATAGCGCAGTTCGTAGCAATGACGGATGGCGGCGGCCATGTATTTTTCGACGGAGCTCACCGATACGCGCAGGGTTGCCGCGATGTCGGGATAGGTCAAGCCGTCCAGCCGGGACATCAGGAACGCCGCCTTCGCCTTGGCGTTCAGGCCGTCCAGCATTCGGTCGATGCGCACCAGGGTTTCGAGCAGCAGGGCACGGGTTTCGGGAGAAGGGGCCTGGGCTTCTGGCAGCAGGGCCAGCTCGTCGAGGTAGGCCCGCTCCAGCTTGCGCCGGCGGATGTGGTCCACGGCCAGGCCGTGCGCCAGCGTCGTCAGGTAGGCGCGCGGCTCTTGCAGGCCGCGGGCGCGCTCCGGCGCGGCCAACAGCCGATGAAAGGTGTCCTGCGCGATATCGGCGGCGTCAAAGCCGCACCCCAGCTTTCTGCGCAGCCAGTTCACCAGCCAGCGGTGATGGTCCACATAGAGTGCGCCCACATGATGGTGATCCGGCGCCAGGCTGCGAGTCATGGAAGTGCGGAGAAAGGGGAGACGTTGGCAATCCCGGACGGAAGGTGTCGAGATTGAGAATGGTTCTTATTGTATCAGCGGTTTGCGGGGGCGGCATCAGGGAATCCGAGGGGGGCAGGTGTCAGGCGGGACGCTGGCTTTCCAGTTCGTGCTCGATGCCGGCTTTCAGCGCCAGCAGATGCGGGGCATGCCGCTGCGCCACCGCGGACGGCGCGTCCTCGGTGGTGAGGCTGATGTTCAGCGCCATTGCCGGGCCGCCCAGCGGGCGTAGCGGCGTGGACAGCGCCACCACGCCCGGCTGCCACGACGCCACGCAGTATCCGCGCGCCGCCACCTTGGCGATGGCGCTGTCGATGTCCGCGCGGATCGGCTTCCAGGTGGCGCTGCGATAGCCCTGGCGGATCTGGTCCAGCAGCGCGTCGCGCATGGCGGCGTCCAGCGTCGCCAGGTAGGCGCGGCCCAGCGACGTCAGCTCGATCGGAACCCGCTGGCCCGCAACGATGGTGCGCAGGGACGCCTTGCGGTTGTAGCGGATGGATTCCAGGTAGACCATGTCGGCCCGGTCGGCGCTGGCCAGGCCCACGTTCAGACGCTGCTTGACGGACACCTCGCGCATCAGCGGCGTGGCCGCGCGCAGCACCGGAGACGAGGCGTGCATGGCGTGTCCCAGGCTGAGCACCGGCGCGGCCAGGCGATAGGCGCGCGCGCGCCGGTCGTGTTCCAGAAAGCCGCTGGTCACAAGTGTCTGCGTCAGCCTGCTGACCGTCGCCGCCGACAGGCCTGTGCGTTCGGCCAGATCGCCATTGCCCAGCAGGTCCGTGCCCGGCTTGAACGCGCGAAGGATCTCCAGGCCGCGTTCCAGCGAGCGGTTCTGGCTGACGCCGGTGAAGCGGCGGCTGGCGGCGGGAGCGGGTTCGGAGGCGGCGGGCATGGCAGTGCAATTCCACTAGATGGAAATAGGGCGGTGCATTTGCACACTGTAGCGCCTACCTTGTCGGTGTTGCCAGCCCGGCAGCCGTTGTGGATTCCGGGGCTGGCCCCGGAAACGACGGAGCACGGAAATGGCTGACTACGAATTCATCAAACTGCAGACGCGGGACGGCGTGGCGACGCTGACACTGAACCGCCCCGACAAGCGCAACGCGATCAGCGACGCAATGCGCAGCGAATTGATCCAGGCGCTGGAGCACGTCGCACAGGACCGCGCGATCCGCGCGCTGGTGCTGACAGGCGAAGGCAAGGGATTCTGCGCGGGCGGCGACATCGCGGGCATGCAGCGCAGGATGGACGCGCCGGCGGGCGAGGTCGGATTCAACGGATGGTCGCGCCAGCAGCGCGTGCACCACGCGCAAGGGCTGCTGTTCAACATGCCCAAGCCGACGATCGCGGCGGTGAACGGCGCGGCGGCGGGGCTGGGGGCGGACACGGCGCTCAGCTGCGATTTCATCGTGGCGTCCGAAAGCGCCTCGTTCACGTGGAGCTACATTGCGCGCGGCCTGATCCCGGACGGTGGCGGCATGTATTTCCTGCCGCGCCGCGTCGGCCTGGCGCGCGCGAAGGAATTGATCTATTCCGGGCGCAAGGTGGCGGCACAGGAGGCCCTGCAACTGGGCATCGCCGACCGGCTCGTGCCGGCCGGTACCGAGGTGGAGGCAGCCCAGGCATGGGCGGCGGAATTGAGCCAGGGCTCGGCCACGGCGTTGGCGCTGGGCAAGTCGATCCTGGACCAGACGTTTGAACTGACGGCCGACCAGGTGTTCGCCATGGGCAGCCAGGCGCAAGGCATTTGCTACACCAGCGCCGAGCACCGCGATGCCGTGGCCGCGTTTCTGGAAAAGATGGCGCAGGCGCAGGCGGCCCGCGCCCAGGGAGAGAAGCCGTGAGCGCGCTGGACAAGCTGCTGCGGCCCCGCAGCGTGGCAGTGGTCGGGGCGTCGGCGGACCCCGCCAAAACCTCGGGCCGGCCCGTGGCCTACCTGCGCAAGCACGGGTTTCAGGGCAGCATCTACCCCGTCAACCCGAAGGCGTCCGAGATCGACGGCTTGCGTTGCTACCCCGATATCCGCTCGCTGCCGCAGGCGCCCGACGTCGCCATCGTGGTGCTGGGCGCCGAGCGCACGCAGCAGGCCGTTCGCGAGCTGTCCGCCATCGGCACGGGCGCGGCCATCGTGCTGGCAAGCGGATACTCGGAAAGCGGCGAGGAGGGCGCTCGCCGCCAGCAAGCGCTGCGCGAGGCCGCCGGCGCCATGCGCATTCTGGGGCCGAACACCATCGGCCTGGTCAACCTGACCGACCGGGTCACGTTGTCGGCCAGCGGCGCCCTGGAAATCGACGACCTGCAGCCCGGCGCGGTGGGGCTCGTCTCGCAGAGCGGCGGCATCCTGGGGGCGCTGCTGTCGCGCGCCGCCGCCCGCGGCGTGGGCCTGTCCAAGCTGATTTCGACCAGCAACGAGGCCGATCTGGAAGTGGCCGACTTCGTGGACGCGCTGGCCGACGACCCCGCTACGCAGGTCATCGCGCTGTACCTCGAGAGCCTTCGCCATCCCGCCAAGTTCCGCGCCGCCGCGCGCAAGGCGCGGACCGCCGGTAAACCGGTGGTGGCGTTCAAGATTGGGCGTTCGGAATCGGGCGCGCGGGCGGCAGCGTCGCACACCGGGGCGCTGGCCGGCGCCGACGCCATGTACGACGCGCTTTTCGAGGATGCGGGCATCATCCGGGCGCAGACCTTCTCGGACCTGCTGGATATTCCGGCTGCGCTGGCGCACGCACGCAAGCTCCCCGGACGCCGCGTTGCGATCCTGACATCGACAGGCGGCGCCGGCACGCTGGTGGCGGACTGCCTGGGCCTCGCGGGGTTCGAGCTGCCGGCGCCTGACGGCGCCACCGGCGCGGCGCTGCGCGCCCTGCAACCCGGCACGCCCGCCGCGCTGGACCGCAATCCCATCGACGTCACGCTGGCGGGCCTGCAGCCCGAACTGCTGCGCGGCGCCATCCGCATCCTGCTCGACAGCAGCAGCTATGACGCGCTGGTGGTGATCGTCGGTTCGTCCGGCGTGGCGCAGCCCGAACTGATGGCCGGCGCTTTGAAGGACACGTTGGCTGGCGCCGCCAAGCCCGTGATGGCCTACATCAGCCCGCACGCGCCCCGCGCCGCCGAGGTGCTTGGCCGCTACGGCATACCGGCGTTTCACACGCCCGAAGGCGTCAGCGCGGCCATGGCGGCGATGTGGCAGGCACAGGCGCGCGTCGAGGCTGACAACGCGGTGCCGCCGGACGCAGCGTTGCCGGGCGGCCTGGATCTAGGGGACGGCGGCTCGCTGGACGAGGCGCAGGCCAAGGCGCTCTTTGCCCGGTTCGGCGTGCCTGGCGTCAAGGAAATCGTCGTGCGCGACGAGGCGCAGGCCGCGCAAGCCGCGGCCGCGCTGGGCCCAAGGGTCGTCCTCAAGCTGCTGTCGCGCCACATCACGCATAAGAGCGACGTGGGCGGCGTAGCCGTGAACGTGGCGCAGGAGGACGTGCCCGCACGGCTGCAGCAGATGCGCGAGGAAGTTCTGCGTCATACCGGCGGCGAACCCCGCGCCTTCCTGGTCCAGGAGATGGTGAGCGGCGCGGCGGAAGTGATCGTCGGCCTGCATCGGGATCCCCTGGGGTCGGCCATCCTGCTCGGCATGGGGGGCGTGGTCGCCGAACTGGTGCGGGATACGACGCTCTTGATGCTGCCCGAAGACGGGACCGGCCTGTCGCCGACGCAGGTGATGGCCGGACTGCGGCGGCTCAAGACCTGGCCCTTGCTGGACGGCTACCGCGGGCGCGAGCGCGCCGACGTGCCGGCGTTGGTCGCCGCCGTCGTCGCGTTCTCACGCATGGCGGGCGCGTTGGGAGATGTCCTCGTCGAAGCCGAAATCAATCCGCTCTTCGTTCGGCCTGCGGGCCAGGGCGTTTGCGCGGCGGACGGCGTGGCCGTCCTGCAAAGCCGCCTGAACTAGTTCAGGCGGGTGGATAAAAACAGGAGACAACCATGAAACAGCAAAACTTCTTCACGCGTGGCGGCATCGCCATGGCCGCGGCGGTACTGGCGCTGGGCGCATTGGCCGCGCCGCAGGCGCGCGCGGCCTACCCCGACAGGCCCTTGCGCATCGTCGTGCCGTTCACGCCGGGCGGCGGCACGGATCTGATCGCGCGCCAGTTGGCCAAGGGCCTGACGCAGGAATTGGGCCAGACCGCGGTGGTGGAAAACCGCCCTGGCGGCAGCACCATCATCGGCACGGAGAACGTGGCCAAGAGTCCGCCTGACGGCTACACCTTGCTGATGGCCACGTTCGCCCATGCGGTGAACCCGGCCATCCACAAGAAGCTGCCCTACGATACCGAGCGGGCCTTCGCGCCGGTCGCGATGATCGGCAAATCGCCCAACGTGCTGGTGGTGTCGCCGAACTCGCCGTTCAAGAGCGTGCAGGAGATCCTTGCCTACGCGCGCGCCCATCCCGGCAAGCTGACGTTTGGATCCTATGGCAACGGCACCTCGGCCCATCTGGCGGGCGAGCTCTTCAAGAGCCTGGGCAAGGTGGACATCCTGCACGTGCCCTACAAGGGCGCCGGCCCCGGCATCAACGACCTGATCGGCGGGCAGATCGACATGATCTTCTCGACCTCGGCCAGCGTCAGCGGCCACATCAAGAGCGGCCAGCTGCGCGCACTGGCCGTGACCACGAAGCAGCGTTCGCCGGCCTATCCCGATGTGCCGACCGTCGCGGAAGCGGGCGAGGCGGGATATTTCGTGGATAGCTGGTATGGCGTGTTCGTGCCGAACGGCACGCCGCCCGCCGTCATCGACACGTTGAACGCGGCAATCAGGAAGGCGTCCGGCGATCCGGATTTCCGCGCGGCGCTGGAGCTGGAAGGCCTGGCGCCCGATGTGGGCACGCCCGCCGCGCTGGGCGAGTACGTCAAGGAGGAAGAGGCGCGCTGGAGCCGGATCATCCAGGACGCCGGAATCACGGACAAGCCCTGAGCGGGCCTGCCCCGTGTTCGCGGGCGTGCGTTCAATGCAGCTGGTCGGACCCTTCCGGCTGCAATTCCGACAGCGCCTTCCAGTCCGGATCCTGGAACATGCGCAATTGAATCGGATACACGGGGTGCCCTGCCAGGCACTTGTTGAACGCATCCAGAAACGCCTCGACATTCGGCGTGTAGTAGCGCCATTCTTTCTGATGATTGCCCGTCAGGCAAGCCACCTGCACGCCGGCGTCCGAATTCTCGAAGCCCTGCTCGACGGCCTCTTCGAAGCTGTTGGTGCGCTGCTTGTCTTCATCATTGGGCATGCCCGATTCGATGCCCTCGTACGGCCACGTGATGGTGATCAGGTTCTCGTTGATCTGGCGGTCGGCCTCGGCCGGCAGACCGGCGCGAAAGCGGATGACGACCGGCAGTCCGTTGACGCGGGCTTCGCCCACCGCCCAAAGATCGCCTGGAAAAATGCTGGGCATTGCTTGAACTCCTTTTCACTACTTCGTCGAAACAGGCCACGAGTCTATCGCAAGCGGTCCAGACGGGCCGCGGGGCCCTTGCAGCGGCCCTGCGCAGGGGCCTCGGGGATGTTGACGATTGTCAATTTCGGGGTTTCTGGCCGATCTATGCTGGCGCTGCGCAGGCGTTGCGCGCAGTGAACCTTGTGCGATTGGCAATCGGGTGGAGATCGATCATGAACATGAAGACTGCGGCCATTGCCGCGATGCTTGCCTTGTCGGCCCCTGGCTTGGCGCTTGCCGCGCCGCCCTCTGACGCGCCCGCGCGCCCAGCCCAGCCTGCCTCGCCGGGCGGCAATGTCCAGGACTTCGACAAACAGGCTGCGCAAGTCAGGGATAACCTGGAAAACATGCAAAAGCAGATGGATGAGATCCAGAAGACCACCGATCCGGATGCGCGGCAGAAGCTCATGCTTGAGCATCGGCAGCTCATGCAGAACACCATGGGCATGATGCGCCAGATGTGGACGGGCGGCATGGGACCTTGCTGCGCGCAGGGTGGCGGCGGCCCCCATCATCGGGGAGGCCCGATGATGGGATGGAACGCCATGAGAGGCAATTACTCCGGACTGACGCCTGAACAGGTCCGGGAGCATCAATACATGCGCGACCAATACATGGGAATGCAGCAGCGGATGATGGAGCAGATGCTGCAGCAGCAACTCAATTCGGCCACGCCACAACGGTGACCGCCGCGGTGGGTGTGCGCCTGGCAGCGGCGACGCCAGTCGCGTCGCGGCGTTATCGAGCGGCCCCGCATGGCAGCGCGCCTGCCGCGCTCAGCGGCCGGCCCAGCGGCCGCAGTCCTCGCGCCACCGGCCACACCGTCACCGCGGCCAGCAGTGCCGCCGCCCATTCCCGGAGGCCCAGCGGGCCGAATTCGAACAGCCCGCGCAGGGCAGGCCATTGCAGCGTCAGGGCCAGCAGCGCCAGCGTCGCCGCGACCGCCAGCCGGGTGGCGCCGTCCCAAGTGCCGGCGTGCCGCTGATGCGGCGAGCGGTTGTTGACCATCAAGGTCAGATTGCCCAGCACCAGCGCACAGAAGGCGGTGGCGCGCGCGGTATCCGCGGGCGTCTGGGTCTGCTGCAGCCAGGCGTAAAGAACGCCGGCGGATGCCAACAGCGCCAGCCCCAGGGCCAGGCCAATCAGGAAGGTTCGTAGTGAAAACAGCGGCTTCTCGACGGGCAGGGGAGGGCGGCGCATCAGGTCCGGCTCTGCCGCGACGGACTCGAAAGCCAGTCCGCACAGGGGGCCGATGACGATCTCCAGGAACGCCACATGGGCCGGGCGCAGCAGTTCCGGCCAGCCAAAGAGCAGTGGCAGGATCACCAGCCCGGCGATCGGCACATGCGCCGCGACGATGTAGACGATTGCCTTGGACAGGTTGTCGAACAGGCGGCGGCTTTGCCGGACCGCGTTCAAGATGTCCGAGAAGTCGTCGCGGGTCAGGACCAGGTCGGCGGCTTCGCGCGCGACATCGGTGCCACGCGCGCCCATGGCGATGCCGACGTGGGCCGCGCGCAATGCGGGCGCGTCGTTGACGCCGTCTCCCGTCATCGCAACGATGGCGCCTTGCCGCTTGAGCATCTGGACCAGGCGCAGCTTCTGTTCCGGCTTTACGCGCGCGTAAACGCAGGTGCGGCCCACCAGTTCGGCCAGATGCTCGCCGCCTTCCCGCGCCAGCACATCGCCTTCAGCCACGTAGTCCGCCGGAATGCCCGCCTGGCGGGCAATGGCGCGGGCAGTCTCCGGATGGTCGCCCGTCAGCATCAGCACGCGTATGCCCGCCGCATCGCACGCGGCGACCGACTCGGCCACGCCTTCCTTCAGCGGATTTTCCAGGCCCACCAAGCCCGCGAACTGCAGCGGCAGGTCGTCGGGCTGATCGGGAAGCCGCCCGTTCGGCCAGCGCCCGCTGGCCGCCGCCAACACCCTCAGCCCCGCCGCGGCCATGCGCTGGACCTCGGCCAGCAGCTGCGCCGTGCGCGCCGGCGAAAGCTGGCAAAGCTTGAACACGGCCTCCGGCGCGCCCTTGCACGCGAGACGGGCGTCATCCGCTTGCGCCGTAGCCCAGACGTGGATCACAGCCAACCGTGCGGACGAGAAGGGATAGGCTTTAACCAAGGCAAGACCGTCCGCCGGTGGATGCCCGCCAAGCGACGCGGCAAAAATGCGAAAGGCGTCCTCCATTGCATCCCCGGAATCGGGCACGCTCGCCAGCGCAAGCGTTTCGGCCAGGGTCATGGCCTCGGCCGCGCTATCCGCCGCCGCCGCGCCCGCGAGATCGGCGGCATCGATCCGCACTGAGCCAGCGTAAAGCGCGCGAACGACCATGGTGTTTGTCGTCATGGTGCCCGTCTTGTCGGCACACAACACGGTGGTCTTGCCCAGGGTTTCGACCACGCTCAGCTTGCGGACAAGCACGCCTTCGCCCGCGATGCGCCGGGCTTCCAGCGCGGAGAAGATGGTCACGATGACGGGGAAATCCTGGGGAAGCAGACTCATCGCCAACGCGATGCCCGCCAGCATCCCTTCGAACCATCCTCCCCGCATGTAGACGTACAGGGCCCAGGTGGCCAGCGACAGGAAGAACCCCACCCACATGAACCGCAGGATGAAATGGCGGGTCTGCAATTCCAGGGGCGCGCGTTCCGGCGTCAGTTGCCGCATCGACTGGCCCAGCGCGCCCAACCGCGTGTCGTCTCCCACGGCAAGAACGCGCAGGGTGCCGGTTCCCGACAGCACCAGCGTCTCGCTCAGCACCTCGGCATCGCCCTCAACCGTGCCCGATAGCCGCTTGTACACGGGCTGGAACTCGCCGGTAAGCGGCGACTCGTCTACCAGCAGACCCTCTCCGTCCGTCAACCGGCCGTCCGCGGGGACGCGGTTGCCTTCGGCAAGCAGCACGGCATCGCCAGGCTTCAGTTCGGCCGACGGCACCCAGTGGCGCTTGCCGTCTCGCAGCAGCAGGGCGCGGGGCGCCGCCAGACGATCCAATGCGTCAAGGGCGCGTGCGGTACGTAATGACTGCGCCACCGTCAGCGCAAAAATGACCAGTACAAAAAGCAGCAGCAGCGCCGCTTCCTGCCAGGCGCCTAGTAATGTGTACAGGCCGCCGCCGGCCAGCAGCAACGCGAACATCGGATCCTTGACCAGATCCAGGCTGATCGAGGCCAGGGTGCGCTGATGGTCCGGCGAAGGCATGGCGCATCGGCCTAGGTGATCAGCACCACCGGAATGTGAACGGTGTGCAGCACCTTCAGCGTGGTCGATCCCAGAAACAGGCTGCCGGCCGCGCCCAATCCTCGCGACCCCATGACGATATGGTCGCAACCCTGCTCGGTGGCGTGGGCCTTGATGCATTCGGCAATGTTGCCCACCCGCGTCGCCTTTTGATAGACGATGCCCGAGCGGTCCAGCAAGGCCTCCGACTCCGCGAGGGCGGCCTTGGCTTCGTCCTCATAGAATTCCTCGATGGCATCCGGCTCAAAGAACGCCAGTATCGCGCCGGAAGCAATGGGCGGCTGCACATTCAGCAGGTGGATGGCGCAAGGGCCATGTTCGCGGACCTGGTCGACCACATAGTGCACGGCGCGCAGGGAATTGCCCGATCCGTCAACGGGGATAAGCACGTTTTTCACGACCCCTCCGATAGCAGTATCTGCCCGGGCCGCATGGCTCGGGCGTGATGCCATCATCGCGCCGATGCGGTCGTGGAAGTTGACGTCAGTCAAGCTTTCGCCCGATCGCGTGGGCGAGCGCGGCCAGGCCTGCGCGGAGCCCGACGTTTGTCCCCGATTTCTGCATGACAAAGGTCAATTTGGCGATTCCGGACGGGGGCAACATGGAGAGGCGGGCGAACCTCCCGCGTCTCATCCTCACGAAAAGGAGATAGCCATGTCGCGCTTGACGCAATACAGCCCATTTTCGAGCGAACCCTTCGCGGACGTTTTCCAGGCGTTCCTGCGGCCGATCCGGCAGAACGGGGAGGATCAGGCCACCCGGATGGATATCGATGTCACCGAGGCAGGCGACAAGTACGTCCTGAAGGCCGACGTGCCCGGGATCGACAAGAAGGACATCACCGTGCAGATCGATGGCAACACGGTGATGATCTCGGCCAACAAGGAAAAGCACAGTGAAACGAAAGAGGCGGGAAACGTCATCCGCCAAGAGCGTTTCTGGGGCCAGGTTCAACGCTCCGTGTCGCTGGCCAGCCCCATCGATGAAGCGGCCGCCAAGGCGGTCTGCGAGAACGGCGTCCTGACCCTGACACTACCCAAATCGGCGGGAAGCCGGAACAAGACGCTGCAGATCGAATGACGGCGGTTTACAGCCATGTCCCTGTATAGACGGATCCTCATTCCCATCGACGGCAGCCAGACCGCCGAACTGGGGCTGGACGAAGCCATGCGTCTGGCCGTGTGCAACAGCGCTCGCATTCGATTGATCTGCGTGGTCGGGGAACTGCCCCTGTCCTCGCGGATCGGCGCGGATTGCTATTCCCCAAAAGAGGTGCGCATGCTGTCGCGCGAGCTTGGCGTTCAAGTGCTGCGCAACGCCGCGCGCCGGGTGCGCGCACGTTGCATCCCGGTCGATAGCGCGCTGTTCGAGGCAGGCGAACAATCCTTCGAGGAGCGCGTGGCCCAGGAGGCCGACGCGTGGGGCGCGGATCTGATCGTCATAGGCGCTCGCGGGGGGGACGGCTTTAATGCCATCCCCCGGGGCGCCGGGACCAGGAACGCCCGCCGCGCCGCGCCCATGCTGCTGGTGCACGAATCCGCGCGAAAAGCGCAACGCCGCTCAGTGCACGGCGGGCGTCAGGCCGAAATCGCCTCTAGTCTCGCGTATCTCGTCGACTCGTTCTGAATCCACCAGGCAGGCGGATCGGCCCGGTCAATCAATGTGCGGCAGCGCGCGCCGGCACGGCCCAGTCCGGCCGGCTCTCGCGTTCGGTGTCGACGATGATCAGATAGCGTCCGGCGCCATCGGCGGGCGTCCTGCCGGGTTGCAGCACCCACGGCGGCGCGACCAGATCGGCCGCGAGCTCGTAGTCGGCGTCCAGCAATCCGTAGCTGTCGAGCAAGCGGTTCAGGGTTGCCGGAATGCGGATGCAGCCTTTGGATTGCGGCGTTCCCAGCTTGGATTCCAGCAGGACGGGATCCGTCGCGTGCATCTGCAGCCGCATCGTGCTCACGCCGCCATTGCCCCATCCCCGCAATGCCTGCTGCCAGCCGAAGTCATAGACCCGCATGCCCTTGGCGCCGTAGCCCAGGATGCCATTCGCGTTCTTCGTGCCCTGGGCGCGGAAGTCCGGATTGGCCAAGGTATGCGGGTACACGCCCGTGGGCGTTTCAAAGTGATCGAACTGGCCGATCCTGCCGGTCGACACCGGCGCCGCGCCCACATGGACGGGCATGCCGATGGCGGGCAGCCAAAAGAGGAAGACCGCCTGCACCTTGGGATTGCGGTCGACCACGAGGGCGTACTGCGGGCCCAACAGGCCGAGCCCCGCTTCCTTGAGCATCCCCAGCGCCAGGCTTGCATAGCGGATCTGCTCGTCGGCCGGAACCGTCAGCGCGGGCGCAACGCGCAGCGCAAAGGTCTGCATGACGTCCTGCGGCGTGACCTGGGCCGGTACCGGGCTGGTCATCATCGCCGACAGGACGGCGCACCACACTGCAGCCCGCGCGGTGGCGGGGCCATGGCCCGATCCCCCCACGGAACTCGGCTTGTTTTTCATGGTGTCTCCGGCGCTTTCGCGTGCCAGGCCGCGGGGCCTGGCCATGCAATCATGATCGCGCGGCTGCCGCGGACGCGATTGACGCCGGTCAATCTCTCTTCCGATTGCGGCGTGCGTGCCGGCCAGGATGCGGCACGCGTGCGAAGGATCGTTCGACCAAGCCCCAGCGCAAGGGCCGCCGGTCAGCGTCGAATTCGTGATTTTGGTCAACAAGCGCTTGCCAGACAGGTTCAAGATGAAATCCATGAAGACAAGCGTCCTCGCCGTGTTGCTTCACCTGATTCTGGCCCTGCTGCCGGCTGGCCCCGCGTTCGCACAGCCGGCGGATTCATTGATGCCGGTACCGCCCGCCCTGTTGAACCGCGTTGATCAGGAAGCCGAGGCCACGCTGTTGCGCCTCTATCGTCTGTCGCCCGCGGCCAAGGCGCTGGTTGGCCGGTCATTTGGCGTGCTGGTGGTGCCCGCCTTGCACGCCGACGGAAGCATCCTGGGGATGGCCTATGGACGCGGTGTACTGATCGACGCCGCCGAGGGGCGCAATTACTACAACGTCATCGCCAGTCCGCCGGGCTCGGTGCTTGGGCTGAACGACAAGTCGCTGATCCTGGTCTTTTCGTCCTACCCGGCCCTGCGCGGGTTCCAGGTCGGGCCGGGGTGGGAAGAGGGCGCCAGCGGAACCATCCAGATCCTGGACGAAACCGCCATGGCCGCGCGCGAGCTGGTCGTTGAACCGATCGCGGGCTTCATCCTGTCGGAAACCGAAATGGTTCGAGGCCTGTCGCTCCAGGGCATGCTGTTCGTCAAGGTCCCGGTTTACATGTGCGCCGATCAAACCGATGCCTGCCGTGGAAAAACCGCAATCCCCTTCCCCCCTTGATGCTCGCGGCCATGTATAGACGGATTCTCATACCGATTGACGGCAGCTCGACCTCTGAATCGGGGTTGGATGAGGCAATACGCCTGGCCTTTCTCCATGACGGGGTCATTCGGCTGATCTGTATCGTCCAGCCTCAGCCGTCGTCCGGCGCGCCAGGCGCAAATTGCTATTTCCCGGCGGAAATTCAGGCGCTATTGTTTGAGCATGCCGCCGAACTGCTGCGCAATGCGGCAACAAAGGTGCGCGCCAACTGCATTGCCGTCGATAGCGCGCTCCTCGAAGCAGGCGAACGCTCGTTCGAGGAATGCCTGGCGGCCGAGGCCCGGGCCTGGGAGGCCGATCTGATCGTGATCGGGGCGCACCGGTCGCGCGACGTGCGCAGGATGCCGATGGCCAGCCCGGCCCCGAACCTGCCGCGCGGCGTGGCCGTCCCCTTGCTGCTCGTGCGCGAGGCTGCGCCAAAGGCCGTTCAACCACTCGTCAACAGTTGGAGGTAGGGCATGAATACCACGATGAAAGCAGTCGTCTTTGCCAGCCCGGGCCGCATTGAAATACGCGAAAAGCGCATTCCGGACGTCGGGCCCAATGACGCGTTGATCAAGATCACCACCACCACCATTTGCGGCACGGATATCCACATTCTCAAGGGCGAGTATCCGGTGCAGCCGGGCCTGACGATCGGCCATGAACCCGTCGGCGTCATCGAAAAGCTGGGAAGCGCCGTGACGGGGTATTCCGAGGGCCAGCGCGTGATCGCCGGCGCGATCTGCCCGAATTTCAATTCCTACGCCGCGCAGGACGGTGCGCCCTCGCAGGACGGCAGCTATCTGGTGGCCAGTGGCATGTGTGGATGTCACGGCTACCGCGCCACCGCGGGGTGGCGCTTCGGCAACATGATCGATGGCGCCCAAGCCGAATACCTGCTGGTTCCCGACGCGCAGGCCAATCTCGCGCCCGTGCCAGACGGCCTGAGCGACGAGCAGGTGCTGATGTGCCCGGACATCATGTCGACCGGATTCAAGGGCGCCGAAAACGCCAACATCCGCATTGGCGACACGGTGGCCGTGTTTGCGCAGGGCCCGATCGGACTGTGCGCGGCGGCGGGCGCCCGGTTGCTGGGCGCCACCACGGTCATCGGCGTGGATGGCAATGCGCGGCGTCTGGAAATATCTCGCCAGTGGGGCGCCGATATCGTCCTGAATTTCCATGATTGCGACGTCGTCGAGGAAATCCTGCGTCTCACCGGCGGCAAAGGCGTGGACTCGGCCATCGAAGCGCTGGGCCAGCAAAGCACCTTTGAATCCGCCCTGCGCGTATTGAAGCCGGGAGGCACGTTGTCCAGTCTGGGCGTCTATTCCGCCGACTTGAAGATCCCGGTATCCGCGTTTGCCGCCGGTCTGGGCGACCACAAGATCAACACGGCGCTCTGCCCGGGCGGCAAAGAGCGAATGCGCCGGCTGATGAACGTGTTGCAGTCGGGCCGCCTGGATCTCGCAAAAATGGTCACGCACCGCTTCGCGCTGGACCAGATCGAGGACGCGTACGACCTGTTCGCCAATCAGCGGGATAACGTGCTGAAGGTTGCGATCCGGCCCGGGGCCTGATTCCTCTACAACCAGCCCCGGCGCCGTGGCGAGCCTGGGCGGGCTTGCGGCGGGCCGCATCCTCGGCAGCCTGGCCAGGTGCTGGTTGCGCTCGCACTTCAACGTAAACGCCAGCCCACGGAAAATTCGCAGCAACTTTCCGCCAGTTCGGCCACGCTCTCGCAAAACGCCACATCCGCGTCCCGGCGGAACATCGCGCTGTACACCGATTGCGGCGGCGCCACGCTGGTGCGCGCAATGACGAGTTGCCGCGTGCTGACCATCTCGGCAAAATAGTCGCGCGGCAGGCAGCTCACGCCGAAGCCCGCGGCGGTCAACCCGGCCATCGCGATCAGGCTGTTGATGGTGAAAATGTTGCTTTGCGCGGTGTGGGGGCGCAGCCATTCGTCATAGATCATGTTCAGGCCGGACTCGCGGCTCTGGCGCAGCAGCGGCAGGCGGGCGATGTCGGCCGGGGTGTAGACGTGGCTCGTGTCGATCAGGTCGGGACTGCCCATCCACGCAAATTCCAGGCGCTGCAACGCCACGACCTGCAGGTTCGGCTCGGCGAATTCGCCATGCAGAAAGGCCATGTCCAGCTGCCCGGCCAGCAGCCGCTTGTGCAGGTCGCCGCCCAGATCGATATGCGGCTCCAGCGTGATGCGCGGATAGTGGACTCGCAGCAGGCGGATGAGGGCGGGAAGCCAGGTCATCGCGGTGATCTCCGTGATGCCGAAGCGGAAGGTGCCCGTCAGGGTGTGCTGGCCTTTCAGGCGCGCCAGCAGGCGGTCGCGGTGCCCCAGCATCTGTTCGGCCAGCGCGTAGATTTCATGACCGCGCGCCGTCAGTTCGGCGCGGTGGCCTGACCGGTCAAACAAGGCGATGTCGAAGTCGGCTTCCAGCTCCTGGATGCGCTTGGTGATTGCCGATTGCGTGGTGTGCAGCTTCTGCGCAGACGCGGAAAACGTGCCTAGCCGCACCGTCCAATACAGCGCCTCGATTTGCTTGAAAGTCAGCATGCGGCGCCCATGAGATCGGTAGAGTTCATTCCGAATTTTCCCTTAAGGGGTAACCCCTATATTCTGAAAAGTGATGAAGTTCGCTGAAATTTAATCCCTTTTTCGGAATCGCAAAAGCTCGCACCATTCGCTCTGACTCAATTCCTGCCGACCGGATCCGCTTCATAAAGCCGGAGATCGAGCGGCCTTCGATTCAGGACAAGCAGATCGTCATGGCTACCATTTCCACCGGCGCACGCATACTGCCGGCATCTCCCGTCGCGCCCGCCGCCATCCTGCAAGCGCTTGCAGGCATCGTCACGCCGCATCTGAGCGACAATCTTGCGCGGCGCGAGGGCATCACCGGGCTGCGGCGCTACAACCGAGCGGGCAAGCTCGTGGGCACGGCGCTGACCGTCAAGACCCGCCCCGGCGACAACCTCATGATCTACAAGGCCATGCTGCAGATCCAGCCGGGCCACGTGCTGGTGGTGGACGCCGGCGGCGATCTGTCCAACGCCGTGCTCGGCGAGATCATGAAGCGCTATCTGCAGATCCACGGCTGCGCGGGCGTGGTCGTCGACGGCGCCATCCGCGACGTGGCAGCCTTCGAAGCCGACAGCTTCCCTTGCTACGCGCGCGGCCACATCCACCGCGGTCCCTACAAAGACGGTCCCGGCGAAGTCAATGTGCCCGTGTCGATCGGCGGTCAGGTCATCAATCCCGGCGATATCCTGGTGGGCGACGAAGATGGGCTGGTCAGCTTTGCCGTGTCGGACGCCGACGCGCTGATTGCCGCAGCCCATGCGCACGCCGACAAGGAAGCGCGCATCATGGCCGAAATCGCCACCGGCGAGAAAACGCAGAGCTGGATGCAGGCCGCGTTTGCGGCAAAGGGGCTGGCATGAACGCCGTCACCCCCGAATTCCTGGCCGAACGCGCGCGCGCCATCAAGCCTTCGCCCAGCATGATGGCCAAGAGCCGCGTGGATCAACTACGCGCTCAGGGCCGCGACATCATCGATTTCACGGTGGGCGAGCCGGATCTGCCCACACCTGCCCACATCGTGCAGGCCGGCATCGACGCGCTGAACAGCGGCGACATCCGCTACACCGCGTCGGTCGGCGCCAAGCCCCTGCTTGAAGCGGTGCGCGCCAAGTTCCGCCACGAGAACGGACTGGACTACGGCCTGGATGAACTGATCGTCGGCGTGGGCGCCAAGCAATTGATCTTCACCGCGCTGGCCGCCACCGTGCAGGCCGGCGACCAAGTCATCATTCCGGCGCCGTACTGGGTGTCCTATCCCGATATGGTCCTGGTCAACGACGGCACGCCGGTCGTGGTGGCCTGCACGGAGGCCGACGGATTCAAGCTGACCCCCGACGCGCTCGAGCGCGCCATCACGCCGCGCACCAAGTGGCTGCTGTTGAACACGCCCAGCAATCCGACCGGCGCGATGTACGGCGCCGACGAGCTGCGCGCGTTGGCGCAGGTGCTGGCGCGTCATCCGCAGGTCTGGCTCCTCACCGACGAAATCTACGAGCACCTGGCCTATGGCGGCGAGGGCCACGCGTCGCCCGCGGCCGTCGAGCCGGCGTTGGCCGCGCGCACGTTGACGATCAACGGCGTCTCCAAAGCCTATGCAATGACGGGCTGGCGCCTGGGGTACGCAGGCGGTCCGAAGGCGTTGATCAAAGCCATGGCCACCCTGATTTCGCAGAGCACCAGCTGCGTCAGCGCCATCAGCCAGTCGGCCGCGCGGGTCGCGCTGACGGCCGACCAGCAATGCGTGCGCGATGCCGCGGCCCTGTTCCACGACCGGCGCGACCGCATCGTGGCGCTGCTCAACGAGGTGCCTGGCATCCGTTGCCCGGTTCCCCAAGGCGCGTTCTACGTGTATCCGTCGGTCGAAGGCCTGCTCGGCAAGACGACGCCCAACGGCCGCAAGCTGGAAAGCGACCTGGACGTGGTGATGTTCCTGCTGGACGAGGCCGGCGTCGCGGGCCTGGACGGCGCGGCCTATGGACTGTCGCCTTACCTGCGGCTCAGTTTCGCGACGTCGATGGAAAACATCGAAGAAGGCTGCCGCCGCATCCGCGAAGCCTGCGCCCGGCTGGCCTGATATCGGATTTTTAAGTAGCACCCATACCTACACATCAAGGGAATCCCATGAAGACGTTCATCTCCTCCTTCGTTGCCATTGTCGGCCTGGCGGCCACGCTGGCGCCCGCCGCCAATGCCGACACGCTGCAGGACATCAAGGCCCGCGGCAAATTCATCTGCGGCACCATGGGCACGGCCGAGCCGTTCAGCTTCCAGGATCCCAAGACGCGCGGCATCGTCGGCTACGAAGTGGATGTCTGCCAGGCGCTGGCCGACAGCCTGGGCGTGCCGCTGGAGCTCAAGCTGATCGCCGTCGAGGCCCGCATCCCCGAGCTGATTGCCGGCCGTGTGGACGTCGTGGCCGCCAACCTGGGGTGGTCGCCCGAACGCGCCAAGCAGATCGATTACTCGCACCAGCACTTCGTGAGCCCGCAGAAGATCCTGTCGCGCGAGTCGGACAAGGACCTGAAGGCGCCGGCCGATCTGGCGGGCAAGCGGGTCAGCGCGGTGCGTGGATCGTCCTCGGAGCAAGGCGCGCGCAAGAACATCCCGAACGTCGATCCCGTGACGTTCAAGGATCCCAGCGGTGCGTTCCTGGCGCTGCAGCAGGGCAAGGTGAGCGGCTTTGTCGGGTCCGAACTGATGCTGGTCAAGCTGCAACACCAGGCCGCCTCCAGCGCGGTGCCCGTCAAGATCCTGGAGCCGGCGCTGTTCATCGAACCGTGGGGTGTCGGTGTGCGCAAGGGCGACACGGCGATGCTGAACCAGGTGAACAAGGTGCTGGACGGCATGGAGGCGTCCGGACAGGCCGCCAAGACCTTCGACAAGTGGTTCGGCCCCGGCACGCAATTCAACATCAAGCGCGACTTCCGCATCGAAGAAATCAAGGGTTGACGCACCAAGCGTCCTGGAGCCTGGTTCGATGCACTACATCTTCGACTTTGGCGCCATTTTTCAGGGCGAGTATCCGGACTGGCTGCTCAGGGGGTTGATCACCACCCTGGCGCTGGCCGGGCTTGCCTGGATCCTGGCGTTCTTTGTGGGCAGCCTGTTGGCGGTGATCCGCCTGACGGGCTCGCCCATTGCCAATGGATTGATCGCGACGTACGTCGCGTTCCACCGCAACGTGCCCATGCTGGTGCACATCCTGTTCTGGTATTTCGGTGTGCCGGCCTTGCTGCCGGCCCCCGTCACGGACTGGCTCAACAGCCACGGCAGCGAATTCATCCTGTCGTGCATCGCGATAGGGCTGGTGATGTCCGCGTATGTCTGCGAAGACCTGCGCAGTGCGGTGCGCGGCATTCCGCCCGGCCAGGTCGAGGCCGCGCGCGCGCTGGGCCTGAGTTTTCTGAAGACCATGCGCAAAGTCGTGCTGCCTCAGGCTTTTCGCATCGCCATTCCGCCGCTCTTGAATCAGACCCTGCTGCTGCTCAAGAACACCAGCCTGGCGATGGCCATCGGCGTCACCGAGCTGACGGCGGCCGCACGCGAGATCGAGAACAACACGTTCCGCACGTTCGAGGCCTACGCGGTCGTGACGGTGATCTACCTCGTGCTCTCGTTCGTCATCATGGGCGGGGGCGCAATGCTGCAACGACGCTATCGTCCGCTGGGAGTCCGCTGACATGTGGGACATACTCAAAGACAATTGGCTGCTGCTTCTGATCGGCCAATATCCGCATGGACCTATCGGCGGACTGGTGGCCACGCTGGGCCTGGCCGCGATCAGTCTTGCCTTGGCGCTGCCGTGCGGGGTGCTGCTGGCGCTGGGCCGCATCAGCCCCTATCGCATCTTTTATTGGCCTTCGTCGGCCGTGGTCTACCTGGTGCGCGGCCTGCCGCTGCTGATGTTCATCTTCTGGGCGTATTTCTTCGTGCCTCTGATCATCGGCCGTCCCGTGGCGGGCACGACCACCATGGTGGTCGCGCTGGTCTGCTACGAAAGCGCCTATCTGGCCGAGATCATCCGCGCCGGCATTCAGGCGCTGCCGCCCGGCCAGCAGGAAGCCAGCCGCGCGCTGGGCTTGTCCTACATGCAGACGATGCGCCGGGTGATTCTGCCGCAGGCGCTCTACAACATGCTGCCCAGCATGCTGAGCCAGTTCGTGTCCACGGTAAAGGAGACCTCGTTGGCCTACGTGATCAGCGTGCAAGAGCTGACCTACGCCGCCAACCAGATCAACAGCGTCCTGCTGACCAAGCCCTTTGAAGTCTTCGGGCTGCTTGCGCTGACCTATTTCGTCCTGAATTTTGGCCTGAGTCTATTGGTGCTCCTGACCGAACGCCGCATCGGCCGCCGGCGCGCCGGACCTGCGCCTACCCAGAAAGTGGTGCCCACATGATCCGATTTTCCGAAGTGCAGAAGTGGTATGGCGATTATCAGGCGCTGGCCGACGTGACCGCGCAGGTCGCCCGGGGCGAGGTCGTCGTGGTGTGCGGACCCTCCGGGTCCGGCAAGTCCACGCTGATCCGCACCGTCAATCGGCTGGAGCCCATCCAGAAAGGGGTGATCGAAGTCGACGGCAAGGACATCTACGGCAAGGACGTGCATCTGGACGCACTGCGCAGCCATATCGGCTTTGTGTTCCAGCAGTTCAATCTCTTCCCGCATCTGTCCGTGATGGAAAACCTGATGCTGGCGCCGCTGCAACTGAAGCGCGCCCGCCGCCCAGAAGCGCGCGAGCGTGCGATGCAACTGCTGGAACGCGTTGGCCTTGCGCACAAGGCCGATGCCTTCCCCGCGCAATTGTCCGGCGGCCAGCAGCAGCGCGTCGCCATTGCGCGCGCCCTGGCCATGAGCCCGCCCGTCATGCTGTTTGACGAGCCCACCAGCGCGCTCGACCCGGAAATGGTGGGTGAAGTGCTGCAGGTGATGAAGGGCTTGGCAAAGGACGGCATGACGATGGTCTGCGTGACGCACGAGATGGGCTTCGCCCGGGAAGTTGCCGATCGCGTCTGGTTCATGGACGCCGGCCGCATCGTCGAAACCGGCACCCCGGACGCGTTCTTCAACCGGCCGCAGACGGCCCGGGCGCAGAAATTCCTGGCGGAAATCCGGCATTGAAGCTGCGCCAAGCCAATGGCAGACCTGCCACATCATGCTGGAACGGGACGCAAGCAGCCTTGGCAAGCACGCTTGCCTTCAGGCGGCAGACAACGTTTTCGCTTTAAGGTGTCGTTTGCAAGCCATTAAGGAGGCCATGCCATGACACCCGAAACAGACACCGCAATCGCCATCGTTGGTCCAGGCGCCATCGGCACCACGGTTGCCGCCGCGCTGCATCAGGCCGGCCGCACACCGCTCTTGTGCGGCCGCACGCCCCGGGACCGGCTGACGCTCCTGGATGGCGATCGCCGCGTCGACGTTCCCGGCCCTGTGCTGACGGATCCGGACCAGGCCGGCCGCAAGATGGACCTCGTTTTCCTCGCGGTCAAGGCGACGCAGACCGAGGCTGCATCGGGATGGCTCGCGGCATTGTGCCGGCCAGATACCGTGGTCTGCGCGTTGCAGAATGGCGTCGAGCAATTGGAAGCGGTTGCAACGCATGCGCCGCCCGCGCGGATCATCCCCGCTGTCGTGTGGTTCCCCGCGCAGGCGCAAGCCGACGGCTCGGTGCGTTTGCGCGGGAATGCGCGCCTGAGCCTGCCCGACATGCCGGCAGCTCACGTGGTTGCCGAGGCGCTGCAGGGGACTCAGTGTGCGGTGGAAATCACCGAAGATTTCCAGTCTGTGGCTTGGCGCAAGCTGCTGCAAAACGCAGTCGCTGGCCTCATGGCCCTCACGCATCGCCGCGCGGGCATGTTTGCGCGGCCGGACATCGCCAAGCTCTCCTTGGCGTATTTGCAAGAGTGCCTGTCTGTCGCGCGCGCGGAAGGCGCAAAACTTGGAGACGAGGTCCCGCAGGAAATCCTCGCCAAGTTTCAGGCCGCTTCCCCCGACCTGAGCACGTCCATCCTGACGGACCGCGAAGCCGGCCGGCCACTGGAATGGGATATACGAAACGGCGTGATCTCGCGTCGTGCACAGGCCCATGGCCTATCCACGCCGATCAGCGACATCATCGTGCCCTTGCTGGCTGCGGCGAGCGACGGGCCGGGCTGAACGCGACGACGCTGGCATTTCCAAGCGAACGACCGATTTCCTCGAGCAACGCCCTGAACGACGCCTTGAGGGCGACGCTTGTTCAAGTCATCCCGCATACTCGTTGCGTTGGTTCGTGTATCGTCGCGTCAACGTAAGACTCTTACTGCCATGGCCCGCCGCGATCTACTTCCGCCACTGAATCCCGCCCGAGCGTTCGAAGCCACTGGACGCCTGCTTAGCGTTTCCAAGGCAGCCGATGAATTGTGCGTGACGCCTGCGGCGGTCAGCAGGCAGGTGCGTGCGCTGGAAAGCTATCTGGGCACGCCGCTGCTTTTACGCATACGCGGCCGCCTGGAGTTGACGCCGGCGGGCGCACGTTACCTGTCGGACTTGATTCCGTTGTTCGCAACCCTGCGCGAAGCCACGCAGGCGGTTTCCGGCAGCAAAGTGGGCCGGGATACCTTGCGTATCAGGTCGCCCGCCACCTTTGCCGTACGATGGCTCATCCCGCGACTGGCGAGTTTTCATCAGAAGCATAAAGACATCGACGTTCAAGTCATGACGTCGTTCGCACCACTGGATTTCCAGCGCGAAGACATCGACGCAGGCATACAGCTGGGCGATGGCCGCTGGCCGGGGATGCGCACCCTGCAGCTTGTGCGCAACGAGTTGATTGCTGTGGTGGCCCCCACGCTTCGGCTGTCGCAAAGGAAACAACTGGCGACGCAAACCTTGCTGCATTCGATGGCCCGGCCCGACGATTGGATGCTATGGCTGCGTGCCGCAGGTTTGCGCAACGTGAACCCCGCGCAAGGCATGAAGTACGAAACCTCCTTGCTTGCCTACCAGGCCGCCATCGAAGGTCATGGCGTTGCCATTGCCCAAAAGGCCCTCATCGAGAAAGAGCTGACGGACGGGACTTTGGTGGCGCCGCTGGATCGCATGCTGGATCGTGAGGATTACACGTATTACTTCGCGTGGCCTACGGGCAAGCCGCAATCCAGGGCGTTGCGTCTATTCCGCGATTGGCTGGTCACCCTCGTCGCCCTCTGAACCGCGCGCGCCTGCACTGACCTCTTTACAAAAAGTCAAAGCGTCCTGCCGATAAAGTCGTTTGCCGGCTAGATCGGCCCTGCCTATTCTGCCCGCATGACAAGTGATCACGACCACCTATCAGGCCGTGTCGCGCAGGAGCCAGGATATGTTCAAACGCAGCTTGCAAGGTGTGCGAGTCGTGGATTTCTCGCACGTACTCGCGGGGCCCGTCTGCACCATGATGCTCGCAGATATGGGTGCAGAAGTAATCAAAATCGAGCCGCCGGGCGGGGAACTCGGGCGGCAGATCGGCCCTCCCTGGATCGCGGGAGAAAGCGCCGTCTATTTGAGCGTGAATCGCAACAAGCGCGGCATGGCGCTGGATCTGAAGTCCGACGGCGGCCGAGAAGTCGCCCGTCGCTTGATCAACCGTGCGGACGTGGTGGTCGAAAACTACCGGCCGGGCGTCATGCAATCGTTTGGGCTGGACTACGACACGCTGGCCGACAGCAACCGCGGTTTGGTGTACTGCTCGATCTCCGCGTATGGCCAAACCGGCCCGCTGCGAGGCCGGCCTGGTGTGGATGGCATCATCCAGGCCGCCAGCGGCTTGATGAGCACCTTGGGCATCGCGGGCGGGGAGCCGGTAAAAGTCGCAACGCCCGTCGCCGACATGGTCACTGCCTATATCGCGACGATTGCGATTCTGGCGGCGTGCAACGCGGCACAGCGCAGCGGCCAAGGCGAATACTTGGACATCAGCCTCTACAACGCGACGCTGATGCTGCAGCAGATCGGGTACGCGTCGTTCTTCGCCTCGGACGCTGTACCCGCCAAGGCTGGCAGCGCCGCTCCCTACGCCGCACCCAATGAAGCCTACCAGACCCTCGATGGATGGATCATGGTGGCCGCCTACCATCCCCAGCGCTGGCGGGCGCTGTGCGCCGTCTTGGGGGCGGGGGAGCTGGAACATGATCCGCGCTTTGCCAGTAATGAGTGCCGTGTCGCGCATCGCGAAGAACTGCGCCGGGTGCTGACGCCGCTGTTTCGGCAGCGAGCCACCGAAGCGTGGGTAAGTCGGCTGTCCGGACTGGACATCCTGTGTGCGCCGATAGCGAACTACGACGATGTCGTCCGCTCGCAGGAATACGCCGCTAGCGGAATCGACAGTTGGGTTGACCATCCTGTTGCTGGAAAAGTGCGCGTGCCGGGCTTTGCGCCCGGGCCTGCTCACGCAGCAAGCGCGCATGACCCCATCACGGCCGCGCCAACGCTGGGCCAGCACAGCCGCCAAATCTTGAACGAATGCGGCTATGACACAGCCGAGATAGACGCCATGTTCAGTAGCGGCGTGCTGGGTAAGCACGAACGATTTTCTACATAAGCCAAGGAGACACCGATGAAAACCAATGAATCCAGCGTCTCGGGAAGTGCCTGCGTCCCGGGTGATGTGCTGATCCGGCAAGATGTCGCCGACGGCGTTCTCACATTGAGCCTGAATGACCCGGATTCAGGCAATGTCATGTCGGTGCGCATGGCTGAGGCCCTTGCCGAGGCACTGGAGCAGGCCAATACGCTGCCAGACGTTCATTGCGTATTGCTGCGCGCCAATGGCAAGTACTTCTGCACGGGCGGCAATGTGAAAGACATGGCTCGAGGATCCGACTTGATGCAGGGGTCGGTCACAGAGCTACGCGCCCGGCTGAAATCGACGCTGCACCGAATCACGCATGCAATGCAAGCACTGCAGGTGCCGTCCATTGCCGCGGTCAATGGCGCCGCGGTCGGAGCCGGCTGCGACTTGGCGCTCATGTGCGACCTGCGTGTGGCCAGCGAACGCGCGACGTTTGCCGAGAGCTTCCTGCGGCTCGGCCTGGTTTCCGGAATCGGCGGCGCCTGGTTCTTGACGCGCATCGTGGGGAGGGCAAAGGCGTTGGAGCTGACACTGACCAGCGAGTTCATCGATGCCCAGACCGCGCTGCAATTAGGCATGGTTTCCCGTGTCGTGGCACCGGAAGAGCTGGACGAGACAAGCGCCGCGTTGGGTCGCCGCATTGCATCGAACCCCCCCCATGCCTTGCGCATGGCCAAGCGCCTGGTATTGGATGCCGCCGAATCCACCTTGCCGATGGCGCTGGAGGCTGCTGCCGCCATGCAAGCGATTTTGCTCTGCGGCGATGAACACAAGACCGTGGTGCGCGAGTTTCTGGCAAAACGCGCCCGACGCGATCTCCAGGCTCAACCCGCTGGAGTGCGTTGACAGCGCAACCGCGGGCGGTGGCATACACAACGTGCGGGTCCTCGACGCCGGCACGGACAAATCACAGGAGACAAAAATCATGATCCGCATCACTGCTTTTATGATCCGCGTGGCGGCGTCGTTGTCGGCCGCCCTTGGTATGGCCTGGGCCGTATCGGCGCAAGCGGCTGATTACCCTGCGAAGCCCCTGACGTTTGTCGTGCCCTTCGGCGCGGGCAGCGCGACCGATTTGCTGGCACGCGCATTGTCAGCGTCGCTGACGCAACAAACGGGGCAGGCTGTCGTCGTGGAGAACCGACCTGGCGCGAGCGGCATGATCGCCGCGCAGCATGTTGCCCGAGCTGCCCCCGACGGCTATACGGTGTTAATCACCAGCAATACGACGCAAGCCGCCAATCCGCACCTTTTCAAGAAGCTCCCCTATGACCCGGTGGGGGATTTCACGCCGTTGACAGGATTGGGACGCGGCGGCCAGATTCTGGTGGTGAAAGCCGATTCTCCGTATCGCACCGCCGATGAGTTGATTCGCGCGGCACGGCAAGCCCCAGGAAAGTTGAGCTTCGGCAGCGGAAATTCGTCCAGCCGCATGGCTGGCGAAATGCTCAAGCAACTGACCGGCACCGATATCGTCTGGGTCGGCTACAACAGCAATCCCAATGCGCTCAACGATCTGCTGGGTGGTCACATCGACATGATGGTGATTGACACCGTGACGGGCTTGTCGCAGATCGAAGCTGGCAAACTGCGTCCGCTCGGCGCGTCAACCCTTGAACGCCTGCCTCAGCTTCCAGAGTTGCCCACCCTGAACGAGGCCGGCATCAAAGGCTATGACATGGGCTATTGGTTCGCCGCCTACGTACCGGCCGGCACACCCGCGCCGGTGGCAGCGACGCTTAGACAGCTACTGGTCAAGGCGGTCGGCAGCGACGGCGCGCAGACGTTCTTTCGGAACTCGGCAACCCAGGCGTGGACGACGACCCCCGACGGGTTGAGACAGTTTCAGGCTGCCGAGATTCAAAAATGGGGCAATGTCATCAAGGCGGCTGGAATCGAGCCGGAATGAGCTGCCCCTCCAACGCCTTACCGCGTCTGCGTCCGCCTTGTTAGTCCATCCGCACGCCGGCCTGCTGCGCCAGCTTGCCCCATTTCTGGCTCTCGTTCCGAATGAAGATGGCGAACTCCTCGGGCGTGCCTCCCATCGGATCGGCGCCTTGTCCTTTGATAAACGCGTCGACCTCGGGTGTGCGCAACACGCGGCCCAGCGCGGCGTTGATCTTCTCCACCACATCTCGGGGCAGCTTGGCGGGCCCCATGATGCCGTACCAAGTCCCACTGATCACATCTGGCAGGCTTTCCTCGGCCGTAGTGGGTATCTGAGGCAGAGTGGAGATGCGATTGGAGGATGTGACCGCCAGAGCGCGTAACCGGTCGTCGGCAATGAAGGCGGACACGGCGGGCGCGTCCGCGACCATCATGTCCACGGTGCCGCCGATTACGTCGGCAATGGCGGGCGCGGCGCCACGGTAGGGGATATGTGTGATGGACACGCCCGCGGAACGCTTAAGCAATTCCGCGCCGAGTTGCGTGGTGGTGCCATTGCCCGCCGACGCGAAGTTCAGCGTATCGGGCTTTGCCTTGGCTGCCCTGAGCAGGCTTGAAAGCGATGTGTAGGGGCTTTTGGAGGCCACCACCACGACCTGCGGCGTGTTCACCGCCAAGCCGATGGCGACGAGATCCCGGTCTGGGTTGTAGCTCACGTTCTTCGTGATGGCGGGAATGATCACCAGTGCGCCCGTCGACGAGAAGAGGATGGTGTGGCCGTCGGAGGCCTTGGCCACTTCGGCGGCTCCAAGTGTGCCGCCCGCGCCGGCGCGATTCTCCACGATCACCGTCTGTCCCAGCTCGGGGCCCAGGCGCGCGGCGATAAAGCGGGCCAGCGCGTCGGCGGGGCCTCCCGGCGCGAACGGGACGATCAAACGAATCGGTTGTCTTGGCCAAGACGCCGGTTGGGCTTGAGCAGGCGAAGAGAGCAGCAGTCCGCCGCAGGCGATCAGACTGGCCAATATGGCCGAGACGGCGCGGCGCCGAGCTGGAATCCGGGGATTTGTCATGTTGTCTCCTGTTATTGATCTATTTGGCCGCCGTGACGCCGGCAGCCAGGTCCTTGCTGATTTAGCTTTCGGGCGGCTTGCGCATGCGCGCCAGCTCCGCCAGGATGTCGGGAAGTCTCTGCCGAGCGCTGCGGCGGACATCCTCGTACAGACTGTTGCCGTGGGCGTCGATCCCCACCGTGGTCGGCCCCAGCCCTTCGACGCGCAGGCGCACGATGCGGTAATGGGTCAGCATGTCCGGCCATCCCACTTCGAGCACTTCCTTTACGGCCTGGGTGAGCGGCGTGCACCCGCCGCCGAGGAATGACAGGTAGACGCCGCCCGTTTGCCGCAGCGCCTGGACACTCGCGGAATCGAGGCCGCCCTTGCCGCCGACGGCGTGCAGGCCCAATTCCCGGATCAGCGTGGGCATGTAGGGGTTGAAGCGGGTGCTGGTCGTCGGGTTGATGTAACGCACGTCGAAATGGTGGCCGCGTTGTTCGCTGTAACTGCCGATATGGAACAGGCTTTGATCCTTCATCGCCAGCGGCAGCGGTTCATGCCCCTCCAGCGCGCGCAGTAGCCGTTGATGAGTGGGCAGCCCAGCCGTTACCAGAATTTCTCCGTCCAGCACCACAAGGTCGCCTGCGCGAAGCTTGAGCGCGGCCTCGGCGGAAAGCGGGAAGCGCAATCGGTGCAGGGATGGCGTCATTCGATCACCTCAACGCGACCGTCGTTATGCAGGCGAGCCCGGGTGCGGCGGTTTATCCAGCAATTAAAGGCGACCGCTACTGGGATAAATCCGTGCCCGGCAGCGTAGTTGACGTGCACGGCATAGGCTGTGCTCGTTCCGCCCGTACCCATGGGGCCAAACCCGGTCTGGTTCACTGCCGCTGCCAGCCGGCGCTCCATGTCCGCCACGAATGGCTCGGGATGAACCTGTCCGATCGGACGCAGCGTGGCTTCCTTGGCCAATTTGGCGGCGTAGTCAAAGGTTCCCCCAATCCCCACGCCCACAACCACTGGCGGGCAGGGCTGAGTACCGGCTTCCATCACGGCCTCCATGATGAAGGCTTCGATGGTCGCCTGGTCGGGAAAACTGAATATCTTTAGCGCTGCCCACCGCCCGGAGCCGAGTGCCTTGGGACTGCAAGTGATGTCCAGGCAATCGCTGCCGTCGACGACGTCGAACGTAATGATGGGCATGCCCGGCCCGGTGTGGCCGCGCTGCAGTGTCAGCGGATGAGTGACATGGGGAAGCAGTGGCGGGTTGATGGTGTCCACCAGCGCTTCGTAACCGTCGACGATCGCCCGGCGCAGGTCGCCATCCAACTTTGCCTGCGTACCCACGCGCACGAAGTAGACGGGTATCCCTGCGTCGGAGCAGACGAAATGATTGGATTGTTTGGCTGCATCGGCGCTCTGCAGCATGATCCGCAACGTGTGCCTGGCGGTTTGATCTGATTCGCGTTGTTCCGCTTGCGCGAGCGCCAGGCGGGTGTCATCAGGAATGCCGCGCAGGGAGCGGTCATACAGTTGCGCGCACACGGCGGCGATCAGTTCAGCGGAAATTGCCATGGGGCGTCTCCGTGTTGGATGCCGCGGCCAGCGACCGGGCTCGAAGCGCCGCCAATGCGTGAACCGTGCGGCAGTGGGGCATGTCCACGCCAGTCTGCGCGGCCAACTCGATCGCCGCGCCCAGAATGGCAGCCAGTTCGACTGGACGTCCTGCCTCGGCGTCCTGAAGCATGGACGTTTTGACGTGGCCAAGGCGCCTCGTCGTTGCGATACGTTCCGCGGGCGACACCGCCGGTGCGATACCCAGGCTCCGCCCAAGCGCCAGTAACTCGCACATCATCTGCGTGAAGACGCCACGTACGCCTGGATCGTCGATCATGACGTCGGTAGCGGAATCGGTCACTAAGCTGACGGGGTTGAAGCATGCGTTGCCGAGCAGTTTGCTCCAGCTTTCCGTGCGGATGTCTTCCGTCGTATGGGCGTCCAGCCCGCAATGACGTAGCAGCGTCACCCACTGCGATAGCCGTTCTTTGTCGGCAGTTTGCACGACATTGCCGAAAACCAGCCGAGAACCCGCACCGTGCCGGGTGATGCCGGGCTCGGGACTGGAACAGGACGGGTACACGACCGCGCCGATGATCCGATCTGGCGGAACCGCGTGGCCGAGTTCGCCATGCGGATCCGTGCTGGTCAGCGGCGCTGCCAGCGAAGATTTGCCCGCACCAAACCACCACGGAACACCATTTATCGCTGGCACGACGATGGTTTCCGGGCCGACCAGGCGCGCGAGCAGCGGGGCCAGCGATGGCAGGGAATGGGCTTTGACGGCCAACAGGACGACGTCCGGCATCCATGGATCATCCTGCTCGAATCCGCTGCCGATCTCGGTGTCGAAGGCGAGAACGCTTGCGCCAATACGCTGGCCACCGATATCGAGCCGCCAGCCGTGCTGCCTGATGGCGGCCAGGGTCTGGCCACGTGCGAAGACGCGGACATCCACACCGGAGCGCGCCATTTGAACGCCAAGAAAGCCGCCGATGGCGCCCGCGCCGATGACGCAGACCCGCGTTGGCGGGATGGGTCGCAGGTCAATAGAACGCTTTTCCATGCTTCGATCCTTCGGGAAAGTACTGAATTGAATCCGTTGCCCGGGCGCGAGATAAATGAATTCTTCGGCTAGACTCATAAGTTCCACTTATAAATATCGCGCCATGCATGTCACTTTGCGTCAGTTGCGGGTCTTGCTCGCGGTAGCCGAGACGGGCAGTTTCAGCGCTGCGGCGCGGGTAGTGGGGTTGTCCCAGCCGGCAGTCAGCCAGAGCATCCGGGCCGTCGAGCAGGCGCTTGGGGTGTCGCTGCTGCAAAGGACTACGCGCCATGTCGTGCTGACGCAGGCTGGCGAACAACTGGTCTTGCCGTTGCGGGACGCGCTGAAGACGCTGGAAGACGTCCTGACACAAGCGCAGCAGGCTGGTGAGCGCCTGCTGCACGTGGTGCGTGTGGCCGCTACGCCTTCGCTGTCCGGCAGGCTATTGCCGCGCTGTCTGGCAGACGTCGCACGGCAATTCCCTGGCGTTGCGGTGCAATTGAAAGAGCAGGCGCAAGACGCCGCGCTGGCATCCGTCAGGCGCGGGACGGTGGATTTTGCGTTGGCAGTCGGTGATTTTGGGCCGTGTGAGTTGCAGCGCACCTCGTTGCTAAAGGATCGCTTCGTGCTGGTCTGCCGCGGCGATCATCCATTTGCCCGTCGTGACAAGGTCTCGATTGGACATCTTGCCCTTGAGCGTCTGATCGTGCTTGACGCGGCGAACGGCGGACGCCGGGGGCTGGACCGTGTGCTGGTCGCGCACGGTGTCTCGGTCGACGTATTGCAGGAAGTCGCGTCGGCCTCGACCGCGTTCGAAATGGTGAAGGAGCGGTTGGGCGTGGCACTGCTTCCGGCCAGTTGTGTGCCGACGTTCTCAATGAAGCAATTGCGCTCGGTCAGCCTGGAGCCGGACGTCTTGCGTGACGTGTCACTGTTCAGTCGCCGGCATGAGGACTTGTCCGAGGATGCACGCGCGGTACACGACATCATTCTTGCTCGGGCGCAAGGCGGTACGCGAGGCGTGCCGCGGCCGCTCACTGTCCTCGTTCCGTTTCCGAAGCGAGGACCGGTGGATAGCTACGGCAGAGCGTTCGCCAAGCTGCTGGCTGCGCGCCTGGGCAAGGATGTGGTGGTGACCAACACGGTCGGCTTGGGTGGCGCGCAAGGCGTTCACGCCGTCACGCGCTCGCGGGCGGACGGCTACACCATCGGTATCGCGGGCAATGGTGCGACCGTATTTACGCCAGCCAGTGGGCGGCAACCGTTGTTCGACGTCTTCGAGGACCTCACGTTTCTCAGCGGTCTGGTGCGTGTGGCTGCCGTGCTGGTGGTAGGGGCACATACCGCCGCCCGCGATTTTGCGCAGTTGTGTGCCCTTGCCCGACTGCATCCTAAGCGTTTCGTTGTTGGCGCGGCGGGAACGGGTTCGAGCCGGATGCTTGCCGAACTTCTGGGGCGCTTGACCGGCATCGAGCTGACACATAAATCCTATGACGGGCTGGCACCGGCGCTGGACGACCTCGCCAAAGGCAAACTTGACATGGTCTTCGGGGAGCCGGCCGGCGTGCTTCCGCTGGTGCGAGCCGGAAAGGCATTTGCGCTGCTCACGACCGGCGATGAGCGTTGCTCTTTGTTGAACGAAGTGCCGAGCGCGGCTGAGGCCGGCTTGCCGGATCTTGCGACTGACGGGGGATACTGCCTGGTGGCGCCGCCATCATTGCCGGCCAGCGTCCTTGAGCGGCTGTCAGGCGCGATCGCGGAAGTTCTGCAGTCCGATGAACTGAATCGGACTTTCGCCGCGCTGGGTGTTCGGCCCGATTTTCGAAGCGGCCCATACTACGAGAATTTCGTCAGGGGAGAGCAGTCTCGTTGGCAAGCATTTCTCGAGAGAGATTGATTCCAGTCATCTCGTTAGCCGCGATGCCCAGATCAGCCGCACAGTGTGCAAGCTGCTCCCTCACATGAAGCTTCAGCGCGTTGGGGTGGGGCACGCATGCGTTGGCGCCGCAGTCGTTCCGCGAGGCCACATGGCTGGTCGAAGCCGGCAAGCTCATGCCGTATCTCGCTCCCCGGCGGTTCGACCTGCGATCCGCGGAAGTTGCCTACGAAAGCTATCTCGACCGCAACCGCGAGGGGGGAAATCGTGGCGGATGTCGCATGATGCTCGCACCCCGCATTGCGGGTGGCGGCATCGGTTGGCGATTTGCTGCCGACTCAATAGATCATTCTTTGCACGGCGCTATGGTTCCGAGCCCCGGGACTTTGCGTGCCGCGCCGCAATCCATGACAAGGTGCCGACGTCGGCCCCTCCAGACTCGATGACGGTGGTGCCGGCCATCATCAATCCGTAACCGTGTTCCTCCTCCCAGGCGCAGCGGAAGTCCAGGCCGATATAAGGCCCGCCTGCGACAGGATGGAGCGTGATGTTGTTCAGACGGATCAGTTTCAGCAAGGCTGGGCCATCCCAGTGCTGCGGCAGGCGGAAGGCATCATCATCCAAAACGATGCCATCCTGCTCGGCGCGCAGGCGCGGCAGATCCGCCAGCATCGCCTTCATCACCGCCTGGTAGAACACCTCGTCATGGTCCAGCAGCCAGCGCGCCGCCTCGATCATCATTGACGCCGGCGCTTCGCCGGAGCCATCATCATTTTCAAACAAAGCGATGACCTCCCCGGCTTGTGCGATCGCGTCGTCGCGCGCGTAGCCCTTTGAAGCGGGAAGGGCATCGGCGCCGCGCAATCGCGACGTTGCGGGCAGTGGCAACGCGGTGACCCAGACGCACCACGCGCTTTTCGGCCCATAGAGCGTAGGCAGGCCCGTTACCGAAAGCGGCACATAGTCTGATGGAATCTGGCCGGTATTCATTGAATCGCTCCTTGAATCTTTGTTGAGGCGACGCCAACCTCACTCTCCGGTCGTGGCTGCCGCCAGGGCCGTCAGCGCCGCCAGCAACGCCGTGTCGGCACCGTCAGGCGCAGAGGCCACCGCCGCGCGCACCCGTTGCGCCAAAGCGCTGTTGAAATCGGCCGCAATGTCGGCGCGCAGTGTGACCCGCCGGCCGGTCTTGTCCAGAAGCATGTCCGGCGCTACCCCTACCAAGTCCAATCGGGCGCCATCGGCGCGGTGAACGCGGGCGGTGGTGATCACCAACGCGCCCTGGTCGCCGGGCAGGGACCGCACGGTCTGGATCGTGCCCGCGCCCAGGGTTGCCGTGCCGATCAGCAAGGCACGGCCGTGGTCCTGCAGCGCGGCCGCCACGATCTCCGCGCCGGCGCCCGTGCGGTGATCGACGAGCACCACTACCGGAACCCCCTGCGGCACGAGGGGGGCGCGGGCGCGCAAGGTGCGCGCATTGTCAGGCGTGCGACCGCGCAAGCTGCCGATCTCGGATCCTTCGGGCAACACCATGCCGGCGACTTGTTCGGCTGCGTCGAGCAGCCCGCCGGCGTTGCCGCGCAGGTCCAGCACCAGTCCCGACAGCGGCGCTTCGGCATGCGCGGACGCTGCGTCGAGCGCATCTTTCAACTGGCGGCCCGTTCGGCTGTCGAAAGCGGAGATCCGGATCACCGCAAGCGCGCCATCCAGGTCCCAACGTACCGTGGGAGGCGCCTGTACGGGTCCGCGCACGGGCTGCGCCGTGATCGCGCTGGCCGAACCCGGCCGACGCAGTGTGAGCGTGACGCGGGTGCCTGCCGTGCCGCGCAGCAATGCGACGGCTTCTGGCAAGGGCAGGCCCGCGGTGGCACGGCCGTCCACGTGGGTCACGATGTCGCCGGCCTGGACGCCGGCGCGTTCGCCCGGGCTGCCGGGCAGGGGCCGCACGACGGTCAGGGCACCGTCCCGGATCGACAGCTCCAGGCCGACGGATGCCGGCGGGGCTGCCAGTTCAGCGCGCGTCGCGACGCGGCTGTAGGGGTCCAGACCCGCCATCATGCCGCGCAGGGCCGCGTCCAGCGCCATCTCGCGTGGTGAGCCGTCGTCAAAACGCAGGATCTCGCCGGTCAGGAGGCGGATCTGGGGTGTCATGCCTTCCGTCTGATGCCCGGTCAGGACGGCCTGTTCGATCGCGGCCTTGCGCGATGGATCTTCAGCGCCTGGCAGCGCCTTGAGCGCGCTCAGGCCGTTCACCACGAGTACTCGTGAATCGAGGGGATCGACGTACTGGTTTACAACCTGAGTCATGGCAGCCGCGAGCGTGGCTTCGATCTCCTGGCGCGTCATGGCGTCGGCAGACGCGTGCACGATGGTGCACGCCCACAGCAGGGCGCAAAGCGATTGTCGCAGCGCGCACCCGCGTCCGGCGAACGATGCCTGCTTTTTCGCGGGCGCCGGCCCCGCCCCGCTCGAAGGCGGCGATCGTAAGGGCGCACGGAGGAGGGCGGTCCGGAACGCTTCAGCCCAAAAGGCAAAGGAAAGTTTCGTCATCCTGCGGAATGCGCCGCTTGCGCGTCGGATTGTCCAGTGCGCTGATGTTAGCAGCCAGGAAATCATCGCCAATTTGCGGTGCGAGTGTCGGGTCCGGGCTTCCTGCGGATGGAGATCGCGCAGTCAGACAGTATGACAATCAATGCTACGCGTCGCCGCAGGCCTGGTCTCAAAGACGGTCGAGTTGATCTCGCGGGTGAAACTCGGCGTCGTCTTTGCCGTCCAGCATTGCATCCACCATGCGCTCGAATGCGCCAGCGGCATTCGCGAACGCATCGGAAGCCAGAAGCTCGGATCCGCCTATTCCGGCCAATCCAAGCGCAGCAACGGTCTCCCGTTCACCTTCCTCGCCCCAGATGTAATCGTGAACTACCGCAAGGCCTCGACCATCCGCCTCGAAAAAATCGGCCGCGCCACGCGCTACCGTCAGAAAAACAATGAGGTCGTAGAGATTTTCGGAATAGGTCAGCGACCCTGCAACGAAGTGCGTTTCCGAAGAATCGTAGGCCGCAACCTTGATGTTGTCGGCCTCGGCGGATTGCAGAATGGCCCGCAGCGCCGCGCGATTGTCCGAATGGCGAGCCAGCATGGCGTCGCATTCCGAAACAAGCTTGCCCAAATCCTGATCGCTGGAGGCAGCCAAATCCTTGCCTTCCGACAGATACCACTGCCCGCCAATGGTGCGCCAATCCGACCATCTTGATGCCGTCGGCACAGGGGCAGCGAGCCATCTGGCTAGATTCTCGCGGGGCATCTGGAATTTGAGAAAGGCGGAATATGGTTCGGACATGGCAGCTATCGATCCTCAGGTGCTCAGCAACTTTGCTTTTATCAAAATGGCGCTGCAAATTCTACGGTTGCGTCTTCAGCACGGCCTGCCGCAGGATGTCGTAGACCGACAGGCCCGGAAGCCTCGAGAAGAAGGTGTTCCTATCGGCAGAAGCTGTCCATGCAGACCACAGCGTCAGCACGGAAAGCTGGCCATGCTTCCATGCGACGAGCGCCTCGATGTCGCCCGCGCCGCGGCCCTTCTTGTCTTCGACGGAAAATCGGAAGGTGCGCGCGGCAAACCCCTGGTCCGCCAACGCACTACCCACCAAAGGAGCATGCGCACGACTGCTGATCAACTGATTTCCCTACTGATGAAGTCTTATTTAACAGGGCGCCCTTGGCGCCCTGTGCTTCGTAGACCGTGGCAGCACCCAACTAGCGCAAGGTGGCAGGCAGATCGGTCATGTCAGTCCACCTTCGCGCCAGTACGTTTCACCAGCGATTCCCAGTACGGTAGTTCTTTGGCTATAAAGCTCGCGAACTGTTCGGGCGTTACGGCCACGTCATCGGAGCCCATCTCGTCCAGGTTCTTGGCCAGCGTCGGACTCTTCAGCGCCTTGACCACCCCCAGGTTGAGGCGCTGGATCAGTGCCGCGGGTGTTTTTGCTGGAGCAAAGATTCCATACCAGTTGTCGATCACGAAATTGGCATGGCCCAGTTCTTTCATCGTCGGCACGTCGGGCAGGATCCTGGAACGGACTGTGCCAGTAGTGGCCAACGCGCGGATGCGGCCCGAGCTGAGCTGCGGGGCGATGGCTGTAGTGGTTTCAAACGCGATGGGCACCTGGCCTGCAATTACGTCGGCCAGCGCCGGCCCCTGTCCGCGATAGGGGATGTGGATCATGTCGAGCTTCATATCAAGTTTGAGCATTTCACCCATCAGGTGTTGCGGGCTGCCACTGCCACCCGATGCGAAATTGAATTCGCCGGGCTTGCTGCGAATCAGGGTGAACAGCTCATCGGCGGTCCTGGCAGGCACGGAGGCGTTGACGTAAAGCACCAGTGGGACTGCAGCCACTTCAGCGACCGGCGCCAAAGTGCTGACCGGGTCGTTGCGCAGTGTGTACAAGTTGCGGTTGATGACGACCCCGGTGTTGTTGCCCAAAAGCAGTGTGCAGCCGTCTGGCGCTGCCGTGGTGACGTACTGAGTTCCGATGTTGCTGCTTGCGCCACCCTTGTTCTCCACGATGACGTTGGTGCCCAGTTCTGCGGCCAGTCCCGGCGCGATCAGACGCGCCAGAATGTCGGTGGTGCCGCCCGGCGGGTAGGGTGAGATGATCTTCACCAGCTGGCAGGGATAAGGCTCCTGGGCCAAAGCTGGCGCGGCGATTGCGGCAGTGACCGCGCACAGGGCTCCTGCACTCAAAATGCGGATTATTGACATCATGTCTCCTTGGATTATGTAGTTGTTATCAGCGCAGAATCAGGTCGGATCGGTCGGTCTATCCGGAGAACGCTGCAGTTTGTGATAGCCGAACTGCCTGCGCGCTTCGGCCAGCGGCACGCCGTTCAACGCCGCTGCCAATATCTGGCTTTCCAGCGCGCGTGTTTCCAGCGCCTTATGGAGCACTTCCCGTATGCGCGCCTGCGGCACCACCACCACTCCATCGGCATCGCCAATCACAAGATCTTTCGGACACACGCGCACGTCACCCAGTGCGACGGGCTCCTCGTAAGCCTGTACCTGCACCCGATCCTTGCCGGTGCGCATGAAGGCGCCTCGGGCATATAGCGGATAGCCAGCATCGTCGGCTTCAGCTGTGTCGCGGCATACCCCGTGCACGACCGTACCGGCAATGTTTTTTTTCGCAGCCAAGCGGCTGAGAATGCCGCCCCACACAGTGCAGTCCATCCGGCCGCCATTGTCCAAGACGGCTACGGTGCCGGGGACGAGCCGGTCGATGAAGTCGCCCACTGTCCCAGGCTGGGCGTCGTCGATTGGCGCGAATCGGACCGTATAGGCATGTCCGAACAGCCTGTCCGGCCCGGCGACCGGCCGTATGCCCAGGACACAACCAGCCAGCTTGTAGTAGTCGAGGGCGTCGGATACCTCGGCAGTGGAAAGGCCGCGGGCAAGACTCAGCCATTCGGGCTCGTTCAAATCAGGCATCAACAGGGTCTCCAAGTTTGGCGCGTGAATGGGGGCTTTCAATCTGGGTGCTTTCAATCCCATGTTCAGCTAAAGAAATGTAGAGAGCAATCAAGCATTTTTGAGCGTAAGATCAATTTCCATGAACCTAAAACCCCTGCAGTTCTTTTGCGAAGTGGTCGAAACCCGCAATGCCAACTTGGCGGCCCAGCGGTTGCACGTCGTGCCTACGGCGGTCAGCATGCAGCTGGCACAGTTGGAAGCCCGGTTGGGAGCGAAGGTGTTCGACCGTTCGAAACGGCCCATGACGCTTACGCCGCTGGGCAGTTTCATCTATCCCAAAGCCAAGGCGCTGCTGGCCGACGCCCAACGTCTGTTCGACGAGGCGCAGGACATGGCCTCGGGCCATTTTGGTTGGTTGAGTATTGGCTTCACGCGTTCGACCATTTTTTCGGTGCTGCCCGATGCTGTACGCAAGATGAAGGCTGACCTACCCAAGGTGCGAATCGATCTAACCGAAATCCTCAGCGAGCACCAGGGCGAGGCCCTGCGCAGCGGGCTTATCCATGTGGGCCTGTCGCGCACCATCGGGCGGTGCATCGAGGAGGAGGACCTGGACTACTTTCCGCTGTTCGAGGACGCGCTGGTTGCGGCCGTGCCGTGTACGGATGCGGTTGCCAAGCGCAAGCGACTCACGCCCAATGACCTGGCCGACATGGCCTTCATCAGCTATCCAAAGGATCCGGGTAGTAGCTTCGCCCGCTCGACCATCGAGGCGTTGGAACAAGCGGGAGCCAAGGTCCGTGTGGGATACGAGGCGAAAGAAATCCACACCGCGCTGGGTCTGGTGGCGGCCGGCCTGGGCTTTGCCTTGGTTGGAAGGTCGGTTGCCGACCACAGCCGCAGCGATATCCTGTTCTTGCCCGTCCAGGGGCTGACGGCCAGGGCACAGGTATATGCGGTGCGCGCCAAAGGCGTCTCACATCAATTGGTTGACGGCTTCATGAAGATCGTCGCGGCGCAGTCGGGCGCGCGATGATTTGGTAAATTGTGTCGCGAAGAAACGATTAAGACCGCGAACTCCCATTCCCCCGCCCCAGGTTTGAGCGCACGGAATAAAGTTCGCTTTTTTTTTGACGGGCGAGCTCGCAAAATTTGTACCAGCCAAGTTCGCATTTTTTTGCAAGGGACGCAGGACAAGGATGGATTTATACGAAAGTTCGCCTTTTCTTGGGCAAGTAGCAAATCGGTGCGCTTCTTGGCGCGAGTGGGTTCCAAGCCACCGTGCCGGGAATGTGTCTTAGGGCCAAACCGTGATGCAAATTTAACCCGCGACGCCACTGATATAGCCTTCGTTATACCTCCTGAAAACCGCCTCGGGGGCCGTAGGGTCCAGCTAGATTGCGCGGGGTTTTCGGCTCGGGCCGGCGCGGTTCGAGCCTCTTCAGGTTCAGAAGCCGTAGGCACGTCGGGCAGTTCAGACGAACCAATTTTCGTCTTTTAACCAATGTGCACCGCAGGGAAGGCACGTGAGCTGACAGGCCGACTCTGTCACCAACATGCGTCCGTTCGGAATGAACGGCGCCGAGCCGAGAGGAGTCTTGGCCATTCAGAAAGCCTAGAAAAGGGCCAAGAAGCGGTGGCAGGGATATCCACCTTGGCAAGCCCCGTGGAGAAGCACGGACATCTTGATCCCAAGGCGCATGAACTGATCGCGCTGGCCGTCGCAGTTACCACGCGTTGCGACGGTCGATGAGATATCGGAGGCGCTTTTGGTGGGGATGGGTGCGGGTAGTCTGCAGTTGCCGGAATTTATGAAAAGGCGAACTTCAGTGAAATAGGCGGACTATATTCCCCCGCCCCAGGTTTCCCCTAATCAAATTCCCCTTGCGGAAAATCAATGCTCTATAGGACACTTTGTGTCATAGCGCCGCGATGGCGCATACAAGGGGAATGGCATGAAGGTCTTGGGCATGGTGGCAGCGTTGGCGATGACGGCGGGATTGGCGGGGCACGCGCAGGCGGCGTTTCCGGAGCGGCCGATCCGGCTGGTGGTGCCGTTTGGCGCCGACGGCATCACGGATATCGTGGCGCGGCAGGTGGGCAAGGGAATGGGGGACGTGTTGGGGCAGGGGATCGTCATCGAGAACCGGCCGGGTGCGGGGGGTGTGATCGCGGCGCAGGTGGCGGCGACGGCGCCGGCCGATGGATACCCAATATTCATGGGGACGGTGGGCACGCAGGTGGTTAACCCGTTGATCTACGCCAAGCTCAGCTATGACGCGGACAAGTTTGCGCCGGTGGGCATGGTGTCCGGGTCGCCCTATTTGCTGGCCGTGCGTTCGGGTTTGCCCGGCGCGTCGTTCGCCGAGTTCGTCAAGTATGCCAAGGCCAATCCCGCCAAGCTGAATTTCGGCTCGGCCGGCAACGCCAGTTCACCGCATCTGGGCCTGGAACTCTTGAAGCTGACTGCGGGCGTGGACATCGTGCATGTGCCGTTCAAGAGCGGCAGCGAGGCCGTGAATGCAGCGATCGGCGAGCAGGTGGATGTGGTGATGGACGCCAGTCCGGTCATCATGCCGCACGTCGCGTCGGGCAAGTTGCGGGCGCTGGCGGTGGCGTCGGACAAGCGGCTGCCGTCTGCGCCCGCAGTGCCAACCAGCGTCGAGGCGGGCGATGCGGGCCTGCAGATCAGTTCGTGGAATGCGTTCTTTGCACCCGCCGGCACGCCGCCGGACGTGGTGGCTGCGTTGAGCGCGGCCTTGCAAAAGACGCTGGCCTTGCCCGACTTGAAGGAACGGCTGGCGGCGCAGGGCACGCAGCTCTACACGGGCACGCCCGAGGAATATCAGCGCTTCATCGGCGGCGAAAAGACCAAGTGGGCCGAGATCGTGAAGCGCGCCAATATCAAGATGGATTAGGAAACACGCATATGGAAAGGAGCTACGCATGAATACCGGGGCGTCCCACCCGCTGGCGGGCAAGCCGCTGGAACTGGCCGATACGCTGCGGTCGGGCAACGCGTGGAAGATCCGCTTGGCCTGCGGGCTGATGGGTCTGCCACTCAAGCGGCGCACGTTCGACATCGTTCAGGGCGACCTGGAGACCGAGGCGTTCGCGCGCATCAATCCGTGGCGGCAGGTGCCGGCGCTGTTGACGCCGGAAGGGCAGTGGCTGGCGGAGTCGCAGGCGATCCTGTGGTATCTGGGCATGGGCACGTCGTGGCTGCCCGAAGACCGGCTGGCGCAGGCGCAGGTGTCGAGCTGGTTGAGTTTTGAGCAGACCCAGCACATGCACGCGTTCGCGCAGCCGCGCCTCTTAATCCACCTGCGGCAGACCGCCAAGACGGACGATCCTGACATGGTGGCGTGGCGCGCGGCGGGCATGAAGGCCGCCGCGCTGATGGACGGCCACCTCGCGGGCCGCGAGTTTCTGGTGGGCGCCTCGCCCACCATCGCGGACATCGCGTTGTACCCCTACACGAGCATGGCGGGCGAGGGCGGTTACGACCTGTCCGGCTTTGCGAACCTCACTGCCTGGCTGGCTCGCATGCGCGCCTTGCCGGGATTTACGCCGTTGATGGAAACGGCATGACGGAGACATGATGGCCGATACGATGCACCTGGGAAAGGACGAACTGATCGCGCGCGCACAGGCCGAGATGCAGCGCCAGTTCGACACCCCGCAATGGACCTTGCGCGAGCGGCTGGCGCTGACCTGCCGCATCCTCTTTGACGGCGGGCATGATTCGGGCCTGGCGGGCCAGATCACGGCGCGCGCCGATGCGCCCGACCGCTATTTCACGCAGCGTTTGGGGTTGGGCTTCGACGAGATCACGGCCAGCAACCTGCTGCTGGTGGACGAAGACCTGCGCGTGCAGGAAGGCGGCGGCATGCCCAATCCGGCGAACCGCTTTCACTCGTGGATCTACCGCGCGCGGCCGGACGTGAACTGCATCATCCACACGCATCCGCTGCACGTGGCGTCGTTGTCGATGCTTGAGATTCCGCTTGAGGTCTCGCACATGGACAACTGCCCGCTCTACGGCGACGTGGCGTTCCTGAAGGACTGGCCGGGCGTGCCGGTGGGCAACGAGGAAGGCGAGATCATTTCCAAGGCGCTGGGTTCCAAGCGCGCCATCCTGTTGTCGCATCACGGCATGCTGATTGCGGCCGGGTCGGTGGAAGAAGCCTGCGTGCTGGCGCTGCAGTTCGAGCGCGCCGCGCGCATGCAGCTGCTGGCGATGGCCGCGGGCAAGATCCAGCCGATTCCGCCGGAACTGGGCCGCGAGGCGCACGACTGGATTCTGACGCCCAAGCGGTCGCAGGTGGGGTTCTCGTACTACGCGCGCCGCGCCCTGCGGGCGCACCCTGATGTGCTGAGCTAGGCGAAGCAGGGCGGGGCGGCTCGACGGCGGCGGGCTTTTGGGGCATTCTTGCCGGTTGTATTTGCGCCTTCCCCGCCCATGATCGACCTGCCGCACCGCCTACGCACCCTGCGCCGCCAGCAAACCCTGTCTCTGGAACAGCTGGCGCAGCGCACAGGATTGACCAAAAGCTATCTCTCCAAGTTGGAGCGGGGCCTGAGCGAGCCGTCGATTTCCACGGTGCTGCGCCTGGCCGAGGCCTATGGCGTGGGCGTGTCCCAACTGGTCGGGGACGACGGCGCCGCGCAAGACGAAGTGGTCAGCGTGGTGCGCGTGGCCGACCGGGAGGCCCTGCAGCGGCGCGGCCTGGGCAGCGAGTACCATTACGAGTCGCTGGCGGGGCGGCGCAAGGTCAAGGCGATGGAGCCCTTCGTGGTGCATCCGCCGCGCGAATTTCCGGACGCCGCCGCGGTGTTTCCGCATCCGGGCGAGGAATTCCTGCTGGTGCTCAAGGGCGCCATCGAGGTCCACGTGGGCGAACGCCAGTTCCGCCTGGAAACCGGCGATTCCGTCTATTTCGACTCTGAATTGCCCCACCGCATGCGCACCGTCAGCCGGGCCATGGCCGAGGTGCTGGTGGTGGCGGCGCACTGAACGCCCGGGGCCGGCGCACTGACTCGCTATTGAAAGACACAGGATCAACCATGAAAAACGATCAATCGCGGCTTGTCCGCATCGATGCCGGCCCGATGAAGAACCCGGTGCCCGGCAAGCCGCGCCGCCCGATTTCGGGCGATGCCGCGTTTCGTACCGTGACCGCCTTTGAAGGCAACGCGGGCAAGGCCGAGGCGGGCGTGTGGGAAAGCACGGCGGGCTCGTTCCAGTCCAACACCACCGGCTACATCGAATTCGGCTATATCGTCGAAGGCGCCGCGCGTCTGGTGGACCCGGACGGCACGGTGCACGAGCTGACCGTGGGCGAAGCCTTTGTCATGCCCGAAGGCTACACGGGCCGCTGGGAAGTCGACAACTTCGTCAAGAAGATCTATTTCATCACCCGCATGGGCTGACCCGCTCGGCTACACCCCGATCACACCCCGGAGCAATCCTCATGACCGCAATTCCCGCTGCCCCCATGCCGGGCGCAGCGCTGCCCGCCCGCACCGCGCAGGTGGATGTCGTCTCGATCCAGTCCCAGGTCGTCTACGGCTATGTCGGCAACAACGCCGCCATGCCAGTGTTCCGCAAGGCGGGACTGCGCGCGATTGCGCTGCCCACCGTCATCCTCAGCAATACGCCGCACTATCCCACGCTGCACGGCGGGGCGGTGCCGCTGGACTGGTTCGAAGGCTTGCTGCAAGGATTGGTTGAACGTCGCGTGAGCCAGGTGGCGCGCGCGGTGGTCTGCGGATATCTGGGGCAGCCGGGGCAGGCCGGATTGCTGGCGCGATGGCTGTCGTCTGTGCGTGCGTCACGGCCCGAGCTGCGGGTGTTCATCGACCCGGTCATGGGCGACCGCAATGACGGGCTCTACGTGGACGAAGGGCTGGTCGCGCAGTATCGCGATTTGCTGGTGCCGCTGGCCGAGGGCATGACGCCCAATCATTTTGAGCTGGAATTGCTGGTGGGCCGCGCGCTGTCGTCGGTCGACGAAGTGGTGACCGCGGCCCGCGAGTTGATCGCGCGCGGGCCTCAGTGGATCGTCGCGACCAGCGCCGCGCCGATGACGGCGGCGCCGGGCACGTTGCAATTGGTGGTGGTCACGCAGGACGACGTCACGGTGGTGACTCACCCCGAGATCGCCATTCCGCCGTCGGTACATGGCACGGGCGACGTGTTCATGGCGGGCGTGTCGTCGCGATTGCTGAACGGCGTGACGCTGGTTCAGGCGGTACGCGAAGCGGCGGCCCAGGTCACGGTGACGCTGCAGCGCACCCGCGAACTGGGCTGGGAAGAACTGGCCGCCGAGGGCTAACCGCAGGCGGGGCCCGCCCCGCCTGGCGCGCCTTCAGTACGTCTTGTACGGCAGGAACTTGCCGCTCATCACGATCTGCACGCGGTCGCCCTTGGGGTCGGCCTCGCGCGACAGATCCATCTTGAAGTCGATGGCGCTCATGATGCCGTCGCCAAACTCTTCGTTGATCAGCGCCTTGAACGTGGTGCCGTAGACGTTGATCAGTTCATAGAAGCGGTAGATCAGCGGATCGGTGGGCACGGTGCTGGGCAGCGAGCCCTTGTAGGGCACGACCTGCAGCTGCACGACGGCGTCAGCGGGCAGATCCAGCACGCGGGCGGCGGCCTGCGCCTGTTCCTCGGTCATGGTCATCTGGCCCAGCAGCGCGGCGGTGGTCCATTCCTTGCTCTGGCCGACGGCTTCGGCGATGGCGCCCCACGAGAGCTTTTTTTGGAGCTTGCGGGTGACGACGAGTTCGGTGACTTCAGCGCGGGACATCATGGTGGTTCACTCCTTGTGGATGGCCTTGTCGACCAGGAAGTCGACGAGATGGTTTCGGATGTCGTAATAGCGGGGTTCGTGATGCAGGCTGGCGCGCGTGCGGTCGCGCGGCAGGTCCACGGTGACGGATTCGGCGATGCGGGCGTAGGGCCCTGCGCTCATGAGCAGGATGCGGTCCGACAGCAGGATGGCCTCGTCGACGTCGTGCGTGATCATGAAGACGGTCTGGCGGGTTTCCTGGACGATGGCGCGCAGCTCGTCCTGGATAGCGCCGCGGGTCAGCGCGTCCAGCGCGCCAAAGGGCTCGTCCAGCAGCAGCATCTTGGGCTGGATCGCAAAGGCGCGGGCGATGCCCACGCGCTGCTTCATGCCGCCGGACAGTTCGCAGGGCTTTTTGCCGGCGGCGTGGCCCAGCCCGACCATGTCGAGGTAACGCTGGCTGTGCGCGCGCACCTGTTCGCGGCTGTAGGCCGGCCAGCGCGAACGCACGCCGAATTCCACATTTTGCAGCGCCGTCAACCACGGCAAGAGCGCGTGCGCCTGAAATACGACGCCGCGTTCCAGCGACGGCCCCGAAATCTGGCGGCCGTCCATGATGACGATGCCTTCGTTGCTGTCGTCGATGCCGGCCAGCACGTTCAGGATGGTGGTCTTGCCGCAGCCGGAGTGGCCGATGACGCAGACGAACTGGCCCTTGTCGATCTGGAAATCGATGTTCTCGAAAACGGGCGGTTGCGGACGGCCATCGCGCCCCGGGTAGCGCTTGCCCAGCCCTTGGACCTGCAGGAAAGATTGGCTCATGCGCGTTACTCCCGATAGCTCACCAGCCGCGCGGCGCGCGCCAGCAGGTTGTCCAGCAGCATGCCGATCAGGCCAATGAAGACGATGGCGCAGATGATGTTGGAGATGGACAGGTTGTTCCATTCGTTCCAGACGAAGTAGCCGATGCCCGTGCCGCCGATCAGCATTTCGGCGGCGACAATCACCAGCCACGCGATGCCGACCGAGATGCGCATGCCGGTCATGATGGTGGGCGCGGCGGCGGGCAGGATTACCTGCAGCGCGGTGCGCAACCGGGAGACTTCCAGCGTGCGCGCCACGTTCAGCCAGTCCTGCCGCACGGCGCCCACGCCGAACGCGGTGTTCACCAGCATGGGCCACAGCGAGCAGATGAAGATCACGAAGACGGCGGAGGTGTTGGCGTCCTTGATGGTGTAGAGCGCCAGCGGCATCCACGCCAAGGGCGAGATCGGCTTGAGCACCTGGATGAAGGGATCGAACGCGCGGTAAACCGTGCGGGACATGCCGATCAGGAATCCGAGCGGGATGGCCACCAGCGCTGCCAGGCCGAAGCCCGTCAGCACCCGCGCCACGGAGTAGCCCAGCTGGATGCCGATGCCCTTGTCGTTCGGTCCGCGGTCGTAGAAGGGATCCTTCAGGTGCTGCCATAGCTGCGCGCCGACCTCGGCGGGACCGGGGAACGGCGTCTTGGACCCGCTGGCCGCGGCGTTGCCGACCAGCGCGGCGTAGGCCGGGTCCACCGTCGCCTCGCCCGCATCGGGGCGGGTGGCGGCGTGCCAGAGCAGCAGGAACGCCAGGAACAGGGCGATCGACAGGAACGTGGCCCGCCAGTGTTGCACGGACCCCATCAGGTCCTCCGGATCTTGAAGCTGGCGAGGTAGGCCTCGGGCTGGCTGGGATCGAAGGGCTTGCCCATGACGCTGAAGGTCTTGCCGGTTTCGGCGGGCGGGGTGAGGCCGGCTTCGCGCATCAGGCGCACGGCGTCGGTCGCCAGGAAGACGTCGCTTGCGACCTTCTGATAATCGACGTCGCCCTTGACCTGGCCCCAGCGCTTCATCTGCGTCAGGATCCAGACGGCGAACGACTGCCAGGGCATGGGGTCGAAGTCGATGCGGTTGGGATCAGTGAGCACCTTGCCCAGGCCGTCGGCGTAGGTGCCGGTCAGCACCTGCTCGACCACCGTGACGGGCTGGTTCAGGTAGTTGGGCGCGGCGATGGCGGTGGCGATTTCCTTGCGGTTGGCCGGATTGCGGGCATAGGCGGTGGCCTCGATGATGGCTTTCAGCAGGGCCTGATAGGTGTTGGGCATGGTGGTGACGAACTCCTTGCTGGCGGAGAACGCGCAGCAGGGGTGGCCGTCCCAGATGGCCTTGGACAAGGTGTGGATGAAGCCCACGCCGTCGTACACGGCGCGCTGGTTGACGGGATCGGGCGCCAGGAATCCGTCGATGTTGTCGGCGCGCAGGTTGGCCACCATTTCGGGCGGCGGCACGGAGCGGATCTGCACGTCGGTGTCGGGATCCAGGCCGTGTTCGGCCAGGTAGTAGCGCAACAGATAGTTGTGCATGGAGTAGTCGAAGGGGACGGCGAACTTGAAGCCCTTCCAGTCCTTCGGGTCGCGGCGGTCCTTGTGCTTCATGGACAGCGTGATGGCCTGGCCGTTGATGTTCTCGACGGCCGGCATGGTCCACGGCACGGCGCGGCTGGCGCCCACGCCCATCGAGATGGCGAGCGGCATGGGCGACAGCATGTGGGCGGCGTCATACTCGCCGGACATGGCCTTGTCGCGGATGAGCGCCCAGCCGGCGGTCTTGACGACTTCGACGTCCAGCCCCTGTTTGCCGTAAAAGCCCATGGGGTGCGCCATGATGATGGGCGTGGCGCAGGTGATGGGGATGAAGCCGACCTTGAGCTTCTGTTTTTCCAGCGGGCCGGCGGTCTGCGCGAAGGCTTCCTTGGCGGCGGCAAGCGGGAAGATCGACGCGATGGCGGCCATGGCGGTGCCGCTGCCGACGGCGCGCAGGAAGCGGCGGCGCAGCGCATCCTGCGGGAACAGGGCGCGCATGACGGCCTGTTCGACGGCGCTGCCGGCGGCATCGCCCTGCGAGATTGCCTGCGTGGCGCGCTCGTGTTCGGCCTGCGAGGCGTGGCGTCCGCAGCCGCATGCCAGGCGGCTGTTGGCGTCAAATGGGTTGCTGAAAAGGGACATGGTGGCTCCTTCGGTCGGGAATGGAGCCATCATGGGGCTGGCCGTCTGCGGCCGGTATCGCCGGTTCAACGATACGCGTGTAGGGGCCTTACTACGTGGTGCGCGGGCTGCGCCGGGATAGTGCGGCAGGCGGTCAGATCGCACCCAACTGGTGCGTGTTGGCGTAGGCGACCAATTCCACCAGCGTGCGGACGTTGAGCTTTTCGAAGATGCGGCTGCGGTAGGTGGAGATGGTGTTGACGGACAGGGCAAGCTGTTCGCCGATGGCCGAGACGGAGCGGCCGGCCACCAGCAGCTGCAACACCTGGAATTCGCGGTTGGACAGCAGTTCGTGGGGCGGGCGGGAGCTGTCCTGGCGGACGGTGTGGGCGAGCAGTTCGGCGACAGTGGGCGTGACGTACATCTTGCCCGCGGCGGCGTTGGTCAGGGCGGCAAGCAGTTCTTCGGGCTCGCAGCCTTTGTTCAGATACGCATGGGCGCCGGCGCGCAGTGCGCGGACGGCGAACTGGGATTCGGGGTAGACGGAGAGCATGACGACGCCCAATCCCGGATGATCGGCGCGCACGCATTTCAGTACATCCAGCCCGTCGCGCTCGCCAAGGGCAACGTCCAGGACGATGGCGTCGTAGTGGGCCTGGCGCAGGGCGCGCAGGGCGGCGGGGCCGTCGGCGGCTTCGTGGACAAGGGCGACGCGCGGATCTTCTTCCAGGATGCGGGCGAGGCCGCGGCGGATGATGAGGTGGTCGTCGACGATAAGCAGGTTCAGGGGCATGGCGCGGTTTCCTTCAAGCAGCCAGCGGGTTCAGGCGCAGGCGGGCGCGCATGCCGGCGCCGGGGGCGCTGTCGAGTGCAAGATCGCCGCCAATGGCGCGGGCACGCTCGCGCATGCCAAGGATGCCGAAGGTGTGGCGGTCTTCGGGCAGTTGCATGCCGACGCCGTCGTCTTCGACGGTGAGCACCAGGCCGTCGGCGCCCCAGACGGCGCTGACGCTGACGCTGCGGGCGCGGGCATGCCGCTGCACGTTGGTGAGCAGTTCCTGGACGATGCGGTAGATGGCGATTTCGGCGTTGCGGTCCAGGCGCAGGCTTTCGGTGTCGGGCGGGCAAAGGTAGCGGCACTGCAGGCCGCTGCGGGTCTGCAGGTCCTGCAGCAGGGCTTCAAGGGCGGCCCAGAGGCCAAGGTGGTCGAGGACGACGGGGCGCAGGTCGTTGAGGATGCGGCGGGTGGCGCCCATGGCGGTCTGGGTGACTTCGAGCATGCGGTCAAGGTGCGCCTGGAGGTCGGGCGCGGCGCTGAGCTGGCGGCGCAGCCAGTTCAGGTCGAGCTGCAGGGCGGTGAATGAGGCGCCCAGATCGTCATGGATGTTGCGGGCGATGTGGGCGCGTTCCTCTTCGCGCAGGGTGCTCAGGTGCGAGGACAGGCGGCGCAGGGATTCGTGGGCGGCGCTGAGTTCGGCGGTGCGTTCGCCGACGCGGCGTTCTAGCAACGCTTGGGTGCTTTGGAGTTCGCGCTCGATCTGTTTGCGGGCGGTGATGTCTGAGAAAGTGACGACGGCGCCGACGACTTCCTGGTCGTTGCGGATGGGGTATGAGGCGTACTGAGCGTCAAAGCAGGTACCGTCGCGGCGCCAGAGCACTTCGTCGTCGGCGCGTTCGCCGCGGCCGTCGCGGAAGGCTTTGAAGATGCGGCAGTCGTGGACGGGCATGAGGGTGCGGTTGGCGTGGGAGTGATGGATGAGGTAGTGCATGTTGCGGCCTACCAGTTCATCGGGGGTGTAGCCGAGCATGTCGGCGCCGGCGCTGTTGATGAAGATGCAGCGGCCGCGCAGGTCGATGCCGTAGATGCCTTCGCCGGCGGATTCGAGCAGCATTTCAAGCTGGCGGCGCCAGGCGGCGTGGTGCGAGAGGTGCTTAAGGTCGGCGAACATGAATGGCTTTGCTTGTGCTTTATCTGTCCGGGGCTAGCGGCCCGGATCCCCTTGGTGCGCGGTGTTTTTGGGTGCGCTTTGGGGCGGAGTTTACGGGACGGGGTTGGAGTTTCGGGGGGATTGAGGGAAATCCCTTTGTTGGATTCTTTGTTGGTTTCTTTGGTGGTTTCTTTCGGTGGTTGTTTCGGTGGTTGTTTCGGTGTTCTTGCGGCGGCTGGGGCGGGTTTGGTGCGGGTTCTTGAGACGCCCTGCACGGCGGCGGCCTGGGTGCGCGGGGCTACGATTGCGGTCCGGAGCCTTCGCTCCGGACTTCCCCGTCGTCATCGTCGTTGTCGCCTTCGGCGACTGCCTTCCGATTCCCTCGGGCGCATCTACACGCCCCGCGCACCCGGGCCGCCGCCGCGCCGGGCTGCGTCGTAAAAGGTCGGGCGGCCGTTGGGGAGGGTGGCTTGCTTGACCTTTTTCTACAGGTCTGTTCGGGTTCGGAAGATCTTGCGGGGCTGCCAGATGTCGGCCGCGCGGGCGGCCTTATCTGGCGTTCGGGTGCCTTGCGTCGGCGTTCTATACCAAGGTGTCTGACACCCGTTGAATTGCCGTCACGGGCTGACGCCCCTCTCTCCAGGGTGTCTGACACCGTCCCGCCAATAGAGGTAGCCCCCCCAATCGCGCGCGCAAAGCAAATCGCCGGCATTTCAAGCCGGCGATTTTCATTCAACGATTCCGTGCCGCGTTAAGGCCTTACGGAATCAGCGACAGGCCCACGCGGAACTGGCTTTCGTTGCGCTGGTTGTAGCCAAGCAGCGTTTCGCCGTAGCCGTTGAAGTACTGCAGGTGCAGGTAGCCGTTCCAGTTCAGGAACGTGCGTTGCAGCGGCCAGGCGAAGTCCAGTTGGGTGGTGCGGCGGCGTTGGTCGCCCTGGCGGTACATGGCGGTGACGACCGCGCCGTTGTCCTGGGCCCAGCGCAGTTGCCAGTCGACGTGGCCGGCGTAGGCGGAGTAGTCGCTGTTTTCGTTGGCGACGGCGAAGTAGGCCTTGACCTTGGGGGCGAAGGTGAGGGTGCTGCCGCCGTCGAAGCGGTAGTGGAAGCGCGGTTCGATGTAGCCGTCGTTCAGGGAGCGCGAGTCGTCGCCGTCCTTGCCGTTGGAGGCATGTTCGACGCCGACGTTCATGCCGATGCGCCAGTTCTGGTTGTCGGATTTCCAGACGTCGTCGGAGAGCCAGAAGACGCTGGGGTTGAAGGTGGTGTCGATGAAAGGCTTGGAGTCGCTTTCCAGGTCCCAGAGCGAGGTCTGGGTGTAGCCCAGGTAGAAGTCGTCGTGCCAGGTGTCTGCGCTGCCGCGCGGGCTGATGAGGCGGTATTTGGCGCTGATCTGGAAGCGGGCGGTGGTCAGGCCCCGGGTGCCGACGGCGAAGTAGACGGGTTTGTAGGCCGAAAAGGCGCTGCGGAATTTGTCGAAGGCGGCCTGTTCGACGGTCTGTTCGACGGCGGCGGCGGGGGCGGGGCCGGCTTCGGGCGAGGCGCCTGCCGCGGCGACGGCGGCGGGCGGGACGGGCTGGCCGCTGCGGGCGTCGACGACGGGGGTTTGGGCGGGCGTGGTGGCCAGGGTGCCGCTATCGCGGCCGGTGGCGTCCAGCGCCATCATGGACGGTTGGCCTTCGATGGAGACGGCTTGCAGGCCGCGCGCGGTGGCGGGCACTTCGGCGGTCCAGGACATGCGGGCGAAGTTGTTGACGGGCACGCTGTAGTTGTCGCGGCCGCTTTTCAGTTTGGCCAGGCTGCGCACGATCTGGCCGTTGGGGCTGCGCCACTGGAGGACGAGTTCAGGCGGGGCCTGCCAGTCCACGCGCGAGCCCCCTTCGTTGAAGAACACGGCCTCGATGGTGACGGTTTCGCCGGGCGCCGCAGAGGGGCGGTCCAGCCGGTAAGACACGCCTGCCGCGGCGGAGCCGGCCGCGCTCAGGGCCAGGATGGCGGCGGCGAGGCGGGTAGTGGGAGAGCGATGAAAGGGACGGCTGGAGGTCATTGAGGACGTGTATGGTTTTTGTGATGAGGCAATGTAGCACCGTCCCCGGCAACAGTTTGTAAGTCAGGCTAATTGGTTGTATGGGCTGTAAGCAATGCGAAAACCCCGCGCATTGTCGACAATGCGCGGGGCTTGGAGAAAGGTGTTGGGCGAAGGCGCTGCGCGGCGGATCCGGCAGGCCTTGCGGCAGGGTGATCGGCGGTTATTCGCCGAATTTGATGCCTTGGGCCAGCGGCAGGTTGCGCGAGTAGTTGATGGTGTTGGTGGCGCGGCGCATGTAGTTGCGCCAGGCGTCTGAACCGGACTCGCGGCCGCCGCCGGTTTCCTTTTCGCCGCCGAAGGCGCCGCCGATTTCGGCGCCGGAGGTGCCGATGTTGACGTTGGCGATGCCGCAGTCGGAGCCGGCGGCCGACAGGAAGGTTTCGGCTTCGCGCAGGTCGTTGGTGAAGATGGCGGACGACAGGCCTTGCGGCACGCCGTTCTGCATGGCGAGCGCGTCGTTGAAGTCCTTGTAGCGCATCACGTAGAGGATGGGGGCGAAGGTTTCGTGGCAGACGACGTCGGTCTGGCCGGGCATTTCGGCGATGGCGGGGCGCACGTACCAGGCGTCAGGGTATTGGTCGGCCAGCACGCGTTCACCGCCGGTGACCTTGCCGCCTTGTTCGCGTGCGGCGGTCAGGGCTGCCTGCATGGCGTCGAAGGAGGCGCGGTCGATCAGGGGGCCGACCAGGTTGCCGCTGTCGAGGGGGTTGCCGATGGGGGCGCTGGCATAGGCCTTGTGCAGGCGCTGGACCAGTTCGTCGGCGATGCTTTCGTGAACGATGAGGCGGCGGGTGGTGGTGCAGCGCTGGCCAGCGGTGCCGATGGCGCCGAAGACGATGCCGCGCGCGGCCATGTCCAGGTCGGCGGTGGGGCCGACGATGATGGCGTTGTTGCCGCCCAGTTCCAGCAGGACGCGGCCGAAGCGCTGCGCGACGCGCGGTCCGACCTGGCGGCCCATGCGGGTGGAGCCGGTGGCGGACACCAGGGCCACGGTGTGCGAGTCGACCAAGGTCTCGCCGACTTCGCGGCCGCCGATCAGGACTTCGGACAGGCCGGCGGGGGCGTCGCCAAAGCGTTGCACGGCTTGCGCGAAGAGGGCCTGGCAGGCGAGGGCCGTGAGCGGCGTCTTTTCCGACGGCTTCCAGACGACGGCGTTGCCGCAAACCATCGCCAGCGCGGCGTTCCAGGACCAGACGGCGACGGGGAAGTTGAAGGCGCTGATGACGCCGACGACACCGAGCGGATGCCACGTTTCCATCATGCGGTGGCCGGGACGCTCGGACGCGATGGTCAGGCCGTAGAGCTGGCGCGACAGGCCGACGGCGAAGTCGCAGATGTCGATCATTTCCTGCACTTCGCCTTCGCCTTCGGCAACGATCTTGCCGGCTTCCAGGCTGACCAGGCGGCCGAGCTCCTGCTTGTGCTGGCGCAGGGTCTCACCGAACAGGCGGATCAGCTCGCCGCGGCGGGGGGCGGGGACGTCGCGCCATGCCAGGCTGGCTTGGCGGGCGCGGGTGATGGCGGCGTGGGCCTGGGCCACCGTGTGCTCATGCACCTGCGCCAGCTCGGCGCCGTCGATCGGGCTGCGGGCGATCAGGGTGCCGCCGGTGAGCGCATTGGAATTGAGTCCGAGATTGCGCAGGATGTCTTGAGGAGTGTCCATGCCGGTTCCTTCGATGCCTTGCGAAGTCAGCGTCTTCGCTTAAGGGTTATGCCTAAGTGGCGATTCTGGAAAAAAATTTACTATACGAAACTATGACGTGAAATGCGAAATATTTTTGAGGTGCACTGCACCTGAAGGTGAATTCGTGGCCGAACCCTTGCTCGTAGTTCAGGCAGTCAGAAAGACCTATCAGCGCGACGGGCATCCCCCGCATCTGGCGCTGGATGGCATCGATTGCCAGCTCGAACGCGGCGAGGTGATGGTGGTGGTGGGGCCGTCCGGCTCGGGCAAGAGCACCTTGCTGCGCACCTTGAACGGCCTGGAAAGCATCGACAGCGGCAGCATCCGCGTGAACGGCGTGTCGCTCACGGACCCGGCCACGGACGTCAACCGCTGGCGCACCGACGTGGGCATGGTGTTCCAGCACTTCAACCTGTTCCAGCACCGTACTGCGCTCGACAACGTGGCGCTACCCCAGCGCGTCGTGCGCGGGCGCAGCCGCGCCGATGCCGAGCGCTACGCCCGCGAGCTGCTGGGCCGCGTCGGCATGGCGGAATTTGGCGATCGCTATCCCAGCCAGCTGTCCGGGGGCCAGCAGCAGCGTGTGGCCATTGCACGCGCGCTGGCGATGGACCCGCAACTGATGCTGTTCGACGAAGCCACGTCGGCGCTCGATCCCGAGACGGTGGGCGGCATTCTTGAATTGATGCGCGCACTGGCGCGCGACGGCATGACGATGGCGGTTGTGACGCACGAAATGGGGTTTGCCCGCGACGTGGGCGACCGCGCGCTCTTCATGGATGCCGGCCGCATCGTGGAGATGGGCACGCCCGACGAAGTGTTCGGCCACCCCAAAGAGGCGCGCACCCGCGCTTTCCTGGAAAAGATTCTGTAGTCCCGCCGGTCCGGCTTATCCGGGCGCTGCCGGCGCGATGTGCCTTGCCCGGAACGATATGGGTCCAATCACCAAAGGGGTTAGAAATGCTGAAGATCAAACAATGGCTGGGCGTGGCCAGCGTCGCCCTGGCGGCCGCCACCGTGGCCCTGCCGGCACAGGCGGACGAACTTTCCGACATCATCAAGCGCGGCGAACTGCGCGTGGCGGTGCAGACATCCGGGCCGCTCATGAGCTTCATGGACAAGTCGGGCAAGCGCACGGGGCTGGCAGTGGAAGTGGCCAAGCGCATGGCGGACGACCTGGGCGTGAAGCTGGTGCTGCAGGATTATGAATGGAAGGGCCTGTTGCCCGCGCTGCTGTCGGGCAAGGCCGACATGGTGGCCGCGGACATGACACCCACGCCGCAGCGCGCCGCGCAGGTGCTGTTCTCGCTGCCCATGTTCTACGCCGACACCGTCGCCGTGGTGCCCAAGGATTCCCCGTACAAGAACTTTGCCGAACTGAACAAGTCCGGCGTCACCGTCGGCGCGCTGGGCGCCAGCACCTATGCCGAAGTCGGCAAGAAGATGCTGCCCTCGGCCACGCTGAAGGAGTTCTCGGGCGGCAGCGCTCCGGTCGGCCAGGCGCTGTCCAGCGGCCGGCTGGACGCGGGGATCATGTCGCTGTCCACCGCCAACCAGTTCCTCGTGGACTTCGGCAACCTGCGCGTGCTGGAAGGCGTCATGGTGCGCGAGCCGCTGGCGTTCGCCGTCGGCCCCAACGCCTTCCGTCTGAAGTTCTGGCTGGACAACTGGCAGACGCTGAAGACCGCCGACAACTCGCTGCCGGAGCTTGTGCAGTACTGGTACTCGACCGATTGGAAGAAAGACCACTGATCGGAGACGGGACCGCCCATGGACTGGCTGATCGATTTCTATAACTGGCGCATCGTCAGCCAGTACACGGGCCAATTCGCCGAAGGCCTGGTCAATACGCTGATCGCGGCGGGCGCAAGCCTGGTGCTGTCGGTGCTGGCCGGGGTGCCGCTGGCGCTTGCCCATATGTCGTCGCGCGGCGCGGTGTGGCGCCCGGTGGCGGCCTATGTGCAATTCGTGCGCTCCACGCCGCTGCTCGTGCAGATCTACCTGGTCTATTACGCGGTGCCGTACCTGGTGCCCGGCGCCAAGGGCTGGAGCGAGATGGTGCTGGGCATCATCGCCATGACCGTGCACCACGCGGCCTACATGAGCGAAATCATCCGCGTCGGCATCGAGTCCGTGCCGCGCGGCCAGATCGAAGGGGCCAAGGCCTGCGGCATGAACTACCACCAGCGTCTGCGTTATGTGGTGCTGCCGCAAGCCTTCGCCAATACGTTGCCGCCGCTGCTGGGCCAGACCGCCGTGCTGATCAAGGACACCTCGCTGCTGTCGCTGATCACGGTGTTTGAACTGGTGGCCGCCGGCGTGCAGATGAACAGCGAACGCATCGTGCCCAACGAAGCCTTCCTGACCATCGCCGCAGGCTATCTGCTGATCTACTGCGTCATGCTGCTGCTGTCCAAGGGCGTAAGCCTGTGGCTGGCCGGCCCGGCCTGGAACGCGAGGTAACCATGCTGGAATCCTATCTTTCCACCGCCGGCGTCGTCCTGCCCTTTCTGCTCAAGGGTTTTTGGGAGACGCTGAAGATCTCCTTCGTGGCCATCATCGCGGGGTCGCTGCTGGGCTTTGTCATCGGCGTGATCCGCAGCTACCGCATTCGCGGCGTGCATCAGATCCTGGGTCTCTACATCCACATCCTGCGCGGCACGCCATTCCTGGTGCAGCTCTACATTTTCTACTTCGTGCTGCCCAGCTCCGGCATTGAAATGCTGCACTGGGATTCCGGCACGGCGGCCTTCGTGGCGCTGTCGGTCTACACGTCCTGCTACGTGGCGGAAATTGTCATGGGCGCCATCCAGGCCGTGCCGCGCGGCCAGACCGAGGGCGCGATGACGCTGGGACTGCGACCGCTGCAGATCCTGTGGCTGGTCATCCTGCCGCAGGCCATGCGCCTGATCGTGCAGCCCATGAGCGGCGTCTACGTCATGCTGATCAAAAGCACCGCCATCCTTTCGGTCGTCGGCATCACCGAGCTGACCCGCCAGGGCGAAGTCTTCATCATCACCTTCCCGGCGAAATCCCTGTTCATCTACGGCATGATCGCCGCCATCTACTTCATCTACTGCTACCCGCTCCTGCGCCTGGCCAACTGGCTGGAAAAGCGCCTGACCGGGGGCCTGCAAGGCGCGGGCCTGCACTGAGCGGACACCATGGTCTCCGAGTACATCGACACGTATTACAAGCGCACGCTCGCCGACAGCGAAACCTACTATCCGCCGCTGGCGGGCGCGGCCAGCGCCGACGTCTGCGTGATCGGCGCGGGCCTGGCAGGCCTGTCCACCGCGCTGGAACTGGCCCGGCGCGGCCGCAACGTCACCTTGCTGGAGGCGCGGCGCATTGCCTGGGGGGCGTCGGGCCGCAACGGCGGCTCGGTGTCGCCGGCCTTTTCGGCCGGCGCCGATGCCATCCGCAAGCACGTCGACGAAGACCACTACCGCCAGCTTTACCGGCTGTCGATGGAAGGCGTCGAGATCATCCGCAACAACATCCGCGATCTGCGTATCGCCGACGCCCACAAGGTGGACGGTCGCCTGCGCGTCGTGCGCTACGAGGCGACCGACGCGCTGCGCCAGTGGTGCGACAGCCAGCAGCGCGACTTCGGGCGCGACGTGCGGCTGCTGTCGCGCAGCGAAGTCCGGGAGCGTCTCGTGTCCGATGTCTATTTCCAGGGCATCGAAGACCCGTCGTCCTTTCACTTCCATCCGCTGAACTACGCCCGCGCGCTGGCCCGCGAGTGCGTCCGGCTGGGCGTGCGCATCCATGAAGACTCGCCGGTCGTGCACGCCACGCTCGACGGCGCGGTCAAGCACCTGAAGACCGAACAAGGGCAGATCGACGCCGCCACTGTCGTGCTGGCCACCGGCGGCTACACCGGCGACGTCGTGCCCGCCTTGCGGCGCGCCATGCTGCCCATCGCCACCTACATCATGCTGACCGAACCGCTCGGCGACCGCGTCCGCGAAGCCATCCGCAGCACCGCCGCCATCGGCGACGACCGGCGCGCCGGCAACTATTACCGCGTCCTCGATGGCGGCCGCATCGGCTGGGGCAGTAGAATCACCACCCGTGTCGACGACCCGCCCGATCTGGCCGAGTCCCTGCGCCGCGAATTGCTTGGCGTCTACCCGCAATTACAGGGGGTGCGCGTTGAGGCGGCGTGGTCGGGACGCATGGCTTACGCGCGGCACCTGATGCCGCAGATCGGGCTGCTGGGCCCGGGCGTCTGGTACTGCACGGCGTTCGGCGGCCACGGCATGAACACCACCTCCATAGGCGGACGCGTCGTGGCCGAGGGGATCACCGGCGACTCGCAGCGCTACAAGCTCTTCGAACCGTTCGGGTTGGCCTGGAATGGCGGGAGCCTGGGCACGGCGGCGGTTCAACTGACTTATTGGTCTTACCAGACGCGCGATTGGTGGCGTGAACGTCAATCGCGGGGCTGATTATTGCGGGCCTGATTGTTCAGGCCCGACTACTGCGGGCATGACAGGGTGTAGAGAATGCAAGGCAACAAACAGAGCGCATTGGCACAACGGCTGCGAGCCTTGCGCCAGGCGCGCGCGTGGACCCTGAAGCAGGCGGCCGAGGCCACCGGCGTGTCCGCGTCGACCCTGTCAAAGATCGAGAACAGCCTGCTGTCCCCCACCTATGACAACCTGATCAAGATCGCCGCCGGCCTGGACCTGGACGTCGCCGAACTGTTCACCGCGTCAGACGCCCACATGGGCACCGGCCGACGCAGCCTCAGCCGCCAGGGCGAAGGCCGCCAATACGAAACCCCGTACTACGACCACCGCCTGCTGTGCACCGCGTTGTCCCACAAGCGCATGATGCCGTTCCACACGCGCGTCAAGGCCCGCTCCTTCGACGAGTTTCAGGACTGGAGCCGCCATGGGGGAGAGGAATTTGTCTATGTGCTGGAGGGAGAGGTGCAGCTCTATACCGAGTTCTACGAACCCGCGCGGTTGAAGGCGGGGGAGAGCTTCTATATAGACAGCCGCATGGGGCACCGGGTGATCAGCCTGAGCCCGGAGGATGCGATCGTGCTGTGGGTGTCCACGCATACGGACATTGGCGAGGAGTAGGGGGGCGCCTAGCCAGGGGGGGGCCCTCGGCTAGAGGCGACCGGCTTAGGGGCGACGAACTTTTTTCCGCAACAGGGTAAAATGCGCGGCCCGGACAGGTTCCGGGCGTCTTCACACCGCGCGGCAGTAGCTCAGCTGGATAGAGCACGGGCCTTCTAAGCCTGAGGTCGGGGGTTCGAGCCCCTCCTGCCGCGCCAGAATAGCCCAATCAAATCAGCCGATTGGGTGCTGTAAGTCGTAAACGAGGCAATCATCAGAATAATCGCGCCTCTGACGACGCCGCTATCCCGGACCGGGGCTCGGCCATCGAGCCGACAGACTCCCGCTTTCATCTCTCGACAGATAACGTGAAGTGACCTTCCCGCGCCGGGCATGCCTGTTCAAGGGGCGTGCGCGCGCCCTGGCTGTTGCTCAGACACGTTTGATCTCCGCCCCGACCCTCACGAAGCGATTCGACTCGCCCCGTCCCCCTCTATCGATTCCTCAGTGAAAGCCCAACCCAACCCCGCCGCCTCACAAAAATATAGTGGATTAAATCAACTAATAAGCCTATAGTCGCTCCGTGGCCGCGGCTTCTTGCGGTGACAGCAACCGACCGATCAGGAGCAGGCATGACCCGGACTTATCACACGATTCTGTTTGACGTGCAGGACCATGTCGCCACGGTGACGTTGAACCGGCCCGAGAGTCGTAACGCGCTCAGTTCGCAGATGTGCGCGGAGCTGGTGCATGTCATGGAGGCGATCGCTGCCGACCCCGGCGTGCATGTGGCGCTGATCATGGGCAACGGCCCGGCGTTTTGCGCGGGCGCTGATCTGAAAGAGCGCAAGACCATGAACAGCCAGGAGATGACGGCGCGCCGCGTTCAGGGTTTTGCCGCCTATGCCGCCATTGAACGCCTGCCGCAGCCTGTGGTGGCGGTGGTCCATGGTCCGGCGTTTGGTTCGGGTTGCGAGATCGCGGGCGCTTGCGACTTTGTGTTGGCCTCCAGCGAGGCCGTGTTCTGCTACCCCGAAGTGGGTTGGGGGACGGTGGGCGCGACGCAGCGTCTGCCGCGTATTGCCGGCCCTCGCAAGGCCAAAGAGCTGTTGTTTACCGGCCGCCGGTTCGACGCCGCCGAGGCGAGCGAGATCGGTCTGGTCAACCATGTGTATGCGCCCGATGCGCTGCGCCAGGAAGCGCTGGCCATGGCGGCCGCCATGGCCCGGGCCCAGCCGCTGACGATGCGGTTGACCAAACGCAGCATCGATCAGGGCCTTGCCACGACGCGCGAAGGCGCGATGGCCATCGAACTGCTGGCCATCGAAGAAAACCTGCGCGGCACGGATTGGCAAGGCGCCATCGCCGGCTTTGGCAAGGAGCCGCAGGCATGAAGACGATGACGCTGGCGGCCGTATTGGCGCAGACGGTGGCGGCGCGAGGCCAGCAAGAGGCCTTTGTCGCCCCGGGCGAACGTTTCAGCTGGGATGAACTGGCCGCCGGGGCGCGGCTGCGCGCGCAGGCGCTGTATGCGGCCGGTGTACGCCGAGGCGACCATGTCGGCATCTTTCTCGGCAATGGCGGCGACTGGCTGCAGCTGTTTTACGCGTGCGCTCTGATAGGCGCGGTGACGGTGCCGGTCAATACCCGGTTCAAGACGGAAGAACTGGCGTTCTGCCTGCAACAGGCAGACGTCAAGCTGTTGCTGACGGCCGATACGTTTCTGGGCATCGACTTCCTGGATCTGCTGCAAACGGTGGAGCCCGCCCTGGCTGAACGCCTGCCAGGCGCGGTGCTGCCGAGGCTGGAGAAAGTGGTGGTGCTGGGCGATCGCGGGATGCCGGGCACGACCGCCTGGGCAGACTTCATCAAAGGCGCAACCCGTGCCGATGCCGCGGGCTTTGATGCCGCGGTGCGCGCCGTGAGCAGCGACGATGTGCTGCTGATTCAATACACGTCGGGCACGACGTCCTTTCCGAAGGGCGTCATGCTCACCCATGCCAATATGCTGGGCAACGCGGCGGCGGTGGCGCAGCGCATGGGCGTACAGCCGGAAGATCGCTATTTCAGTATCCGGCCGTACTTCCACGTGGCCGGCACCACGCTGTCCATTCTGGTGAGCCTGGTGACGGGATGCTGCCTGCTGACCTTGCCGCGTTTTGAAGTGGGCGACGCCTTGCGCATGCTGGACGAAGAGCGCTGCACGCTGACGTCCGGCAACGACACCATCTTCCTGATGCTGATGGGGCACCCCGATTTCGACCGGCAGCGGATCCATTTGCGGGGCGGTTGGGCCGCGGCAGGTCCCGAGGTGATGCAGAAGATCCGCGATGTCATGGGCGTGCCCTCGGTGTGCAACGCCTATGGGCAATCAGAGGCCTCGCCCAATATCGTCATGTCGGCCTGGGATGACGCGTTTTCGCTGCGCGCGCAGGGCTGGGCCTTGCCGCATCCCGGCATGGAAATCCGTCTGGTCGATCCGGCCACCGGCGCGGTGGTGGCGCCGGGCGGGCAAGGCGAGATCCAGGCGCGTGGCTGGAGCGTGATGAAGGGTTATTACAAGATGCCCGAGGCAACCGCTCGCGCACTGAGCGCGGATGGTTGGCTTAGCACCGGCGACCTGGGAGAAATGGATGCTGAGGGCCGCTTGCGCATGGTGGGACGCTTGAAGGACATGTTCCGGGTCGGGGGCGAAAACGTGGCGCCCGCCGAGGTTGAAGAGGTGCTGCACGGTCATCCGGCCGTGCGCATGGCGCAGGTGGTGGGCGTGCCCGACGCGCGGCTGGGCGAAGTGCCGGCCGCCTTTGTGCTGCTACGTGAAGACCAGCAGGCCGAGACCGCCGAGCTCATCGCCTGGTGCAAAAGCCGTTGCGCCAATTTCAAGGTGCCGCGCTATTTGGAAATCGTCGATACCTTTGAGAACATCGGCATGACCGGGAGCTCCAAGGTGCAGAAGAACAAGTTGCGCGCCCACGCGGTCAGCCTGTTCGGCCTGGGAGAAAAGCCATGACCCGCGATGTGGTGCTATGCGAGTGTTTTGCCCGCGATGGCCTGCAGCATGAGCCGGATTTCATTGCGACAGGCGTCAAGACCGAACTGGTCGACGCATTTGCGGCGCTGGGCTTTGAGCGGGTGGAGGCAACCTCGTATTCCAATCCGAAGGTGGTGCCGCAGTTTGCCGACGCCAGCGAGATGCTGGCCGCGCTGCCGCGGCGGGACGGCGTCTGGTACAAGGCGACCTGCGCCAATGAGCGCGCCGTGCAGCGGGCGCTGGCAGATCTGGAGCAGGGGCAGGGCGCCAACGAGATCAGCTTGCTGGTGTCGGCCAGCGAGTCGCATTCCGAGCGCAATCTGAAGCGCAGCCGTGCGGATCAGTGGGACAACATCGCCGGCATGGCCGCGCTGGCCAGTGGCCAATTTCGCATGATCGGCACGATCTCGGTGGCGTTCGGATGCCCCTTCGAGGGTGCGGTCTCGGCCGATAGCGTGCTGCGCGACGCCGAGCGTTATGCCGCGCTGGGGGTGAACATCGTCACGCTGGGCGACACCACCGGCATGGCCACGCCGCAAGCCGTGCGCCAGTTGTATGGCGCCCTGCAACGCGAATTCCCGCAACTCACGCTGGTGGCGCATTTTCATGACACCCGCGCAACCGGCCTGGTGAATTATGTGGCGGCGTTGGACGCCGGCGTACGCTGGTTCGATTGCGCCGTGGGCGGCGTGGGCGGCCATCCGGCCAAGGTGAAGTATGGCGGGGGCCATACCGGCAATGTGGCAACCGAAGACCTGGTCAATCTGTTTGAATCCATGGGGGTGCGCACGGGTCTGGACCTGGACGCACTGGCTGTCGTGTCACAGCGTTGCCGCGCGGTGCTGGGGCGCGACCTGCACAGCCGCGTGGCCGACAGCGGCTTCAATCCGCTGATCCGCGCCGGCGCTTGAGCGGCGTTTGTATATCATGCCCTCGTCACCGCAACCGCTCCAAGAGAACTCCATGGCAACTCGAAGCAAGCTTTCCTCGGGCCGTACCGCGCCCGCCGCGCTCAAGGAGCTGTTTTCCTATCGCTTGAACCGGCTGGCCTATGTGTCCAGCCGCATTGCGGCGGGCCTGAACGAAAGCCGCTATGGCGTGGGCCCGCGTGAGTGGCGGATCCTGGCCTTGCTGGGCGCCGCGCCCAATATGTCGTTGAACGCACTGGCTCGGGAAGCCAACATCGACAAAAGCCAGGCGAGCCGCACGGTGTCCGACCTGATCGAGCGCGGCCTGATCGAGCGCTGCGCGGATGCCCAGGATGCGCGCGGCGTCAACCTGGACCTGACGCGCGCCGGGAAGAAGCTCTATCAAGAGATGTTTCCCGCTGCCGTTGAGCGTAACGAGGAGATGCTGGCCGTGCTGAGCGAAGATGAGCGCGAGGTGCTGGAGCGTGCCCTGGAAAAGATGACGACGCACATGCTGGACATGCTCAATGACTTGAAGGCCGAAGTGCCGGCCCGCCGCGGCCGCGGCGTCCAGCCGCGCTGAGACGATTGCCTGTCCAAGACAGGCTTTCTTTTATTCATAAAGTTGATTAAATCAATTAAATAGAGGAAAAACGATGGCTGAAATGATTGTCGAGAACCAAGGCGCGGTGCGCGTGCTTCGGCTGAATCGCCCGGAGAAGCACAATGCGCTGAACACCGCCTTGACCGCCGGGTTGCTGGCCGCGCTGCGCGAGGCCGACCAGGATCCCGCGGTACGCACCATCGTGCTGACCGGCAATGGCAAGTCCTTTTGCGCCGGCGCGGATACGACGGAGTTCTCGGCGCTGACGCTCGAGCATCCCGAGGCCGTGCTGGCGCGCGCCAGCCTGACCACCGATCTGCATCTGGTCTTCTCGCGGATGAGCAAACCTGTCATTGCCGCCGTGCATGGCAATGCGCTGGGCGGCGGCGCAGGACTTGCGCTGGCGTGCGACATGGTGGTGATGGCCGAGGACACGCGTTTTGGCTATCCCGAACTGCGTCACGGCATCGTGGCGGCCGTGGTGATGGCCAATCTGGTGCGGCAGTTGGGCCGCAAGCAGGCCTTCGAGCTGGTGGCCATGGCCGAGCCCATCGACGGCCATCGGGCGGTGGCGTTGGGGTTGGCCAACCGGGCCGTGCCCGCCGCCGACGTCATGCCGCAGGCGCTGGCCTTTGCCGAGCGTCTTGCCGGGTGGGAAGCCGCGGCCATGGGCCTGACCAAGCGCGCGTTCCATCGGTGCGCGGACCTGGGGCTGGAAGACGCGCTGGGGGTGGGCCGCGATGCCAACGTCATCATGCGCGGTTTTCGTCAGGGGGCGTCGCGATGAAGCCGCTTGATGGCATCACCATCCTGGATTTGTCGCGGGTGCTGGCGTGCCCTTTTGCGTCGATGATCCTGGCCGAATTGGGCGCCACGGTGATCAAGGTCGAGCAGCCCGATGGCGGCGACGAGACGCGCGGATTCGAACCCAAGGTGCACGGCGAGGACGGGGACGAGTCGGCCTACTACCTGGCCTTCAACCGCAGCAAGCAGTCGATCACCGTCAATTTCCGCAAGCCCGAGGGCCAGGAGGTGATACGCCGGTTGGCGCAGGATGCCGATGTGGTGGTCGAGAATTTTCCGGTGGGCACCCTGGCGCGTTACGGCCTGGACAAGGCTCACATCGCGCCGGGAAACCCGGACTTGATCTATTTCTCGTGCACCGGCTTTGGGATGACTGGGCCGTACGCCCCGCGCAAGGGCTACGACACGGTGTTCCAGGCGATGGGCGGGATCATGAGTCTGACCGGCGAGCGCGATGGCGGACCGGTGAAGCCGGGATTGCCGGTGGCCGACCTGACCTCCGGCCTGTGGGCGGCGATTGGCATCTTGTCCGCCCTTGTCGGCCGCGAGCGTAGCGGGCGCGGGTGCCATATCGATTTCTCGATGCTGGACGGGCAGGTGGGTCTGTTGTCGCTGGCGGCGGCGCGCTATTTCGCCTTGGGAGAGGTTCCGGCGCGCATGGGCACGGAACATCCTGGCCGGGTGCCGTCGGCGGCCTTTGAATGCAGCGATGGCAAATGGGTGCAGATCACCGGCAGTGATCAACACTGGAAACCGCTGTGCGACCTTCTGGATCTGCCTCAATGGGGCGCGGATGCCGAATTGGCGCGCAATGCCGTGCGGGTAGCCCGCCGGGAGGAAGTCATGGCCGGTTTGCAGGCTGCCGTGGCCCGGCTGGATCGCGACGAGCTTTGCCGCCGTTGCGATGCCGCAGGCGTGCCGGCCGGGCCGATTCTGGATGTCGGCGAAATCCTGAATAACGAGCATGTCCGCGCGCGCGGCATGGTCTCGAGCTATGACCATCCCCGCATCGGCCGTTTTGGCGCGGTTCCGGTGCCCTTCAAATTCGAAGGGTATGAAGATCCGCAGGTCGAACGGCCGCCATTGCTGGGCGAGCATACCGACGAGGTATTGCGCGCAAGGCTGGGGCTGTCGGCCGAGGAAATCACGGCGTTAAGGCAGCTTGGCGCCATTTAGCAATACAAAAAAAGCATCCCGATGAGGATCAGGAGACAACGATGAAAACCTTGAAGCGATTGCTGTGCGGCCTGGGTGTCAGCATGATTTGCAGCGGTGCGAGCCTGGCGGCGGACGCCTACCCAACCCGGCCGATCACGCTGGTCAATCCTTATGCCGCCGGCGGCCCTGCCGATGTGCTGGGACGCGCGCTGGCGCGCGAGCTGGAAAAGCAGTTGGGCAAGCCGGTCATCGTGGAGAACAAGGCCGGCGGCGGGGCGGCGATCGGCGCAAATTTCGTGGCGCGGGCCAAGCCGGACGGCTACACCCTGCTGCTGGGGACGTCGGCCGCGCATGTCGTGACGCCCCTGATGCAGCGGACGGCCTACGACGGCATCAAGGATTTTGCCTTTGTGACCATCGTGGCCAACCAGCCCAATATGCTGGTTGTGCGTTCGTCCTTGCCGGTATCCACCTTGCCGGAACTGATCGCGCTGGCACGCAAGGAGCCGGGCAAGATCAACTACGCGTCGGCCGGTCCCGGAAGTTCTCCGCATCTGGGTGGCGAGCTGTTCCGTCAGCAGGCCAAGGTCGACATCATGCACATCCCCTATAGCGGCGCCGCGCCGGCCATCAATGATCTGGTGGGCGGCCAGGTCGATATGGCCGTCCTGAACCTGGCGGCCAGCGTGCAGTTCATCCGCAGCGGCAAACTGAAGGCCCTGGCGTATGCCAACCCCAAGCGTTCCGCGCTGTTTCCCGATGTGCCCACCTTGGCTGAAGCAGGGGTGAGCGGCGCCGAATCGGCGTCCTGGTACAGCCTGGCTGCACCCAAGGGCACGCCGCAAGCGGTGCTTGAGAAATTGAACAAGGCCGTGCAGGCCGTGAACCAGTCGCCGGAGTATCGCAAGCTGATGGATGCCCAGGGTGTGGAGCTCTGGACCCTGACGCCGCAGGAAGCCACCCAATACGTGGAAAAAGACCAGCTTGCGATGCGCAAGCTGGTGGACAGTGCTGGCCTGACGAAGAAATAAGGCGCGCGGGGGGGGGCGCAGTTGCGCTTCACCCCAGCGCGCTAAGCCGCCGGATCGCAACCAGCGTCTCTTGAACCAGGCGCTGCATCAATTCGGCGGCCGGCACCAAGTCGCCGATCAGTCCCGCGCTTTGACCGGCTTCCACCTTGCCGAGGTCGACATTGCCTTCCAGCGCGGCCTGCTTCAACGTGCTTTGCGCGAACAAGCCGTCCAGTGCTTCGTCGCTGCTGGTGCGTTCGGCGTTCAGGTACTGCTGGGCAAAAGCGTTGCGCAGCATGCGTACCGGCGAGCGGCCGCGGCCGACCAAGGTGGTGTCGCTGATGCCGGCGGCCATCACGGCCGCCTTGTAATCGGCGTGCACGCTCGCCTCGGGTGTCAGCAGGAAGCGCGTTCCCAGTTGCGCGCCAGCCGCGCCCAGGCACAGCGCCGCGGCAATGCCGGCGCCATCCGCGATGCCGCCTGCGGCGACGACGGGCAGGTCCACGCGCTGCACCGTTGCACGCAGCAGCACCTGTGTGGTGATCTCGTCCGGGCCAGGGTGCCCGCCCGCTTCCAGGCCCACCGCGATCACGCCATCCACGCCGGCCGCTTGGGCTTTCTCGGCGTGGACGGGGCTGGCAATGACCTGCAGCCATTTCATCCCGGCATCATGCACGCGGGCCAGATGCTCTCGCGGCCCGCCTTGCGAGGCAATGATGATCGGTGCGCCTTCGGCGATGGCGATGTCCAGATGTTCGCGCGCGCGCTTGTTGTACAGCGGGATGTTGACCGCGTAGGGCGCGTCGGTCAGGGTGCGCAGCTTGCGCAGCGCGGCTTGCAACGCCTCCGGGTACATCGGGCCGGATGCCACCACGCCCAGGCCACCGGCGGCCGACACGGCGGCAGCCAGTTCCGCGTTGGAAGACGCCCAGCTCATGCCGGCTTGAATGATGGGGTATCGGATACCCAGAAGATGGGTCAGCGGGGTTTGCAAGGTCATGATGGCGTCTCGTCCGAAAGCAACCATTCTCGGACAAGTCGTTGATTTAATCAACTAAATCGCAACGTCAGCCCGTCAAATTCACCGTCGCCCCATGCCGTACCACGCGCTTGGCCAAATCCCCGCCCACCCAGTAAGCCAGCTCTGCCGGATGCGCAATATCCCAAACGACAAAATCCGCCACCTTGCCCGCCTCCAGCGTCCCGCGCGTCGCTGACAAGCCCAACGCCCGGGCCCCATTCGCCGTCACGCCCGCCAGCGCTTCCTCCGGCGTCATCCGGAACAACGTGCACGCCATGCTCAGCATCAAGCGCAGCGACAGCACGGGCGACGTCCCGGGATTCAGATCCGTCGAAATGGCGATGGGTACACCGTGTTGGCGCAGCAGATCCAGCGGCGGCAGTTGTGTCTCGCGCAGCGCGTAGAAGGCTCCAGGCAACAGCACCGCCACCGTCCCCGCTTTGGCCATCGCCCGCACATCCGATTCGGTCAGGTATTCGAGATGATCCGCTGACAGCGCCCCATGGCGCGCCGCCAGGCTTGCGCCGTGCAGCGAAGACAGTTGCTCGGCATGCAGCTTCACGGGCAGGTTCAGCCGTGCCGCGGCCTGAAACACGCGCTCCACCTGAGCGGGCGTGAACGCCAGATGTTCGCAGAAGGCGTCGACGGCATCGACCAGGCCCTCGGCCGCCAGGGCGGGCAGCATGCGCTGAGTGACTTCATCAATGTAGTCGTCGGGGCGGCCTTGGAACTCGGGCGGCAGCGCGTGCGCGGCCAGGCAGGTTGCCTGCACGGTCAGGGGCAGCGTCTGGCCCAGGTGACGGGCCACGCGCAGCATCTTGCGTTCGTTTTCCAGATCGAGCCCGTAGCCGGATTTGATCTCCAGCGTGGTGACGCCATCGCGCAGCAGTTGCACGGCGCGGCGGCGGGCGCTGGCGTAGAGCTCGTCTTCGGTGGCCGCGCGCGTGGCGCGCACGGTGCTGGCGATGCCTCCGCCCTGGGCGGCGATGGTGGCGTAGTCGACACCTTGCAGGCGTTGCTCGAACTCCCGGCTGCGGTCGCCGCCGAACACCAGATGAGTGTGGCAGTCGATGAGGCCTGGCGTGACCCACGCGCCGCCCAGGTCATGCACGTGCGCGGCGTCGACGTTGGGCAATTCGGCCTCGGGACCGATCCACTCGATGCGCTCGGCACGGGTCACGATGGCTGCGTGTTCGATGAGGGAATACGCGCCACCCGCCATCGTGGCCGCGTGGCAATGTCGCCAGACTTGTCTCATGCACTTCTCCTTCAGGCAGCTGCCTGCCAGGGGATTGCCCTGGCAGGCGCCGCGTCGATCAATCCGAGCCCTGCGTGGCCAGCACCGGGGCGCCGCCGCCGGGGCGTTTGGGATGCACCCAGAAACGATACGCCACGCAAAGCAGCGCGATCCACACCGCGCCCACGCCCAGCGCCGTCTGCGTGCCGGGGAAATAGCCCAGCACGGCGATCACGAAAACCATGAAGGCAATGGCCAGCAAGGGACCCAGCGGCCAGAACGGAACCGGGAACTTCAATGCGGCGACGTCTTCGGCGTGCATCTTGCGGCGCATCGCCACCTGCGAGAGCAGAATCATCAGCCACACCCATACGGTGGCGAAGGTGGCGATGGAAGCGATGAGCAGGAACACATTCTCCGGGATCAGATAGTTCAGCAACACGCCGACCAGCAACGCCACGGACATGACCACCACCGTCATCCACGGCACGCCGTTGCCCGAGACCGAGGCAAAGCCGCGCGGCGCCTGACCTTGCTGCGCCATGCCGTACAGCATGCGGCCCGCGCCGAAGATGTCGCTGTTGATGGCCGACACGGCTGCGGAGATGACGACGACATTCAGGATGGTGGCCGCCGAGCCGATGCCCAGGCTGTCGAAGATCTGCACGAACGGACTGCCTTTGCTGCCGATCTGCGTCCACGGGAAGATGGACATCAGCACGAATAGCGTCAGCACGTAGAAGAGCAGGATGCGCATCGGGACGGCGTTGATGGCGCGGGGAATGGTGCGGCCCGGGTCCTTGGCTTCGCCGGCGGTGATGCCGATGATCTCGATGCCGCCAAACGCGAACACCACCACGGCCAGCGACGCAATCAGCCCGCCCACGCCATTAGGCATGAAGCCGCCGTGCGCCCAGAGGTTGTGCACGCCGGTCGCAGCGCTGTCCGCGCCCAGTCCCAGGCCAAACAGCATGATGCCCAGGCCGCCCGCAATCATCGCAATGATGGCGCTGACTTTCAGCAGCGACAGCCAGAACTCCAGTTCGCCGAATACCTTGACGGACAGCAGGTTGATGGCCCCGATGAAGCAGACGATGGAAAGCACCCAGATCCAGCGCGGCACGTCGGGATACCAGAAGCCCATGTACAGCCCGAACGCGGTGATGTCGGCCAGACAGACGATGATCATCTCGAACGCATAGGTCCAGCCGGTGAGAAAGCCCGCGAGCGGGCCCAGGTATTGCGTGGCGTAGTGGCCGAACGAGCCGGATAACGGATTGCGGACCGCCATTTCGCCGAGGGCGCGCATCACCATGTACACGGCGGCGCCGGCGATCAGGTACGCCAGCAGCACTGACGGTCCGGCTGCCTGGATCGCCTTGGCCGATCCGTAGAAGAGCCCCGTGCCAATGGCCGATCCCAATGCCATGAAGCGGATGTGCCGGGCATTCAGGCCCCGTGTGAGCGCCTGCGCGGGGGCCGGTGCGTCGGACTGCTTGGTTGCTTGCATTGTGTCTCTCTCGTTTTCCCTTGGACGTTCGGCATCAACCGCCGCGAGGGGCGCCTTCTGGTGGGCGCGTGCACGCGGCGTGGCAATGGCGGCCCGCGTCATCCGGCCGCCACGGACGGCATCACAGGCTGGGCAAAAGGCCCGGGGGCATCAGGCCGTTCATGACTTGCGCGGCGAGCAGTCCGCTGGCCGCGGCGATGTCGGGCGCGAAGAAGCGGTCTTCTTCGTAGTGGGGCACTTTTTCGCGCAGGGCGCGGCGCGCCTGTTCCAGTTGCGGAGAGGTCTTGAGCCCCTCGCGGAAATCCAGCCCCTGGCACGCGCCCAGCCATTCGATGGCCAGGATGTCGCGCACGTTGTCGGCCATGGCCCACAGTCGCTTGCCCGCGTTGGGCGCCATCGAGACGTGGTCTTCCTGGTTGGCCGACGTGGGCATGCTGTCCACGCTGGCCGGATGCGCCAAGGCCTTGTTGTCGCTGGCCAGTGCCGCGGCCGTCACCTGGGCGATCATGAAGCCGGAGTTCACGCCGCCCTTGCGGACCAGGAACGGCGGCAATTGCGACATGTGCTTGTCCATCATCAGCGCGATGCGCCGTTCCGACAGGGCGCCGATCTCGGCCAGCGCCAGCGCCAGGTTGTCGGCGACCAGGGCCACGGGCTCCGCATGGAAGTTGCCGCCCGAGATGACGTCGCCTTGTTCGACGAACACGAGGGGGTTGTCGGACACGGCGTTGGCTTCGATCTGGAGCACCTGCGCCGCATGGCGGATCTGCGTGAGGCAGGCGCCCATGACCTGGGGCTGGCAACGCAGGGAGTAGGGGTCTTGCACCTTGCCGCAGTCGGCGTGGGAATGGCCGACTTCGCTGTCCTCGCCCAGCAGGCTGCGGTAGACGGCGGCCACGTCGATCTGGCCGGTCTGGCCGCGCGCAGCGTGAATGCGGGCATCGAACGGCGTGCGCGAACCCAGCATGGCTTCGACGCTGAGGCTGCCGCAAACGAGGCCGGCCGCCATCATGTCTTCGGCTTCGAACAGACCGCGCAGGGCAAACGCAGTGGACACCTGGGTGCCGTTCAGAAGCGCCAGGCCTTCCTTGGCGGCAAGCGTCAACGGCGTCAGGCCGGCGCGCGCCAAGGCGTCGCGCGCGGGCAGCCATTCGCCCTGATGGCGCGCCTGGCTTTCGCCCAGCAGCACCATTGACATGTGGGCAAGCGGGGCGAGGTCGCCCGAGGCGCCCACCGAACCCTTGAGAGGAATGTGGGGATAGACGCCCGCGTTGACCAGGGCAATCAGGCTGTCGATGACTTTGCGGCGCACACCGGAATAGCCGCGGGCCAGGCTGTTGATCTTCAGCACCATGATGAGGCGCACCATCGCGTCGTCCAGCGCCTCGCCCACGCCGGCGGCATGCGAACGCACCAGCGAAGTCTGCAAGGCCTGCAGGTCCTCGCGCGCAATCTTGGTGGAGGCCAACAGGCCAAAGCCGGTATTGATGCCGTAGACCGTGCGGCCTTCGGCGATGATGCGTTCAACCGTGGCCACGCTGGCGTCGATGCCCTGCGCGGCGCCGCGATCCAGCGTCAGGCTGACGGGCTGCCGGTAGGCGCGCCGCAGGTCGGCCAGCGTCAGGTGGCCCGGTTTCACATGCAATTCCATTTCCACTTCTCCCACGCCGGTTGCCCGGCTGCTTGCGATCATTGTTGTGCGGTCAGTCACGCTTGCCGGTCACCATGGGCAGGTTCAAGCCCTGCTCGCGGGCGCAATCGATGGCGATCTGGTACCCGGCGTCGGCGTGCCGCATCACGCCCGTGGCCGGATCGTTGGTCAGCACCCGGGCGATGCGCTCGGCGGCCGCGTCGGTGCCGTCGCACACGATGACCATGCCGGAATGCTGCGAGAAGCCCATGCCGACGCCGCCGCCGTGATGCAGCGAAACCCAGGTCGCGCCGCTGGCGGTGTTGAGCAGGGCGTTGAGCAGCGGCCAGTCGGACACGGCGTCCGAGCCGTCGCGCATGGACTCGGTTTCGCGGTTGGGGCTGGCGACGGAGCCGGAATCCAGGTGGTCCCGGCCAATGACGATGGGCGCCGAAAGCTCGGCTGACCGGACCATCTCGTTGAATGCCAGGCCCAGCTTGGCGCGCGCGCCCAGGCCCACCCAGCAGATTCGGGCGGGCAGCCCCTGGAAGCTGATGCGTTCGCGCGCCATGCTGAGCCAGCGGTGCAGGTGGGCGTCGTCGGGAATCAGTTCCTTGACCTTGGCGTCGGTCTTGTAGATGTCCTGGGGGTCGCCGGACAGCGCGGCCCAGCGGAACGGCCCCACGCCCCGGCAGAACAGCGGCCGGATGTAGGCCGGGACAAAGCCGGGGAAGTCGAACGCGTCGGCAACGCCTTCTTCCTTGGCCATCTGCCGGATGTTGTTGCCGTAGTCGAAGGTGGGAATGCCCTGCCGCTGGAATGCCAGCATGGCCTGCACATGCACGGCCATCGACTGCTTGGCGGCCTTGATGACCGCCGCCGGCTCGCGCTCAGCGCGATCGCGGTATTCCTGCCAGGTCCAGCCGGCGGGCAGGTAGCCGTTCAAGGGGTCGTGCGCGCTGGTCTGGTCGGTGACCATGTCGGGCCTGACGCCCCGGCGCACGAGCTCGGGCAGGATCTCGGCGGCGTTGCCGCAGAGCGCGACGGACACCGCGCGGCCTGCTTGCGTGTGGTTGGCGATGCGGGCCAGCGCGTCGTCCAGGTTGGCGGCCTGTTCGTCCACATACCGCGTGCGCAGGCGGAAGTCGATCCGGCTTTGCTGGCATTCGATGTTGAGCGAGCACGCGCCGGCCAGCGTGGCCGCCAGGGGCTGCGCGCCGCCCATGCCGCCCAGGCCGGCGGTCAGGACCCAGCGCCCGGCGAGGTTGCCGCCGTAGTGCTGGCGGCCCGCTTCGACGAAGGTTTCGTACGTGCCCTGCACGATGCCCTGGCTGCCGATGTAGATCCAGCTGCCGGCGGTCATCTGGCCGTACATGGCCAGACCCTTGGCGTCCAGTTCGTTGAAGTGTTCCCACGTGGCCCAATGCGGGACGAGGTTCGAGTTGGCGATCAGCACGCGGGGTGCGTTGGCGTGGGTCTTGAACACGCCGACCGGCTTGCCCGATTGCACCAGCAGCGTTTCGTCGTCGTTCAGGGCCGTGAGGGATTCAACGATCTTGTCGTAGCAATCCCAGTCGCGGGCTGCGCGGCCGATGCCGCCGTAGACGACGAGCTCGTTCGGGTTCTCGGCCACGTCGGGGTCGAGGTTGTTCATGAGCATGCGCAAGGGCGCTTCGGTCAGCCAGCTCTTGGCCGTGAGTTGGCTGCCGCGCGGTGCGCGAATGAGGGCGTCGCGGAATCGGGTCGAAGGCTTCAAGTGTGTCTCCTGGATCGGGTTGAGGCGCGCGGTGATCCAGCGCCAAGGTCATCGAATCTTATGATGCCTATGGTTGTATATACAATAGTAGATGACTGATTTTAGAGCTAGGGATTACCCCAATGAAAAATGCCGAAACCCGTGGGGATTCGGCATTGGCGAAAGAACCAGGGGGCGCCGCAATGGCGCGGATGTCACGTCGTGAACTTGCCTTCCAGGCGGTGGCGCGAGCCGGGGTGGATCAGGCGGGCCAGGGTCACCGCGCGGTCGCCGGACCAGGTGCGCCGGCTGATGAGCAGGCATGGCTCATCGCGTTCGATCTGCAGCAATTGGCACTCGCGCGGCTTGGCCAGGATCGCCTCGACCACGTGCTCGCCCGCGCTCAGCGGCGCCACGCGGGTCAGGTATTCATAGGGCGTGCTTTGGGTGAAGTCCTGCTTCAGGTAGTCGGGCGCAAGGCGAACGTTGACGTAGCGGTCTTCCAACTGAATCGGCACGTCGTCCTCGTAGTGGACGATAAGCGAATGAAAGACCGGCTGCCCGGCGCGGATTTCCAGCGCCTGGGCTTGTTCGGCGCCAGCCGGCTCTTCAGCCAGCCGCACCACGCGGCTGTGGTGGCGGTGGTTGCGCGCCGCGATCTCGTCGGCGATGTTGTTCACGGCAAACAAGGCCGAACGCGCCTTGGGCTGGGCAACGAAGGTGCCGACGCCTTGCATCCGCACAAGCAGGCCTTCCGACGTCAATTCGCGCAGCGCGCGGTTGATCGTCATGCGGCTGAACCCCAGTTCCTCGACCAGTTCGGCTTCCGACGGCACGCGGTAATGCGCGGGCCAGGCGCCGCTGCGGATCTGCTGCGCAATCATCTGCTTGACCTGCGCGTACAGCGGCGCGGGCGGGGCATTGGCTGGGACAGGCAATCGGGGAGGGGAGGCAGCCACGAGGGATCCTGGGTATGCAACGTGTGAGCGGTGAAAATGCGGGCTCTAGTATAGACAGGTACACCTCGCCAGCGGGCGCCCTGCCTTAGCTGCGCGCCGGCCTGCTGACCCGAAGCGCGGCGACCACCAGCGAAAACGCCGGCGACGGTTGCCGCCGGCTGGGGTAGTAAAGATGGTATCCCTCGAAGCTGGGGCACCAGTCCTCCAGCACCCGGACCAGTTGGCCGGATTCCAGATAGGGCATCAGTTCGTCCTCCGGCAACAGCGACAGGCCAAGTCCCGCCAGCGCCGCGTCGATCTGGGGCTGGGTGGTATTGAAAATCAACGGGCCGTCCACGCGGACGTTGACCTGGCGGCCGCGGCGCTCGAAGTCCCACACATACAGGCCGCCTGAACTTTGCATGCGCTGATTGATGCAGGCATGCTGCATCAGATCCTGGGGCACCTTCGGGACGGGCCGCGATTCGAAGTAGCCGGGCGACCCCACCACGGCCAGGCGCATTGGCGGACCAATGGGTACGGCGATCATGTCCTTGTCGATGGTCTTGCCCATGCGCACACCGGCGTCGAACCGGTCCGCCACGATGTCGCGGAATCCGTAGTTCACGTCGAACTCTAGCTTGATGTCCGGATACTCGCGCATCAACGGCGTCAGCTTGGGCAGCAGGATACTGTGCAGCACGTAGTCGCCACAGGTGATGCGCACGGTTCCCGCCGGCTTGTCGCGCAGTTCGGTCAGCTCGTCCAGCTCTGCCTCGATCTCGTCGAAGCGGTTGCCGATGGCGTTGAGCAGCCGCTCGCCCGCCGCGGTGGGGGAAACACTGCGCGTGGTGCGCCTGAGCAGGCGGATCTGCAGGCGCGTTTCCAAGCCGCTGACGGACTGGCTGAGCGCCGATTGCGTGACGCCCAGCAGCGACGCCGCGCGGGTAAAACTGCCTTCGCGCGCGACCGTCACGAAGTAAAGGAGGTCATTGAGGTTGCGACGGGCCATGGGACGAATGGAGAAATTGATTCGCTGATCTTATAAAGCTTTTGAGGATTGATCAGCGAGCTTCCGGCTCGGCCGTTTGCGGGGATTCGGGCAAAGACAAGCGCAAATCCGGACTGACGGCGGGCGGCGCCTGCGAGCGGCGCCGGGTCTTACCGGGCCGTGACCCCATTCTTGACCGCCAGAATGTGCGCCATGACGCTCACGGCGATCTCGGCGGGCGTCTTGCTGCCGATGTGCAGTCCGACCGGCGAGTGCAGCCGTTGCAGCGACGCTTCCGTTTCATCGAAGTGTTCCATGAACCGCTCGCGGCGGCTGGCGGCGTTGCGGCGTGAGCCGATGGCGCCCACGTAGAAGGCGGGGCTGTGCAGCGCTTCCAGCAAGGCCATGTCGTCCAGCTTGGGGTCATGGCTGAGCGCCACGATGCAGGTTCGGGAATCGGGGGCGAGCGCGCGCACGGCGTCGTCGGGCATTTCGGTGGTGAAGGCCACGCCGTCCACGGACCATGTGCCCAGGTGCTCGATGCGCGGGTCGCATACGGTCACCGCGAAGTCATTGAACAGCGCCATGGTGGCGACGTATTCGGCCAGCGATCCGGCGCCGATGAGGAGCAACCGGTATTGGGGTCCAAGCGTGCTGGACAGCGTAACGCCATCGAAATGCAAGGCCTCGGGCGCCGATGCGTCGCCAAGCGTCACGGCCCCGGACGCGCAATCCACGGTCCGCTGCACGAGGTGGCCCGCCTCAAGCCGGCGGACCAATGCGTCAAGTGCCGCGCCGTCGGGTTCGAATTCAAGCAGCAGCTCAAGCGTGCCGCCGCAAGGCAGCCCGAAGCGGTGCGCTTCGTCGGCCGTGACGCCATAGCGAACGAGTTCGGGCGCCGACTGCGGAATGGCACCGTCGCCGTAGGCGCGCGTGTAGCGGTGGATCAGGTCGTCCTCGATGCAGCCGCCGGAGACCGATCCGATGCAGCGGCCGTCCTCGCGCAGCACCATCATCGAGCCCACGGGCCGCGGCGACGACCCCCATGTCTTGACGACGGTGGCCAGCATCAGGCGATGACCGGCCACCTGCCAATCGCGCGCCGCGCGCAGCACGCGCACATCAACACTTTCCATCATGCCACCTTGCGCACCGGCAGGCTGCGGATCCGCTTGCCTGTCGCGGCGAAGATGGCGTTGCACAGGGCGGGGGCCACGGGCGGCACCGGCGGCTCGCCCACGCCGCCCGGCGGCAACGCGTGATCGTCATTGACCAGGTGCGTGCGGATCACGCGCGGCGAGGCGTTATGGCGCAGGACTTCGTAGTCATGGAAGTTGCTTTGCTTCACGCGGCCTTTTTCGAACGTGATTTCGCTGGTCAGCGCCAGGCCAAGGCCCATGATGGCGCCGCCTTCCATTTGCGCGCGGATGCGTTCGGGGTTGATCTGCGGGCCGCAGTCCATGGCCATGTCCACGGCGACGACGCGGACCTCGCCCTTGTCGTCCACCGCCACTTCGACGACCGTGGCCGTGTAGCTCATGAAGCTGTAGCAAAAGGCCAAACCCAGGCCATGGCCCTTGGGCAAGGTGCGGCCCCAGCCTGCGCCCTTGCACGCGGCCTCGATCACGCCGCGCAGGCGGCCGGTGTCGTAGGGGTAGCGTTCGGGCGACTCGGTGTAGTTCCACGTGTCGGCCATCGTGCCGGGGTCGATCTGGCGGGCCGGGCCGATGAGGTCCAGCGCGAAGGCTTGCGGATCCTTGCCCGCGCGGTGGGCCAGTTCGTCGATGAAGCACTGGGCCGCGAAGGCATGGGGAATGTTGGCGACGGACCGGAACCAGCCGATGCGGGCGTGGGCGTCGACTTCGGCGGTCTCCACGCGCACGTTCGGAATGCGGTAGGGCATGTTGATCGCCGACATGGCCGATTCGAACATCTGCTGCCCCTTGGCGCCTTGCGCGAACAGCGAGGCGATGGTTGGGGCGGCGCTGCGGTGCAACCAGGACTGGACTTGCCCCTGCGCGTCCATGACGGCTTCCAGGCGCTCGACCGACACGGTATGCAGATAGTCGTGATGAATATCGTCCTCGCGCGTCCAGACCAGCTTGACCGGCGTGCCGTCGGGCATGGCGCGGGCCACGATGGTGGCTTCGTCCACGAAGTCGGGCTTGGACTTGCGCCCGAAGCCGCCGCCCAGCAGCAACACGTTGACCTTGACGTTGGCCGGTTCCAGCTTCAGTCGCGTGGCGACTGCGTTTTTAGCGGCGGCCGGATTCTGCACGGACGCCCAGACCTCGGCGCTGTCGCCCTTGATCTGCACGGTGGCGACTGGCGGTTCCATCGATGCGTGCGCCAGATGGGGCACGTAGTATTCCGCAGCGACGCGCTCGGCTTCGGGCGCCTTGGCCCAGGCATTGGCGGCATCGCCCTGGTTGCGCATCGTCTTGCCGGGCGCGCGGGCCGCCGCCTGCAGCGTTTGCCGGTAGGCGGCCGAGTCATAGCTGCCGTTCGGGCCATCGTCCCATTCGATCTCCAACGCGTCGCGTCCCTGGCGAGCGGCCCAGGTGTTGCGCGCCACGACGGCCACGCCGCCCAGCGGCTGGAATGCGGGGGCGCCCTGCATGGGGGGAATCTCCACCACCTTCAGCACGCCGGGCACGGCCAGCGCCTTGGCGCTGTCGAAACGTCGCAGCCGGCCGCCGACGACGGGAGGCCGCGCGACGACGGCATAGACCATGCCGGGCAGGCGCATGTCCATGCCGTAGGTGGCTTGCCCTTTGCCGATGGCTTCGACGTCCACGAGGCGAACCTGGTCCTTGCCGATGTACCGGAATTCTGACCGGTCCTTGAGCTTGAGCGTGTCGCCTGCAGGCACGGGCTGCTTGGCCGCGTCCGCCGCCAGGTCGCCATATGACAGACGCCGGCCGGTGGACGCATGCAGCACTTCATGCTGTTCGGCCTTGACCTCGGCAACGGGCACGGCCCAACGTGCGGCGGCGGCGGCTTCCAGCATCTGCCGGGCCGCGGCGCCCACGCGCCGCATCGGCATCAGGAAGTGCCGCATGCTGCGCGAGCCGTCCACGTTCTGATTGCCGTAGCGCGCTTCGTCGCCGGGCGCCTGCACGACCTTCACGCGTTCCCAGCGGGCTTCCATCTCGTCGGCCACCACCATCGGCAGGCTGGTGCGCACGCCCGTGCCCATTTCCGCGCGGTGCGCCACGATGGTGACCGCGCCGTCGGCGGCGATGCTGACAAAAACCAGCGGATCGTCCACGGTGCCGCCAGGCATGCTGTCGGCGCCATACGCCTTGGCGGCCGGCTCGGCGGCCACCGCGGTCGTGACCCACCCCCTGACCGTGACGGCAAGCGTCAAGACGCCCAGGCTGCCCTGCAGGAAAGCGCGGCGCGAAAGTTGAGCGGCGGCGGTCATTGCTTGCCTCCTTGGGCGAGGCGGCTGGCTGCCTGTTGAATGGCGGCCAGGATGCGCGGGTAAGTGCCGCAGCGGCAGATGTTGCCGCTCATGGCGTCTGCGATCTCCTGTTCGGTGGGAGTGGGGTTGGCCTTCAGCAGGCTCACCGCCGTCATGATCTGGCCCGCCTGGCAGTAGCCGCACTGCGCGACGTTGTTGTCGACCCAGGCCGTCTGAACCGCCCGGCCGACCGGATCGGCATCCATGCCTTCAATGGTCGACAGCTGGCGGCCGGAAGCCACCGAGACGGGGGTAAGACAGGCGCGCACGGGCGTGCCGTCGATATGCACCGTACAGGCGCCGCACAGCGCCATGCCGCAGCCGAACTTGGTGCCGGTCATGCCCAGTTCGTCGCGCAGAACCCATAGGATCGGCATGTCGTCCGGGACGTTGACGTCCTGAGCCTGGCCGTTGATTTGCAGTTGCGTCATGGGGGCAATTCCTGAGAAGCACGGCACAGTCGCCTTGCCTCGGGTGGGGGGATAACTTCTTGAGTCCGGAATTTTGCCGAAAAAATCCCGGTTTTATTCATTAGCCCTACTAATAGGCCTGTTAAGGACCGGTTATGCCTGCGCGGAAACCAGCCCCTGATTGGGCTATGACGCGTCCGGCCGGTAAAGCACGGCGCGCATGTCGGATGAGGCCCCCAACCGGCGCGACAGGTCGTCGGCGCGTGCCAGGATCATGGCCTCGAACGCCTTGGCATCGACGGTCTTGAGACGTGCCGAGGGGCCGGCAATGGTCAGCGCGCCGACGAAGCGGTCTTCCTGGCCGATGACCGGAACAGACCAGGACGACGTATACGGATCGCGCGCGCCGCACGAGAAGATCGGCAGGCGGACCTGATCGCGCCGTTCGCCTTGCGCCCAGATCGCAAAGACCTGGCCCGTGGAGGATTTGTCGGGCGGCATCACGCTGCCGGCAATGACCTGGCTGTGCAGGCCTTCGTGCGGCTGATGACGGAAAAGGCACAGGCGCTGGCCCGGTTCACCGCCTTCGACGTAATACGCCGCGCTTTCACCGGTGTCTGCCGACAGCCGCTCCAGCACCGGCATGACGACGGCCTCCAGGTCGAAGCCGCGCTCGTAGACCCGCGCCAGGAACAGCACGCGCGGGCCCAGCCCATAGCGCCCGTCGGGCTCGCGCACCACATAGCCGCATCGCGCCAGCGAATTGAGCAGACGAAAGATCGTTGTCTTGTGCAAGGGAAGGCGGGTTGCGAAATCGGCCAGCGACAGGTGCTCTGCGCCGGGACGAAAGCAGTCCAGCACGCTGAGCGCGCGTTCAACGGCCACGACGCCATCATTGCTCATGAATTCTCCAAGAGGTGCTTTTTTGCTTGCTTATTGTACGTAATACAACGTCGTTTCGTAAATTTAAAATGCACCCAGTCTGTTGATTCGGGAGGCCGGGATGGCAAATTCGATGGTGGTGGTAACTGCCCATGTGGGCGATTTTGTCTGGCGCTGTGGTGGCGCGATGGCCCTGCACGCGCAGCGTGGCGTGCAGGTGCATCTGGTCTGCCTGAGCTATGGCGAAAATGGAGAGTCCAACGCGGCGTGGAAAGGGGATACGCAGCGCGAGGCGGTCAAAGCGCAACGCCACGCCGAGGCGCAAGCCGCCGCGCAGATCCTGGGCGTGAGCAGCGTGGACTTTCACGACCTGGGCGACTATCCGCTGCCCGACTCGCCGGACTCCGTGCGCCGCATCTCCGAGACGCTGCGCCGCACGAAGCCGTCGGTGGTGCTCACCCACCCCGAGCACGATCCTTCCAACCTCGATCACTGCCGCACGTTCGAAATGACGCTGCGCGGCCGCATGCAGGCGATGGCGCCGGGGCATGGCGCCGATTTCGTGGTGCCGCCGCAAGTGTTGTGCTTTGAACCGCATCAGACCGAGTTGTGCGGCTTCAAGCCCAATGTGCTGCTGGACATCACGGAGGTGTGGGAACGCAAGTGGCAAGCCATGCAGGCCATGCCGACGCAAAGCAACCTGTGGGCGTACTACGAGCGTGTCGCGCTGCAACGCGGCGCGCAGGCCGGGCGCCGGGGCAAGACGGCGGGCACGCGCTATGGCGAGGCCTATCAGAGCATTTTCCCGGCCGTGGTTTCGGCCTTGATGGAGTGACCCCATGCGCGACATCCACGAATCCGGCTTGACCAGCACATTGCTGGCGGACGCCGGCGCGCGCTATCTGCGTGCGGCGATCAAACCCCTGCGTGCGGGATGGACCGTGCGCGGCCGCGCGGTGACGGTGTCGGTCCCGGCGGGCGACAACCTGGCGATCCACGCGGCGCTCGCGCTTGCGCAACCCGGCGATGTGCTGGTGGTGGATGCGCAGGGCTACACCGAACGCGCGGTGATGGGCGGAATCATGTGTGCGCAGGCCGCAGCAAGCGGCATCGCCGGCGTGGTGATCGACGGTGCGGTGCGCGACGCGGCAGAGCTGCGCCAGGGCCAGCTGCCCGTGTTCGCCGCTGCGATATCGCCAGCGGGGCCCGCCAAGGCCGGCGGCGGCACTGTGAACCGCCAGATCCAGTGCGGCGGTGTGCGCGTCGATCCGGGCGACTGGATCCTGGGCGATGACGACGGGTTGGTCGTGGTCGCCCAGGCGGAAATGGACGCGATGGTTGCGGCAGCCTTGACCAAGGCCGAAGCCGAAGCCCGCCGCATGGCCGCCATCGCGCGCGGCGAACTGCGGCCCGTGTGGCTTGACGACGCGCTGGCCAAGGCCACGCTGGACATTGGGCCGTCGCTGCCTGCGTCCGAATAACCGCTATTCAATACAACAGGAGGAAGACAATGAACTTCAAGCACACGCTGGGCGCGATCGCCCTGATGGCGGGCCTTGCGCCCTTTGCCGCGGCCCACGCCGACTATCCCGAAAGGCCGATACGCATGATCGTGCCGTTTGCGGCAGGCGGCCCCGCGGACATGGTCGGACGCGAATTCGCCAAGCTGTTTGGCGAAAAGCTGGGGCAGCCCGTGGTGGTTGTGAATGCGGGCGGCGGTCACGGCGTGCCGGCGTTGAACCAGGTCCTGGGGGCCGAAGCGGACGGCTATACGCTGCTCATGCCTGCCTCGGGCAACATGACCGTGCCGTCCAAGGCCATGCAGGGCAAGAAGGTGCTGGAAGTGCTGGCGCCCATCAGTCTCTTGACCGAAAGCCCGCACGTCCTGGTGGTGAACGCGCAGTTGCCGGTGAATTCGGTGCCGGAACTCGTCGATTACGCGCGCGCCCATCCCGGCAAGGTCAATTTCGGGTCGGCAGGCGTGGGGGGCGTGGCGCATCTGGGCATGGAGCTTTTCAAGAGCAAAGCCAAGGTGGACGTGGTGCACGTGCCTTACCGGGGTACCTCGCAGGTGCTGACCGACCTGGCGTCGGGTCAGGTTCAGGCGCTGTTCAGCAGCATGCCGTCGCTCAAGCCCATGATCGACAAGGGGTCCGTGAAGGCGCTGGCGATGAGCGCGCCCAGCAAGGGCGCGGACACGGCGAAGCTGCCCCTGATTTCGCAGACCTTGCCGGGCGTGTCGTACACCACCTGGTACGCGCTCTTTGCCAAGGCGGGAACGCCGCCCGAGGTGCTGGCCAAGCTGAACGCGGCGGTGGTCGACACACTGAAGAATCCCGAGCTGAACCAGAAGTTCGAGTCGCAGGGCGTGGAGTTCGTCTCCAGCACGCCGCAGCAGCTTGCCGACACGGTGCGGCGCGACACCGCGCAGTGGACGGCGCTGATTGACGAAGCCGGCATCGAAATCGAGTAGGCATCGCGTGGCAAAGCGGGGAGGGCGGCCGCCTTACCCCGCTTTTGCTACGACTTAACACGTCTTTTCCGGCCAGGCTTTGCTATAAAAGCGCCTACAGCATTTCTGTAGGGCCGGGAAAATGTCGATTCTTACGATCAGCCGCTGCGGCGCGGCCTTGTTCTTCGTCGCGCTGGTGGCCGGTTGCTCGTCCACCAAGCCCACGCCAGAAGAAAAGGCCAGCGCGACCACTACCACGCCCGCTCGGGCCAGCAACGAGTGCAAGTCCAATCGCAAGCAGTGCCTGCACGAAGGCTCTTACGATGTCGGCGAGCGGGCATACGCGGAAGACGAGGCCAAGCGCCTGAACCTGGCCGAGTCCCAGCGCCTGCGCCGCCTGTTCGATAAATAGTCCACCGTTAATGTCTTGCCCAACGCCGTAGAACCGTCGTCGATGACCCGGAAACCCCTCGCCATCATCCAGATGGGCCGCCCGCCCGAAGACCTGCGGCGGGCGCAAGGCGAACAGGCCGACTGGATGCTGGCCGCGCTGGACGACCCGGACCTGCCGGTACGCATTTGCAAACCCCACGATGATGAGGCGCTGCCCGCGTGGGACGCGCTGGCCGGGGCCGTGCTGACCGGCTCCTGGTCCATGGTGACGGATCGCGAACCCTGGAGCGAACGCACTGCCGAATGGTTGCGCGGCGCGCATCGCGCGCAGTTGCCGCTGCTGGGCATCTGCTACGGCCATCAGTTGATGGCGCACGCGCTGGGCGGCGTGGTCGATTTCCATCCCCAAGGCCGCGAGATCGGCCAACATGCCATCGATTTTTGCGCGGACGTCGCCGGCGATGCGTTGTTTGGCGCGCTGCCGCCGCGCTTTCTTGCCAATCTCACGCATGAGCAGAGCGTGCTGACGCCGCCGCCGGGCGCCGAGGTGCTGGCGCGGTCGCGGCACGATCCGCACCAGGTCCTGCGCTATGGACCGAACGCATGGTCCGTCCAGTTCCACCCCGAATTCTCTTCCACCTTGATGTCGGCCTGCCTGGCGCGCCGGGCGCCGGTCTTCGAGGCAGAGGGCTACGACGTGGCGGCGATGGTCGCCGGGCTGGGACCCACGCACGATGCGCGCCAACTGCTGCGCACCTTTGCGCGGCGCTTCGCCTAGCCGAATCGCGTAGCCGCTTGGCATGGCGGCTTCAAATTGCAGCTTCAAATAGCGGCTTCAAATCGAGCGGCTTCCTGCCTTCATATCACACGCGCATGACGGGCCTGCCGGTGTGGCGCGCGCGTGCGCCGCTGTCGGTCTCGCGCCACAAAAAGACGATTGGTTTCCGCTTCTTTGCGCCGCATCCCTTGCGTCCCCAGAACTGACATATTGCGTCCCTAGAATTCGTTCCTGCCATGCGCCGTGTGCATCACTGTGCCGCCCGCAACGCGGGTCTGGCTACCTGCGCATGTCTGTTCACATCAATGGGAATCTGTAATGAAAAAGACTCTGTTCGCCACCGCCATCTTCGCCGCGCTGTCCGGCATGGCGCAGGCGGAAACCTCGGTGACGCTGTATGGCCTGATCGATACGGGCGTGGGCTATCAGCGGATCAAGGGCGATGGCTTCCACGAATCCAAGGTCGGCATGAGCAATGGCGTTTCCAGCGGCTCGCGTTGGGGCCTGCGTGGTTCGGAAGATCTGGGCGACGGCCTGTCCGCCGTGTTCACGCTTGAAAGCGGCTTCAATTCGGCCAACGGCCAATCGGGCCAGAGCAGCCGCCTGTTCGGCCGCCAAGCCACCATCGGCCTGAAGAGCTCGTCCTGGGGCCTGTTGGAATTCGGTCGTCAGACCAACATCGCCTCCAAGTACCTGGGCGCGATCGATCCGTTCGGCGCCAGCTACGGCCAGGCCAACATCGGCAACGCGTTCAGCGCAGCCAACACCGTCCGTTACGACAACATGGTCCAGTACGCGACCCCGTCGTTCGGCGGCTTCCAGGCTGGCATCGGCTACTCGTTCAACGTCGCTGACACGACCGCGGCGCAGACGGGCTTTCGCACCGCGAACAACACCCGCGCCATCACGGCCGGCGTGCGCTACGTGAATGGCCCCCTGAACGTCGCCCTGACGTACGACCAGCTGAACCCCGCCAACCAGCTTGGCAACGATGCCACGCCCAAGTCGTGGAACGTCGGCGCCTCGTACGACTTCGAAGTCGTGAAGCTGGCGGCCGCCTTCGGCCAGACGCGTGACGGCTGGTTCACCGGCCAGAGCATCAACGCCTTCGGCAGCACCGAAACCATCGCCGATGGCTTCCGCTCGAACGTTGGCGTCGAAGACTTCAAGGCCAATTCGTACATGGTCGGCCTGACCGTGCCGCTCGGCGCCAGCTCGATCCTGGCTTCTTGGCAACGTGCCGATCCGGACAGCGATCTGCTGACCGGTGGCGATTCGGCCATGAACGTGTACAGCATCGGCTACACGTACAACCTGTCCAAGCGTACGAACGTGTACGCGCTGGGTTCCTACGCCACGGACTTCGCGTTCATCGACGGCGTCAAGAGCACGGTCGGCATGGTTGGTATCCGTCATCGCTTCTAAGCGGCAGACGTGATGAGCGGCGCGCCTGGCGCGCGCCGCTTGCGCCCTGCACCGCGGTTGCACTGAGCGGATTGGGCGTCTTACCCGGCCACAGACGCGAAAAAAGCGGCCACCTCCCTAGCTCCACTCTCAGTCCGCTCACCCGAACTTCGATCATGGCAAACCGAAGGCCCGCGCATTCTGGCGCGGGCTTTGCCGTTTCTGGCTGACCACCGGCCACGCCTTCCCACAATCCCTCATTGCGCGGCCGCCGCCCAAAAGGGCCGCGCGGGCGTTGTAGTATTGGAAGCTCAGCCTAAACATCGGATAGCTATGCAAACGCACAACGCTCGGCTCGCGGAAATGACTTTGGCGTTGGCGCTGGCCCTGACCGCAACGGCCGCGCCTGCGCAGACCCCGGATGCCTCGCCGGCTGGCGCCAAGCGGGCTGAAGCGAAGCCTGCCGAGTCGAAGCCTGCCGAAGCCAAGCCTGCCGAAGCCAAGCCTGCAGACGCTAAGCCAGCAGAAGCCAAACCAGCAGACGCTAAGCCCGCAGACGCTAAGCCCGCAGACGCTAAGCCGGCCGAGGTCAAGCCGCCCGAAGCGAAGCCCGCGCAAAACAAGCCGGCCGAAGCCAAGCCGGCTGGAACGAAGCCCGCAGAAGCCAAGCCAGCAGAAGCGAAGCCCGCCGATGCCAAGCCCGCCGATGCCAAAGCGCCCGGCGACCCCGCCGCTGCGCAGGATCCGAATGGCGCACCCGTGGACGCCGCGGTGGCGCCGCCGCCACCTCCACCGCCGCTGCAGGTCCTGGACGGCAAGCTCCATGTCGCCATCCCCGCGGGTTTCGCCGAAACCGAATTTCCGTCCGATCCGGCCACGCCCGAGGTCTCGGGCAAGATCTACCTGAACCGAGCGACCATGCAGGCCATCATCGTGATCGATGTGCCGGTTGAACAGGCTGTTGGCGATGACGACGCATTCACGCTGGGGGCGATGGCCGCGGGCTTCCAATCGCAGCAGCAGGCCGCGGTGCCCACGTTCAAGAAGACGGGCGACGGCGCGTTCAAGGTCGGCAGCATCGGCGTCTTTCAACTTGATGCAACCAGCAGGCTGTCCGGCCGTCCCGCCGACCTGACGGCGCTGTTCGCGGCGTCGGGCAAAAAGGTCGTGACCTTTTCGGTCTATACGTTGGCGCAAGAAAAAGCCCGGCATCCCGGGCTGGTCGAAGAACTGAAAAAGGGCATGTCGGTAACGCCGTAACGGGCGCGACGGGCCAGAGCGCCCGTCATGCCGGCGGGAATCAGTTCGGCTTCCAGAACACGTAATCGGCCTGGTATGCCACCTGCGTTTTCTGGCCCTTGTTGGCCGGCGAGCAGGGCGTTTGCGGCACGCCGCCGCCTGCGCGAACCAGCCGCTGAATGTACGTGACGCCGGTCAGCACGCCCACGCCTGCTGATGGGTTGGCCAGCACGAGCTGGTCGTACAGCCGGTCCGGTCCGGCATATGCGCGTACGGTTTCCATCCCCGTCAATGTCGAGCCGTCGGCGGCCCGCCAGCTTTCAGGCGGACTCTTGTACGTGCCGCGCGGCTCCGATGAACCCGCCTGGCCTGCGCCCAGCGTGGCGCTGGCGCCCGCGATGACCCAGGCGTAGCGCGCGCCGTCGGTCTGGATCATCCGGCATTCGTAGGTGATGACGCCTTCAGCCGGCGCGCGCCATGCGACGCTATTGTCTGCCGGCACCTGCATGATCTGCGGCACGTTGTCCTGGGCCGCCGCGGCGGAGGCGGCCAGGCTGGCCGCCAGGAACAGTCCGGCCAACGCCGGGCGAGGGTGAGTCGGAATGCGGTTCATCCATGCTCCTTCGGGCGGGCAGCGCGCCCGCGGTGGCAGTTGCGGGCGCGCTTGGCCCAAGGTCCGGCTGAGCCGGAATCGGGCCATTCTGCCACGATTCCCCGCCAGCGCTGGTCTCAATTGATTTGCAGCGTGTAGGCGGCTTTGCCGCGCAGCAGCGTCAACACCAGCGGCTGCGCGCCCGCGCCGCTCAAGAGGTCGCGCAGGTCCGCCAGCTTGCTGACGGGTCGCTGGTTCACGCCGATGACGATGTCGCCGCGCTGCAGGCGCGCAGCCCCCGGGCCCCGGTCCGGATAGGTGGCGCTGACTGCCGCGCCATCATTGCCCTGCACGCGCTGCGCGCGTCCCACCTCGGTGAACTCGACGCCATTCAAGCGCGCGTCCAGCGAGCCGCCATGCAGGCGCTCGTTTTGTTCGGGTTCGATGCGCAGCACGACGTCCCGCTTTGCGCCCGCGCGCAACAGCCCCAGGCGCACCTGGCGGCCCACCGGCAGCAGGCCTTCGGCGTTGCGCAACTGCGCGCTGGAACCGATCGCCTTGCCGTCGATCGACAGGATCTGATCGCGGGCCTGGATGCCGGCCTTCTGCGCGGGCGACCCATCCGCCACGCGGGCAACGGCCACGCCCGTCGATCCCGGCGCCAGGCCAAGCTGGCGCGCATTGCGCGGCGTGATGTCCAGCGTGTCCAGACCCAGCCCTCCGCGTTGCACCTGCCCGTGCTGCAGCAACTGGCGCATGACCTCGCCCGCCAGGTTGGACGGAATGGCAAAGCCGATGCCCACGTTGCCACCCGACGGCGTGTAGATCATCGTGTTGATGCCCACCAGTTCGCCGTTCAGATTGACCAGCGCGCCGCCCGAGTTGCCCGGATTGATGGAGGCGTCGGTCTGGATGAAGTTCTGGTAGCCGGCGGCGCGCAGGCTGGACCGGTCCAGCGCGGACACGATGCCCGACGATGCGGATTGGCCCAGGCCGTAGGGATCGCCGATGGCGACCACGAAGTCGCCCACGCGCAAATCGCTGGAATCGGACAACGCCAGCGCTTGCAGGTTTTGCGCGGGGATGCGCAGCACCGCCAGATCCGTGTCCGGATCGCTGCCCACGACGGTGGCGTTGAAACTGCGGCCGTCCTGCAACGACACGCGGATGGTGGCGGCGCCCCGAATCACGTGGTGATTGGTCAGCACGTTGCCTTGGCTGGCGTCGACGATGACGCCCGATCCGACGTTCTGGCGTATGCTGCCGGGCGCGCGCGCCGGGTTGGCCGCTTGTCCGTCCGATTGCGCCGAGATGTTCACGACTGCGGGCGTGACGCGCTCGAGCATGGGGGCCAGCGAGGGCAAGGGCTGACCGTCCACGGCCATCGGAAGCGCGGCGCGCGCAGGCGGTAGCGGCGCGGTCAGCAGCAGGGCGCAGCAGGCCGTGGCAAGGAATGCGGGTAGGCGTCGCGCGCGGCGCGATGCGCTACGCGCGACGCAACAGGGTTCAAGAGGCGGCAAGGCCAGGCGGGGCACATCGATCCTTCCGGCAACGAGGCGGCAGTATTCACCGTCCCCGCTGCACGCGCGTGACGACGCGCGCGGCTTGCGGCCGGCGCGCGAGCGGTCACGGATTGTCGCCGAACTTTGGCGCCCGGTCCGGCGTGCCCCGCGTGGTCAGAACCCGACGGCCTGGCCGTCGCGCCGCGAGTCGGACGCCGCGACGTAGCCGCCCTGCGGCAGGCGGCAGATGAGCTGGGCCGAGCCGAACTCCAGGCTGTCCACCGGCGCGACCGCCACGTTGTGGCCACGCGCGCGCAGCGTATCGACCACGTCGGCCGGCAGGTGCGACTCCACGTTCACGACAGGGCCGTTCTCGACGCGGAAACGCGGCGCGTCGCTCATGGCCTGCGGGTTCTGGCCGAACGCCGCCAGACGCGTGACCATCTGCAGATGGCCTTGCGCCTGCATCGACCCGCCCATCACGCCGAACGACATGAGAGGTTGGTCGCGGCGCGTCACGAACGCCGGGATGATGGTGTGCATCGGCTTCTTGCGCGGCGCAACCTGGTTGGCGTGACCCGGCTTGAGCACGAAGTTCAGGCCGCGATTGTGCAGGCTGATGCCGGTGCCGGGCACGACCACGCCCGAGCCAAAACCGTGATAGTTGGACTGGATGAAGGACACCATCGTGCCGCTGGCGTCGGCGGCGGTCAGGTAGACCGTGCCGCCGGTAGCCGGCGTGCCTGCGGTGGGCACGCTGGCACGGTCCATCGAAATCAGGCGGGCCCGTTCGGCCAGATAGGCGCGGTCGAGCAGCGCGTTGGCGTCGGTCCGCATGTGGCGCGGATCGGCGACGTGGTGGTGCAGGTCCGCAAACGCCAGCTTCATGGCCTCGATGCTGACGTGGTAGTAGTCGGCGCTGTCGCGGCCCATGCCTTCCAGGTCGAATTGCTCAAGCATGCCCAGCGCCATCAGCGCCGAGATGCCCTGGCCATTGGGCGGGATCTCGTGCAGCTCGTAGTCGCGGAACGATTGCGAGATGGGCTTGACCCATTCCGGCCGGTGCTCGGCGAGGTCCACCGCGCTCAGGGCGCCGCCCGTCTTGCTGGCAAAGTCCGCGATCTTGCGGGCCAGTTCGCCGCGGTAGAAGCTTTCACCACCGGTCTCGGCGATGTCGCGCAGTGTCTTGGCCTGGTCCGGAAAGCGCCACCATTCGCCGGCTTGCGGCGCGCGGCCTTGCGGCAGGAAGGCGTCGGCAAAGCCGGGTTCGGCGGCAAGCTTGGGCGCCTGGTTGGCCCATTGGCGCGCAATGGTCGGCGACACCGCGAAGCCCTCTTCGGCGTAGGCGATCGCCGGTTCGAACAGCTTGGCGAAAGGCAGCTTGCCGAAGCGGTCGGACAAGACCTTCCAGCCGGCGACCTGGCCCGGCACGGTGACCGTGCCCCAGCCGGTGCCCGGCATCGCGTCGCGGCCGTTGAAGTATTCGGGTGTCCACGCGGCCGGCGCGCAGCCGCTGGAATTCAAGCCGTGGAGCTGGCCGTCGTGCCAGACCAGGGCGAACATGTCGCCGCCGATCCCGTTCATCACGGGTTCGACGACGGTCAGGGCGATCGCGGTGGCAATGGCGCTGTCAACGGCATTGCCACCGGCCAGCAGCATGCGTAGTCCCGCCTGCGCAGCCAGTGGCTGGCTGGTCGCGACCGCGTTGGCGGCCAGGACCGGCATTTTTCGGGAAGCGTACGGAAAAGACCAATCGAAGGGGGAGGACATGGATGCTGGAACTCGTTGGAAAAATTACTGCGGGGTGATGCCGGCCTGGTCGATCAGCTGCTTGGTGCGCGGAATCTCGGCCTTGATGAAGGCGGCGAATTCCTCGCGGCTGCCGCCACGCGGCTCGGCGCCGGCTTCGGCGAGCTTACCGCGCAATGCGGGATCGGCGAGCACTTTGTTGACGGCGCGGTTGAGCTTGTCGAGGATCGGTGCGGGCGTGCCCTGCGGCGCGACAAGGCCGTACCACGGCGCGATGTCGTAGCCCGAAAAACCTTGCTCGGCGATCGTGGGAATGTCCGGCGCCAGCGCCGAGCGCTGCGAGTTGGACATGCCCAGCGCCAGCAGCGCGCCGCTCTTGGCCTGGGGCAGGCCGGTCATGATGGTGTCGAAGTACATCGACACCTGGCCGCTCAGCAGGGCGGGGATGGCTTCGCCTGCGCCCTTGTACGGCACGTGCAGGATGTCGATGCCGGCGACCGATTTGAGCATTTCGCCCGCCATGTGCGAGGTCGTGCCCGTGCCGAACGAGGCATAGGTCAGCTTGCCAGGGTTGGCGCGCGCATAGGCGACCATTTCGGGCAGCGTCTTGAAGGGTTGCTTGGGGTTGGCCAGCAGGATGTTCGGGGTGTAGGCCACCATCGAGACCAACTCGAACGCGTCAGGATCGTAGGCCAGGCGCTTTTGCAGGAAGCGGTTGGTGACGACGGCGGCCGGGCCGCCCATCAGCAGCGTGTAGCCGTCCGCCGCGGACCGCGCGACCGATGCGCTGCCGATGGCGGCCGCGGCGCCGGGACGGGCTTCGATGACGAAGGGCTGACCCAGTTCGGCGGACAGCGCCGCGCCCAGCTGGCGCGAGATCAGGTCCGTGGCGGAACCGGCCTGGAAGGGCACGACGATGCGCACGGGATGTTGCGGCCAGTCCGTGGCTTGCGCGCCGGCCTGCGCCGCGAAGGCCACGGCGGCAGCGCCTGCCAGCGCCCGGATGAGACGAAATTTCATGGATTCCCCTTGATCGCGTTATGGAAAGCGTATGGGCCGGGCGGGTCTCTTGCCCCTTCCGACCGAGCGGGCGCGGCATGCCGCGTCCTGCCCTGGATTAAACGCAAGCGGCGCGCATCCGGCCATTAGGATTTGTATTCATGGATCATTGGATCCAGTTTGTGTTATTTTCGCCGTTATCTATCATGGCGGCTTTCCAAGCCCGGGGACGAAAGTGCTGCAATTCCAGAAGACAGCCATCAGCGCCGAAGACGAGGCGTACCTGCATTTGCAGCGTGAAATCCGCCTGGGCCACTATGCGCCCGGCCAGCGGCTGGTGCCGGACGTCGTGGCGGCTGAAATCGGCACCAGCCGCATGCCGGTGCGCGGCGCCCTGCGCCGCCTGGCCTCGGAGGGCCTGGTCGAGATCCGCGCCAACCGCGGCGCCGTGGTGCGCGGCCTGAACCAGCAGGAAATGCTGGAGGTCTTTGAAATGCGCTCGGTGCTGGAAGGGCTGGCGACGCGCAACGCCGTGGCCAACATGGGGCCCGAACACATTCGCCGGCTGGTCAACATGCTGGCGCAGCTGGACCAGGGCGCGAACGAAGACCTGGACTGGACCGCCGCCCACCGCGAATTCCACGAGTACCTGTGCAGCTTCTGCAAGCAGCCGCGCCTGTTGAACCAGATCTCGGAACTGCACTCTGTCGTCGAACCCTACATGCGCCTGTGGGCCGCCCAACCCGGCCGCGTGCTGCGCGTACGCGAATCGCATCAGGAATTGATCGACGCCCTGCAAACCCGCGACGCGGCACGCTGCGAGGCCGCCATGCGCCAGCACGTCCTGAACACCGTTCCGGCGCTGCAGGCGTTCCTTGAGCAGGCGGGCTGATCCGCGCCGCCGCGGCAGTTGTCCGACACCCGGCCGCCACGGCGCCATCCGCACCCGCCAAACGGCTTCAATCCGCTGACCGCTCACCGGACAGGATTTCCATTTCCCCGTCCCGCTCGCATATAGCCAGGAGTAATATGTGACGCGTCCGGCGGCGCACGTCCGCCGGCGCAAGCAAGCCGCATCACGCCTGGTCCTTCCCACCCCCTGTCGACAGCGGAGCCCCCTCCGTGCCTGCCCTCGGTGTCTGCAAGTCCTGGCGCGCAACCGGCCATAAAAAAGACACCGAGGAGAAGAGGAATTGGACAAGCAAGAGTCGGGCGGCTGGTATTTCGGCTGGAACATCGTTGGCGCCGCCACGGTACTCACGCTGTTTACGGTCGGCCTGCGCATGGGGATCGGGCCGTTCTTTCTGCCCATGGCCGAAGGCTTGGGTTTTTCGCGTAGCCTGCTGTCGGGCATCGTGGCCATCGGCATGCTGTGCTATGGCCTGGGCATGCCGCTCGCCGGCTATCTGGTCAGCATCCGCGGCACGCGCTTCGTGCTCCTGACCGGCACGGCCATCGTCGTCGCCGCCTCCATCTGGACCGTCTTCGCGCGCAGCCCCCTCGAATTCCTGCTTGCCTTCGGTGTCGCGCTGTCCATCGGCCTTGCCTTCACCAGCCCCGTCGCGCTAACGCCGGTGATCAGCCGCTGGTTCACGCGCCAGCGTGGCATGGCGCTCTTCTTCCTGTCCACGGGCTCGATGGCCGGCATCGCGCTGATGACACCGACACTCACCTACGCCATTTCCGCGGTGGGCTGGCAGGAAACGCTGCTGGGCTTTGCCGTGCTGTTTGCCGTGCTGACCATCCCCATTGCGCTTTTCGTGATGCGCGACGAGGCGCCCGAGCACACCGACCTGCTGCCGCATCAGATCATCGAGAAATCCAGTTCGGCCAAGCCGGCCGCCAAGACGCCCGCGCCGCGGCTGGGCGAGGCGCTGCGCACCTTGCCGTTCTGGCAGGTCGCGCTGGGTCTGTTTGCCTGCGGCTTCAGCATGAACCTGCTGGGCACGCATGGCATGCCCATGCTGATGGATCACGGCTTTGACCCCACCACCAGCTCGCTGGGCATCGGTCTGATCGGCCTGGTTGCCATCTTCAGCACGCTGGTGCTGGGCCGCATGTCCGATCAGGTCGAACGCCGCAACATTCTCGCCACCATTTATCTGGTGCGAGGCCTGGGATTCTTTGCGCTCGTCATGGTGGGCGCGCATTGGGAGCTGTATCTGGCCGCGACCATCGGCGGCATCGTCTGGGCCGGCAGCATCGCGCTGTCCTCGGCCATTCTGGCCGACGTGTACGGCATCCGGCTGGTCGGCGTGCTGTATGGGCTGACGTATCTGGGCCACCAGGTGGGCGGCATGATCAGCTCGTGGCTGGGCGGCTGGGCCTTCGAAACCTTCGGCACCCACTGGGTCGCGTTCGGGTCGGCCGGGGTGCTGCTGTTGCTGGCGGCGCTGATTTCGCTGCGCCTGCCGCCGCGCGGCATCCTGCGGGCGCCGCCCGTGGCGGCCGCTGCCGGACGCTGAACCTGCCGCGCCGCGGCAACCGGCCAGGGATGCGGCGCATCCCCGGCGTGCGGGACGGCTAGCGGTCTTTCAGCAGCGACACCAGTTCGGGCACATAACGTTCGCCGCCGCCTTGCGTGACGGCCTGGTCGAACGTGTGCTGCACGGCGGCGCCGATCTCGCGCACTGCGCCGGCTTCGGCGGCCATGGTGTTGTAGTACGAAAGGTCCTTCTGCGCATTCGACATGAAAAAGCGCAGCGACGACGGATCCTGTTCCAGCAGATACGGCTTGATGCGTTCCAGCGCCACGCCGCCGCCGCCGCCCTTTGCCAGGACCTCGGTGAAGACGGCCGGGTCGATGTCCGAGCGCAGCGCGCACGCCGCGGCTTCGGACAGCAGTGCCACCACGCCCAGCGACACATAGTTGTGCAGCAGCTTCATCCGGTGGCCCGCGCCCACCGGCCCGGCATGGGTGATGTTTTCGGCAAAGCAGGCCAGCAGCGGCTTGCATTCCTCGAACAGCGCGGCATCGCCGCCCACCAGCAGGTTCAGCCGGCCTTCGGCGGCTTCCTTGGGCGTGCGCGTCATGGGCGCGTCCAGGAAGCGCCCGCCGCTCTCGGTGACCGCCTGGGCGACCTTCACGGTGGACGAGGGGATGGCGGTCGAGCAGTCGATGATGACGGTGCCCGGACGCAGTCCCTCGAGCACGCCGCCCGGCGACAGCAGCACGGCTTCGACCTGCGGGCTGCCGGTCACGCACAGGATGATCACATCCGACTGTGCGGCAAGCTCGGCGCCGCTGGCCACGCTGACCGCACCAGCAGCCTTGAGCGAGTCCAGGGGCTGATTGCCCGGATGCTCAAGCACGGTCAGCGCGTGACCGTGCTTGACCAGGTTGCTTGCAATACCGTGGCCCATGAGGCCGATTCCAACCATGCCGACTTTTGCCATCTTCCACTGCTCCTGCCATGTAGGGTGATTGTTGTGCCGTAAATCTTACCCGCAGAAGCCGCAAGCGGGGCCAACGCGCACTCGCGGCCGCTCGCCGGGCGTCCGCGCGCCGATCACCGCGCTATGCCGGGGCGGGCGCGTCTGCAATACTTTCGGGGATCGTCCATCGGGACTCTTGCAGCGGCAGCCATGACAGACTCCATCCCCGCCGGTTTCACGCCCTGGTATCCCAGCAGCCAGTTCATGCGCCATCTGAACGATCTTGGCCCGTTCTACCGCCGCAAGGCCGACAACGTGCTGGGGCTGCGTGTCACCACGGCGCACGGCAACATGCACGGCATGGCGCACGGGGGATTCCTGGCAACGTTTGCCGACAGCGCGCTGGGGCTTGTCATCTCGGAAGACGCCCACGTCTCTGTCGTCACGGCGCAGATGTCCGTTGAATTCCTGAATGCCGTCAACCCGGGTGACTGGCTTGAGGCGCACGTGCAGATCGACAAGCAGGGCAAGCGCCTGATCTATGCGACCTGCCGCCTGCAGGTGGATGGCCGCGCCATGCTCAAGGCCAGCGCCGTGTTCGCGGTCCGCCACGCCGCCGTGCCCGCCTCGGACGGCTAGCCACGGCGAGCTGTGTGCGTGATCATGCGGATGATCAACGCGGGGGCAGGGGGGCGCTACAGATAAGGCGTGGCCAGCCAGATCACCTTGTTTCGCAGGCGCTTGGCAAAGGGCGCCTGCAGCAGGTCCTCGAGCGTCACGCGGTGCGCGTTGGCGACCAACGCATCGAAGCGCGCATCGAGCCACCGCGCCACGTCGCGGTCGTAGATCTCGGTGTCCAGCTCGAAATTCAACCGCAGGCTGCGCGGATCCAGATTCGACGAGCCGGCATACGTCCAGGCCCCGTCCACCGTCATCAGCTTTGAGTGGTCGAACGCGCCGCTCGAGCGCCAGACGCGGCAGCCCGTGCGCACCACCTGGTCCAGCTGCGCCGTCATCGCGTAATCGACCAGGCGCAGGTTGTTCTTGCCCGGGATCACGATGTCCACAATGATCCCGCGGCGCGCCGCCGTGGCCAACGCCCCGATCAGCGTCTGGTCCGGCAGGAAGTACGGCGACTGGATCCGCACGTGATGCCGCGCCACGGCCAGGGCGCCCAGCAGCATGTTGTGCGTGCTGCCCAACGCGCGGTCGGGCCCTGACGGCACGCAGCGGATCGGCACGCGGCCCGACGGCGGCATGAAGTCGGGATCGAACCACGGCTTGGCGGGCAGCGACTCGTGCGTCGTGAAATTCCAGTCATGCGCAAACACCGACATCAGTTGCGTCACGATCGGTCCTTCCACGCGGAAATGCGTATCGTGGTTGGTGGCGTCGCCCGCCAGCGCGCTGACAAACGCCGCCCGCACGTTCATGCCGCCCGTAAAGCCCACCCGGCCGTCCACCACCAGCACCTTGCGGTGGCTGCGAAGATTGGCATAGGGCATGCGCAGCACTCCCATCGGATTGGTCATGAACCGCGCCACCGGCACGCCCGCCCGCGCCAGCATGCGCACGATCGGCGGACGGGAGTACTTGGACCCCACCGCGTCGATCAGCACCCGCACCTGCACGCCCCGCGCCTGCGCCTCGATCAGCGCCTCGGCCACTTCCCGCCCGATCGGATCGTTGTCGAAGATATAGCTCTGCATCGCCACCGTGTGACGGGCCTCGCGAATGGCCTGCAGCATGGCCGGATACGTCTCGTCGCCACCGGCCAGCGGCCGGACCTCGTTGCCGGCCAGCAGCTGAAACCGGCTGACCCGGTCACCCAGCACCTTCAGCGACGCGAACTGCTCGCCCGAGATCGCCACCACATCGACCGGTGCAGTCTCGACCTGCTCGGCATCTTCCAGCATGGCGTCGTCGCGCTGCTGCGACACCCGCGTCTTGCGGATACGGTTGATCCCGGCGACGAAATAGAAGAGCGCCCCAAGGATCGGCGAGAACATCGCCACCCCCACCCACCCGATGGCCGCCCGCACATCCTGCTTTGTCATCGCGGCATGCACCGCCGCGCCCGTGCCCGCCACGATGCTGATGGCAAAGGCAATATGAGGCCAATATTCGATCAAAAATGCGTGTATGCGATCCATGGCGAGGGCTTGAGACGCGGCCTCCATTGGTTAACCAAGCGCAAGGATAGCAAGGCAGCCGCGGGTGGCAAACGTGCGGCTTGGGAGTGATTTCACACGCTTTAAAAAAACGTGCTAGAATTCGGCCTCTTCGTTGTTGAGCTTCTTTCGAAACAGGTTTCAGAGAAGTTTGCGGCGAAAGCGCTGTAGAAGTTCAGCAGTGCTTAGCAGTACCAGTGGTGGCTGTAGCTCAGTTGGTAGAGTCCCGGATTGTGATTCCGGTTGTCGTGGGTTCGAGTCCCATCAGCCACCCCAAGAATTCCCCATACATTACAGGCGCTTAGGCGCCTGTTTTGTTTTCTCGGGGAGATTCTGGGGAGAAATCGCCGTCTCCAAGCGTCTCATCTCCAATTCATTCTGATCACCGTCCAGCCATTTGGAATAGGTTTTCAAGAACATCTCCACGCTGTGTCCTAACTGCTTCGCGCAGAAGGCCGGCGTCATCCCAGCCATCAGCATCACCGTCGCGTACGTGTGTTGTAGCGGGACGCCAGCAGGTTCTTGAACGTGGTGCCGTCGTATCCCGCCGTGCCGCACACCAGCGTCAGCCGGGTCGGGTCCAGGCAGAACTCGTCTTCCTTGAACGACTTCACGGCCGTCAGCCAGTTCATGCCAGGCGCCAGATAGTCGGCAAAGCCCGATGCGCGAAATTCCTCGGGGATCATCTTGTCGGCCCCCAGCACGCTGAAGTACCGCGAAATCAGAGGATGATTCGCGACCTCGCGGCGGATGGCCAGGGCGACCTCGATGGCGCGCATGACCAGCTCGTAGCCCTCCAGCTCCATCTGACGGCGCGCCACATCCAGCGAGGCAATGATCTGCGCATTGGGCGAGGTCGATGCATGGATGAACACCGCTTCGTGGAATGCCGAGACATGGTGCTCGTAATCTTCATCGCGCACGGCGATGATCGATCCCTGTCTTAGGCTCGACATCGATTTGTGCACCGAATCCGTCTCATAGACGCGTACGCGCATGGCGCGCGGATCGGGAACCAGGACGCGATCCAGCAGCCGCGGATCCTGGGGGTCCAGATCCTCGCCAAGTTCGCGGCACTGTGCCTGCCAGGCCTCGAGCGCCTTGGGGGCGTCCCGCCATGCCTGCAGCGCGGCTGCGGCGCCCATCGCCGTGCGCATGCGCAAGAATGGCGACCAGCGTGCAAACCCGAACCACGCCTCGTCCCACAGGAATATCAGGTCGGGCTTGATGGCCAGGCACTCGGCCATGACGCGCTGGGTGTTGTAGATGTGCCCGTCGAAGGTGCAATTGGTCAGCGTGACCATGGCCACCTTGTCCAGCCGCCCCGCCGACTTCAGCGCCAGCAGCGCCTCTTTGACCGTGCGCAGCGGAACCGCGCCATACATCGAATACTCCGTCATCGGAAAGGCTTCCACATAGAGCGGCTGCGCGCCCGACAGCACCATCCCGTAGTGGTGACACTTGTGGCAGTTGCGGTCCACGATCACGATGTCTCCCGGTTTGGTCACCGCCTGGTAAACCATCTTGTTCGACGTTGACGTGCCATTGGTCACAAAGAACACGTGGTCCGCGCCGACTGCGCGCGCGAACTTCTCCTGGGCGACCTTGATGTTGCCCGTGGGCTCCAGCATGCTGTCCAGGCCCCCTGTCGTGGCGGACGTCTCGGCCAGGAAGAGGTTCAACCCGTAGAATTCGCCGAACTCGCGAATCCAGTTGGACTTGATGATCGACTTGCCCCGCGCGATGGGCAGCGCATGAAAGGTGCTGATTGGCTTGGCGGCATACTGCTTGAGATTGTCGAAGTGAGGCGTGGATTGCCGATCGCGCACGCCCTCCAGAATGTTCAGGTGCACCTCCATGGGCTCTTCGACCTCATAGAAGACGCGGCGGATCGCCGAGGCGCTGGGGTCGCCCGCCAGTTGTTCCACGTTTCGGTCGGTCAGCAGGTAGATGTCCAGCTCCGGCCGGATGCGGGAGATCATGTGGGCCAGCCGCACGCCGATCTCGCGCGGCGCTTCGACCGTCATGTCCAGGTGCTCGTAGACGCTCAGGAAATCCCGCAGCAACGGGGCATCGTGCTTGGAGGGGAACCGCCTGGCGGAGGCCGGCGGAGTTCGAGCCTTCGTGGATGACACCCGGCTGATCGTGCAGGACTTCGACAAGGCCGTGCGCGGCCGGGTCAAGATCCTGAACATGAACAGCGGCATGGTGGGCAAGGTCCTTCCAAACATCGGATTCGCACTTGAGTCGATTGCCGTGGCACTGCGCGCGCGTAGTTGAGGCGCCGAAGGAAATAGAGCATGAGCAGATTCTTCGCGACGCTGTTCAAGACGCTTTTTGCTGGAAGGCGGCACATTGTCGCTGCGTTCGGCCTTGCCCTGATCATGGCGGCCGGGCTGTTTCTTCAAGGATGTACCGCGACGCCCGCCAGGCTGAAGGCGGTGCCGCACGGCTTGGTCGATCAGGTTGAAGTTCCAGGAATGCCTGGTGTGCGCTATCTGGTTGTGGCCGACTCGCCGAAAATCATTCAGGCGGCCTACGAGTCGTTGAAAAGGGAACAGGATTATCGTGCCAGGCATGGATATTCGGGCAAGCTGGGACCCGCGGCATTCCTTGCGATTTCTGGTGGGGGCGACAACGGGGCGTTCGCGGCGGGATTGTTGAACGCATGGACGGAAACAGGCACTCGGCCGGAGTTCAAGCTTGTGACCGGCATCAGCACGGGGGCACTGATTGCCCCTTTCGCTTTTGCCGGCAAGAAATATGATGCGACGCTGAAGGAAGTCTATACAACGACTTCGCCAGACGACGTGATGGTCATCATCGCCTCGACCTGCCGCCACGGCACCTCGTAGCCAATCCCGACCGTGGTGTGAAGAATCAAACCTCTGGTGCCGGCAAGGGAACTGTAATTCGTGACGTCGCTGTTCAGAATCTGGGAGTTCGGTATGGTCACCTCTTCGTTTTTATTCGTGCGCAAATGCGTCACCTGAAGGCGGACGGCCACAACTTCGCCGACGACATCGCCCACCTTCACCCGACCCCCAACCTTGAAAACCCGCCGGTAGGTCATCAGATAGCCCGCGATAAGGTTGGATATTGCCGTTGAAGAGCCTAGCGACAGCACGAGCCCGATGAAGATCGAGATGCCCTTGAAGGCTGCGGTTTCGGAGCCCGGAATGTAGGGGTATGCAACGACAATTGCAAACGCCAGGATCAGCACCCGGAGCAGCTTGTAGGTCGGCATGGCCCAATCCGGTTCGAACTGCGTGAAGACCACGCGCTTTTGTTCCACGGCGGCGAAGAATTTCCGGGCCCGGGCTAGCGTAAAGCGGGTCAGGAAATAGATGATGGTCAGAATCAGGACGTCGGGAATGATCTCGGCGGTGGACTTCCCAAGTCTGCGGGCAGCACGGGTCGACAGGTCGAACAAGTCGTTCGAGACGGAACGGGTCCAGGGAAAGCGCGCAAGCACATATTGCAGGTATACGTAGATCGACACGACGATGGTCATGATCCCGACCGCCAGGATTACGCCATGCAACGCTTTCCAGATCGTGTCTGACCGCACGACCTCGAACGACTGGATGTCCACGTCGTGAACGCGACGCTTCAGAACCCTGGAGACGGCCTTGTCCAGCCAGCGGTTGAGCAGAAGCAAGACCGCAATGCCGGCCGCCAGCAGGATGGTGGCCCCGGCAGCATGAAGCGCCGCCTTGATCAGGTAGTCCGTGCTGCGGGTCAGCCGGTATTCATCGATGGCCTGGCGAATGCGCGCCAGGTGCAAGGCCGCGAGGTTCTCGCGCGTGGTTTGCTCGAGCTGGGCGTCCGCATCCGTGACGACCATCAATGCCGTCTTGCCTGCCAGGATGACCGAGCCGGCTTCGATGGTGTCCACTTTCAGCCCGGCGCTCGCGAAGGCGGCATCGGCGGCCGCTTCCTCGATTCTTCGCCCAATGGATCGCGCCCGTTTCTCGGCCGGAAACGATGACAACCCACGAACCGTGAACAGAACCTGGCCGTCGATCTCGACGGGGGCTGTCTCCAGCGTCAATTCAAGGGCAGGGGCCGTGGAACGCGCCTCGTCGCCAGCGGCCCCGAACGCGAGCAGGGGCGCCAACAACACGGCGGCCAGGATGAACGACTTGAGTCTGCGGGCCATTTGTGTCTCCCACGCTCACCGCATCGTTGAGTCGCGCTTCACCGGCGAGCGTGGGCGCGAGGCTCGTTTCGCACGATTTATCCGGCATGACGACCATCCGGACAGAATTGCGGATTAGGCCAGCGTCGATGTTGACTTCCATCATGAAAACGCCGGCAGCAGTGAATGCCGTGGCCACGCGAGGCGCCTGCGAGACGGATGGCCCAAAGAATCGAAGATTTCTGATGGGAATGCTTGTGGACGCGTTCCTATACTTCGTCACTTGCGCGCAGTGCTGCCCAGATTGCCGGGATGCGCGATTTTGCGTTCTTGCCATAACAGACGATGCCGTATTCCGAACAGTCGCTGCACTGGGGGCAGTATCACCCTCGGTTTATCCATGACGCGTTCCATGCGCCGCGCGGGGTGGCGGTGCGGGCGGCCCACGCGGACCCATTTCCCATCGGCGCCAAGGCCTACATCGTCGACGAAGACGAGTCATCGGAATGGGCCGTTCGACGGATTCTGGCCAATTTTTCCATCGACGTCATACAGAGCCGGACAGTGCGTGATTTCCTGTCCATTTATTCCGAGGGCGAGTGCGACTGCCTGATCATGGACTTTGGAAAATTGACCGCAGATAGGGCTGTCGATCGCGATTTGGCCCAGGCAAACGCCGCCCTGCCGATGATCTTCATCAAGTCCGAGCCTGAATTCGGCGACGCCGTCGAGGCCATGCGGCGCGGTGCGGTGGACTTCTTTGCCAAGCCGCTCAATTCCAGCCGTCTATCCCATGCCATTCACTTTGCGCTGCGCCTGAGCCGCCGCGCGCATCTGAATCGCGTGCGGGCGGAGCAGGAAGAAGCGCGAAAGGCGCTGCTGACGCAACGTGAGCTTGTGATCGTCCAAGGCGTGATTGCGGGGCATTCCAGCAAGGAAATCGCGGAACATCTGCATATCTCCGTGCGAACCGTGGACAACCACAAGGCGCGTGTTTATTCCAAGCTGAATATCAATTCTTCGCTTGCGTTGGCCCGGCTGTTCATCGGTCTGATAAAGCCCGGCACTGACTGGCGCTCGAGCGAGGGGCAATCCGATTATGTGCTGGCAAAAGGGTAGTTTTACTCTCCATTCCAGCCTCTTGTTCTTGAAATAATGTCTCGCCCAGTCTTCCGATACGTCAGTGCTGATCGTGGCCTGCAGCCTTGCGCGGTTCTGCGATGTAAATGCAAAGAGACATGGCGGAGCGTCAAGTTTGTCTGAGGCGCACGCGGTTATTGGGTCTCGCAGGCCGAGCGTTTTTACGCTCGGCCTGTTGAGTGATATTTAACGCGCAGAGCGCATCGTTGATTGAGTCACAAGGACTGTTATGAATAAAAAAATAATCTCCCGATTCGCGTGCTTGGGAGTCGCTGTTGGACTGATCGCAGTCAAGCCAGGCCAAGCCATCGCTGCCGAAGACTTCAAACCGCCCGTGGGCAAAATCTCGCAACGCGCCGCGCCCGTCAAGGGCACGCCTGCCGCCTCCCCGACGTCCACGGGCAGTCAGGAAATTGCCCGGTCCCGCGGCACGGCCATTGCTCCCGACAAGGGGCTGTCCATCACGTCGGGCGCAACGCTTAATTCCCAGTTGATCCGTGTGCGTACCTCCGGCGGAACCGGCACCTTGAACTTCCGGTTGCTCGACACCAGCGGCAAGCCCGCCGAACTGCCCGCCGGCCTGGTGTTCGGATCCGACGGCTCGCTCTCGGGCGCCGCGCCCTCCGTCGCCAGCCCCAAGACGCTGACCTACCTGATCCAGGTCGAAGATAGCGGTGGCGGCAAGGCCAGCCGGGCGGTGCAACTGACTATCAACCCGCCTTTGAATGTCGAAGGCGGTTCCATTCAAGCGACGGCGGGCGGCCGGATCAAGAGCCCCGTCAAATTCATCAACGTCAGCGGCGGCACCGGCAACTACGCCGTGTCCTATTCAAACGCTGATGGTAGCGCCATGCGTATCCCGTCCGGCTTGGTGCTCGACGGCAGCGGCCGTGTCAGTGGCGCGGTGCCCAAGTCTCTGGAAAAAATGGCAGGTCTTACCGCCACCATCAGCGACGAAGGCGGCGCCCGCGTTTCCATTCCGGTCGACTTCAACCTGGCGCCCGCGCTCGAAATCTCGACCAACCCGATCGAACTTACGGCCGGCGCCACGATGCCGACGGCATTGCCGGTGGTGAACGCCACGGGCGGTAGCGGCGCGGTGCGCTACGCGCTCTTCGACAAGGACGGCACGACGCCTGCCCGACTTCCCGAAGGCCTGAAGTTTGACGAGGCCACCGGCACGCTGCGCGGTCTGGTACCGCCCACGCCGCAAGAGGGCCGTTACGTGGTGCTGGCCCAAGACGCCGGCGGCGGCGAGGCAAGCGCCCGATTCGAATGGAAGATCAATCCCCAGCTTCAGATTTCGTTCGAGTAAATCGAAGTATTAAGTAAAAATAAAAAACCCGCCTTCCGCATTCTGGAAGGCGGGTTTTTATTTTTTGGGGACGTATTGGACTCGCGCCCTGTGGTGCTGCACCCCGGGTTTTCCTTTTATTGCACAACCCCCCCTGTGCTCCAGCGCAGCGATTCAGGACGTAACATCTCTTTCCGTCTGAGCGGCTGATCCCATTTGCCGATGGGGATATGCTTGGTGCTTAACTCGTATTTACGGGAAAGCCATGAGCGCATCGATTGAAGAACAGACTGCGGCTTTCAAGCCTGAACCCCGCATTTCGACCGGTAATTCCGGGATTGACGATATTCTGGGCGGCGGTTTGGATCCCAACAGGATGTATCTCTGCGAAGGGCGTCCAGGCGCTGGCAAGACCACCATGGGCATGCAGTTTCTGCTGGAGGGTGTCCGCCAGGGCGAGCGCGCGCTGTATGTCGCGTTGTCGGAAAGTCCGGCTGAGCTCAACCTCGTCGCGCACCGTCATGGATGGTCGTTGGATGGCGTCGAGATCCTGGAGATCGTGTCGGAAGACGTGCTGGACCCCGAGCGGGAGCTCACTGTCTTGCACCCCGCCGAGATGGAGCTGACCGAAACCACGCGGCTCATTTTGGACAAGGTGGAATCGCTGAATCCGTCGCGGGTCGTCGTTGACAGCCTCTCTGAACTTCGACTGCTGGCGCAGGGCTCGCTGCGCTATCGCCGCCAGATCCTGGCATTGAAGCACTTTTTCGCGAATCGCCAATGCACCGTGATTCTGTTGGACGACCAGGCGGCCAAAGAGGACGACCTGCAGTTGCACTCCATCTCGCACGGCGTCATCGCCCTTGAGCAGATGGCCGTGGATTTCGGTGCCCAGCGGCGGCGGCTGCGCATTCTCAAAATGCGCGGCGTGGACTTTCGGGGCGGTTATCACGACTTCACGATCAAGCGGGGCGGGTTGGAGGTCTATCCGCGGCTCGTCGCGGCCGAGCATCACAAGGAGTTTCATCCGACGCCCACCCCCAGCGGCAACGCGGAGCTGGACAGCCTGTTGGGCGGTGGCCTGGACCGTGGCACCAACGCCCTGCTGATTGGCGCGGCCGGCGTGGGCAAGTCCTCGTTGGCTGCCACCTACGCGGCATCTGCAACGCAGCGAGGCGAGCATGCTGCAATTTTTGCGTTTGACGAATCCCGGGCCACATTTTTTGCGCGTTCCCGCGCGCTGGGGATGGAACTGGATACCGCGCTGGATGCCGGATTGCTGAACTTCAAGCAAATCGATCCGGCCGAAATGTCCCCTGGCGAATTTACGGCGTTGGTGCGGCGCGCTGTCGAGCAGGGCGGGGCGCGCATCGTGGTTTTCGACAGCCTGAACGGGTATATGAATGCCATGCCCGACGGACGGTTTCTGATTCTGCAGATGCACGAACTTCTCAGTTACCTTGGCCAGCAGGGGGTGACGACCGTGATGGTGCTTGCCGAGCATGGGCTGGTGGGCCCGATGGAAACGCCGCTGGACATCAGTTATCTCAGCGATACGGTAATCATGTTGCGTTACTTCGAATACGGCGGACGCGTGCGTCGTGCGATTTCGGTCGTCAAGAAACGCAGCGGCGCGCACGAACACGTGATGCGCGAATTCACCATGTCGTCGGCAGGTCTGACCCTGGGGCCGCCCTTGACCGCCTTTCATGGACTGTTTTCGGGCACCCCGCAGTACACGGGTGAAGACCTGCGACTATTGAGCGTACCCGATGCTTCGTCCTGAGGATGCCGAAGCGCGTGTTCTGGTGTATGCCCCGATCGGTCGCGATGGCACGGCCGGCGCGCGGCTGCTGCAGCGCGCCGGCTTCTCTACATACGTGTGCAAGGATGCGCAAGACCTGCTGATGCAGGCGGAAACCGGCGCCCTGACGGCTTGCATTACCGAGGAAGGGCTGTTCGGCAAGAATCTGGACTTGGTGAGCGAATGGCTGAAGGCGCAGCCGGCCTGGTCCGGACTGCCGTTTGTCGTGCTGACCGGTAAGTCGCAGAGCGGACCCGTCGTGCGGTGGCGCAAGAAGATGACGGAGCTGCTGGGCAATGTGTCGCTGCTGGAGCGGCCGACCCAAAGCCTTGCCCTGACCACGATGGTGCAGACGGCGGCGCGCGCAAGGATGCGCCAGTATGAGATCCGTTCTCTGTTGTGGGCCGAGAAGCAGGCGGCCCAGGCGCTCGAGTCCATGGTGGCAAGCCGGACCCGGGAGCTGGAAATGGCCAATGCCGAACTTCAGCAACAGATGCTCGAGCGCAGCCGGATTGAAGAGTCGCTGCGCCAGGCCCAGAAGCTTGAGGCGCTGGGACAACTGACGGGGGGCGTGGCCCACGATTTCAATAACCTGCTGATGGTCATTTCGGGGGGGCTGCAAATGCTGCAGCGTCCCATCGACGATGCGCGGCGTACCCGCCTGTATGCGTCGATGCGGCAGGCGGTGGACCGGGGCGCCTCGTTGTCGCGGCAGTTGCTGACGTTTGCCCGCCGCCAGGCCTTGCGTCCGCAGGTAGTGGACTTGAACACGGTCGTTCGCGACATGCTCGACATGCTGGAGCGCAGCCTGCGTGGCGACATTGTCGTTTCGCTGGCGTTGGCCGACGGCCTGTGGCCGGTGGAGGTCGATCCGGGCGAGCTTGAACTCGTCATCCTGAATTTGGCGGTCAACGCGCGCGATGCCATGCCCAACGGCGGCGTGATCGAAATCCGGACCGAGAACGTGGCCGCGCCGGGGCAGGGCGAGTTGACGGTCGACCACGTTGCATTGCGCGTGACGGATACCGGCACGGGCATGTCCGAAGAGGTGGCGGCGCGCGTGTTCGAGCCATTCTTCACCACCAAGGATGTTGGCAAGGGATCGGGCCTGGGGCTGCCGCAAGCGTATGGATTTGCCAAGCAGTCGGGCGGCGCCATCGAGCTTTCCACACAGCCGGACATGGGCACCACCGTTTCGGTGTGTCTGCCCCGGTCCGCAAAGCAGGCCGCCACGCGCGGCCGCCCGGCCGATGTGCGTGCGGTTCGGGAACGCGCCTCGACGCTGAATGTCTTGCTGGTTGAAGATGACGCCGAAGTGGCCGCGTTGACGGCCAGCATGCTGCAAGAGTTGGGTTATGCGGTCACGCCCGCTTCCAGTGCCGCCGAGGCGTTGGAAGTGCTGAACGGCGATGGCCGTGTTGACGTCATGTTGACGGATGCCATGATGCCGGGCGGTAAGAACGGCATCCAATTGGCTCGGGAAGTGCGTATCCGGAACCCGGGACTGCCGGTGGCGCTAATGACCGGGTTCATGGGCGAGGAAGTGAAAAAGGCCGGGCAGGAAGGCATTCCGCTTCTGCCCAAGCCTTACCGGCTAGAGCAACTGGCCGGCCTGTTGATCCGGTTGACCGGCGCGCGCGCGTCGGGGCGGACGTAGCGGTCCTGGCGCGGGAATGGCAATTGCTGCGCGAGCCTTGACCGCCAGGCTTGACAGCCACGCGCCAAGGAGACGCCATGATTGCAGAACGATTGCGTAGATTGCGCCGCATCGCGGCTTTTGCCGCCGAACGGTCGGGGGACTATGTGGAGTTGGTGGGGATCGAGTTATCCCTGTACCGGTCGGCGCTGGTTGCTACCGTCATCAGCAGCGTGGCCCTTGTGTTTTGCGGGTTGGGCACGCTGGGCTTTATCTCGGTGGCCGCGATTGTGAGCTTCTGGGACACCGAGCATCGCAAGCTGGCCGCGTGGCTGGTGGCCGGCGCCTGGCTGCTGATCACGCTGATTTCGCTGACGATTTCGACACGGAGCGCGCCGAAAGCGTCGCCCTTCGCGGAACTGAGTCATCAGGTGCGCCTGGATACCGCTGCTGCACGGAGCCATTATGCCCAAGACGACCACACTGGCTGATAAAGAGGCCCTGCTGGCCAAGATGGAGCGCGACCGCCAGGCGCTCGATGTTCCCATGCCGCGACGCTTACCGCTCAACAGAGCGGCCGGGGCGTGGGCCCGGACGGCCGCGCTGGCCGCCGGTGCGACGCTGGGATGGCCGCGCTTTTTGCGCCAGCCGCTGCGCGCCATGGCAGCGGTGGCCATGCGCGACCGGGTTGCCGAACTGATAGGCCGCATGCAGGTGCGGCGCGTCAGCGATCCGATGTCGGATCCGGAACTGGCCCGGTTGGAGAAGATGATGGCGGACGTGCGCGCCGCTGCCGCCAGGTCGGCCGACGACGCGGAGATCGAGCGGCTTCGGGCGCAACTGGATCTTCAAGTGGCGCGGCTGCGCAAATTGCGTGTGCAGCAAGGTCAGCGCGCCCAGCTCGTTCAGGAGTCTCAAGTCATGCAGACCATTCCGCCCATTCCGCGAACCCGGCAGACCCCTCCCGTGCCGGCCGCGCCGGCGGGCCGTGACGTTTCATCGATTCCATAGCGCAAAGGCAAACGCGAGGCGCGAACGCGCCTGCTGCACGGGTGGACCCACGCGGGTCCAATGCACGGGCGGATCATGGCCGGTCCAAGAGCGCCCACGGACCCGCGCCCCTTCACTGCCGGCGGCGACTGCGCGCGCGTTGCCGATGCTGTTTCCGCGCCCGGCTTGTCAGGGCGGACGCCAAGGCAAGCAGCTTTTCCTCGTCCAGTCGTTCAGCGTCGACCAGTTGCTCGTCGGCGCCCTTCACCGCAATCAGCAGTTCGTCCAGCTTCAGGTGCAGCGCCTCGCTGTCCTTGTTCTGGCTTTGCTGAATCAGGAAGACCATGAGAAACGTGATGATGGTGGTGCCGGTGTTGATGACAAGCTGCCATGTCTCGGAAAAGCCGAAGGCGGGGCCTGAGAACGCCCACACGACCACCGCGATCAGCGCGATGCCGAACGCGACAGGCGATCCCGCTCGCTTCGTGACTTGCGATGCGAAGCGGTCAAAAAAGTGGGAGATCGGGTTCACTTTTCCGGCCTTCCCGGGCCGGGATTTTGGCTCGCACTTTGCTCGCCGCTTTGCTGCACTTCTCTTTGGCATGGCGCTCCATTCCTACACGCTCGGACCTGCGTGACGTAAAACCCGACAGCAAGCTTCATGCCCGAGCGCTCGCCCGCCACGCGGCATGGCACGTGCTAGGCTCACGGTGTCTTTCGCCCCGTCACATTGCAATGAAATCTCTACTGCAGTCTGAAATGTTCCTGCTGCTGGCCTGCGGGCTCGCGGTCGCGGGGCTCTTTGTTGAGCCGCATCTGGAAGGGCTAGGCCAGGCCGGCAGCCTTGTTGAAACGGTCGTGCTGATCGCCGCGATTCTTGCCGCGTCGCTCAGTGTTGCGCGCCATGCGGAACGAATCGCGCAGAAGCTGGGCGACCCCTACGGCAGCATGATCCTGACCTTGTCGGCCGTGCTGGTCGAAGTGATCGTGCTGGTGATCGTGTCGGCCAAGGCGGGCTCGCCGACGCTGGTGCGCGACAGCATCTATTCGGCCGTGATGCTGGACATCAACGGGATCCTTGGCGTGGCCGCGCTGATCGGCGGCTTCAAGCACGGCGAGCAAGCCTACAACGACGATTCGGCGCGCACGTACAGCGTGATGATCCTGACCGCCGTCACGGTGTCGATGATCATCCCCGAGTTCGTTCCGCAGCCAAGCTGGCGGGCCTACAGCGCTTTCACGGTGGTGTCGATGCTGCTGATGTACGGCGTGTTCGTGCGCATGCAGACCGGGCCCCACAGCTATTTTTTCAGCTACAGCTATCCGGACAAGAAGACGCGCAAGCCCGCGCCGGCGGGCGCGCAGCCAAATTGGCGCCAGTCGGCAGTCGTGATGGCGGTGGGCATTGTGGCGGTGGGCGCGCTGGCCGAACTGATGTCGCACGCGCTGAACCGCGGCCTGAAAGGGATGGACGTGCCCGTCGGTCTGATCGCGCTGGTTGTGGCGGGCATCTCGGCGGCGCCCGAGATGTTGACGGCGTTTCGCGCGGCGTTGGCCAATCGCATGCAGTCGGTGGTCAATATTGCACTGGGCGCGTCCCTGTCCACGGTGATCCTGACCGTGCCGGCGATGGAGGCGATGGCCTTGATCACCGGTCAGCGGATCAACATGGCGATGACGCCGCTGCAGACGCTGATGATGCTGGTCACGCTGGTTGTCGCGGCCATCAACCTGAACGACGGGCAGACGAACGCCATCGAGGGCCTGACGCACTTTGTGCTGTTTGGGGCGTTTCTGATGCTGCTGTCGCTGGGGTTGTAGCGGGCGGGCCAGGTGCAAGCGCTCGCCCGGTCATGGCTGCGCCGCTTCTCGGATGGTAAGGGCTATGCCTTCGGACCAGATTTCTTGGGCAGCACGGCAGGGGTGTCGTCAGCGGGCTTGAACACCCCGCCGTCGGTGTCCGCTTCCGGAGCGGGATTGCCATCGATGGCGGGCGCTTTGCCGACGGACTCGCCCTCGCGTGCGCGTTCGCGATCATTGGCCTTGCCCAGGCCCTTCTGGACACGGTCCGCGATGTCCACCTGGTCTTCGGTTGACGGTTCCGGGGCGGGATTGCCATCCGCGTTCGCGCCTGCGTGCCGCGGATCGCGGGCGCCGGGTGCATCGAGGCTGCGCGAAGGGGGTGCGTTCATGGTGCTCTCCTTGAAAACGTCCCTGGGCGGCAAGTGCCGTGCCTGCCCTCGCGCGTCCCGCGCTTACCCACGCTCGGAGGCCATCACGGGCTCCGCCTCGGACTCGCCCTCGGCGGCGCTGACGTGGACGATGCGTTCGGGCAGCGCCAGCGCGATGCCTGCCGCCTCGAGCGAGCGCATGATGCCCAGGTTGATCGACTGCTGCGTATCCATGTAGCGGTTGTAATCCGCGCTCATCAAGTGGTAGACGGCCTCGTACTCCAGCGCGCTGTCGCCAAATCGCGCCAGGTGGGCGCGGTCGAATCGCACGTCGCTCTGCTCGTTGATCCGGTCGCGCAGGATGCCGGGCACTGCCGCGGCACGTTCGACGTCGGTCTTATAGCTGATGCGTACCGAGAAGACGATGCGCCGTTGCTGCATGCGCTTGTAGTTCTGGATCGTCTGCTTGAGCAGTTCGGTATTCGAGCACACGATCTGTTCGCCGCCCAGGCTGCGGATGCGCGTGGTCTTCAGGCCGATGTGCTCGATGCTGCCGGCCACTGCCCCGAACACGATGAAGTCGCCCACTTCAAACGGCTTGTCCAGGCCGATGGAAATGGAGGCGAAGAGGTCGCTCAGGATGGTCTGCACGGCGAGGGCCACGGCGACCCCGCCGATGCCCAGGCTGGCGACCAGCGCCGTGATGTTCACACCCAGGTTGTCCAGCATGGCCAGCAGCGCCACGGCCCAGACGAAGGTGCGTAGCAGCAGGCCGAGCAGGGTGGCGGTCACGCGGCTGGCGTCGCCACGTGCTAGCACCGCGCGGCGCACCAGCACGTCCACGGCGCGCTCCAGCCACAAGGCGCCCTGCAACGCCAGCAGCACGAACCACAGATGGCTGATGGTGGCGCCGCTCCAGGGCAGGGGCGCATCGCTGACGTCGATGCCGGCCATCAGGCACAGCAGCGCGAGCACGACCCAGTTGGTCCGCCGCAGTATCTGCGACATGGCGCTGGCGAAACCATGGCCAGGCAATTGCGCGCGCGCCTCCAGCCGCGCGCGCACGACCTTCAGCACGGTCGCAAGCACCATGAAAAGCACCGCGCCCACGCCGAGTGCGATGATCCAAAGCGCCATCGGGTGCGCGTTGAGCCAATCTCCAAATATCCATGAATTCATTACGGGGCCTCCCATGCACGGAGCGCCGACCGCAGCAAATGTTGTTCCTCGTGTGCTTGGGAAGCCGAGGCAGGCCCCCGAAGCCTGAGCCTCAGGGGCGTCGAGACATTTACTTTTTCAGACCCGCCAAGGCGTCGCGCAGCATGAGCTTGGGGTTTTCGTTGCACTGCTTGACCAGCATCGGCGTGCGGGTGCTGATGCCCTCTACGTCGACCACAGCCTCTTCGGGCTTGCCTTTGTTGTTCAGCGCTTCTGCATAGCTGACGACGACGGGACGAAAGCTCTCTTGGACGTCGAGGAAGTCCTGGCATTGCCACATGCCGAGAGGCTTTTTCGCATCAGCTGCCTGGCCGGTGACCGAAAAGGTCAGCGAGCCAATGAGACCAATCATCAGTAGGTGCTTCTTCATGTTCGAGCTCCTGGGGTTGGCTTGCAGATGGAATGGCTTACAGCGAAAAAGTGAGCCGGCAGGCTCACCGATTTACATTACTGAAATCGGATGGGCGTCGTCAACGCGGCCGACATCCAACGGCGGAGGGGGATTCGCCCATACCGGTTACGCCGCAACGCCCGGCGACGTCATTGCAGCGCCGTGTCCAGCAGCATCATGAGCACGAATCCCAGCATGAGGCCGCAGGTCGCGGGAACCTCGTGGCCTTTTCGATGGGTCTCGGGGATGATTTCGTGGCTGATGACGAACAGCATGGCGCCAGCCGCAAAGCCCAATCCCCAAGGCAAGAGCGAGGCCGACCAGCCGACGACGGCCGCGCCAAGCACGGCGCCCAGCGGTTCCACCAGCCCCGATGCCATCCCGAAGCCAACGGCGAATGCGCGCCGATAGCCCGCGGCGAGCAGGGCAATGGCCACCACCAGCCCCTCGGGAACGTCCTGGATTGAAATGCCCATGGCGAGCGAACCCGCCTGCACGGGATCGGCGCCGGCGTAGCCGACGCCGATCGCCAGGCCTTCCGGAAAGTTGTGCAGCGTGATGGCGAAGACAAACAGCCAGGTGCGGCGCAGGTTGCGTGCGGGCTTGCCCTCCTTGCCCTTGATGAAATGCTCGTGGGGCAGCACGCGGTCCAAGAGCAGCAGCGCCAGTGCGCCGAGCAGGATGGCGCCGGCTATGGTCAGTCCCGCGGCCCAGGGGCCGCTGCCGAGTTGCCGGGCCGCGTCCAGGCCCGGAATGATCAACGAGAACGCGCAGGCGGCCAGCATGATGCCCGCGCCGAATCCCAGCAGGGTGTCCTGCACCCGCTCGGGCACGCGTTGCGAGAACGCGACGGGCAACGCGCCCAGCGCGGTAGCGCCCGCAGCGAGCAAGCCGCCCAACAAGGCGGCGCCAACTGCGGGATGGCCGGCGTCCAGGTATCGCCATAACGCGAACACGCCCAGCCCGCACACGATGAGCAGAGCCGTTCCCATCAGCCCCCTCAGCATCGAGGTCCGCGGGTCCGGCAGCGCCTGGCCGGCTGGGGAGGTCTGGCGGGGCACTTAATACGTTCCCGAAAAGAGGCCGCGCGCTGCCGTAAGACGTGCAAGCGCAGAGGCCGTCAACGTTGAATCCGGTTGTGAGCCGTGGCATGGCCGATCCATGGATGCTCCTCAGGGTGAAGACCGGAGCTTTGTTCACCGGGGGCTGCCGGCCGGGTGTGGCCGTCGAGCCCTAGCAATGCGCGTGCCCGGGCGGCCGGTACGTCCCATGAAAAGAGCGCCCGAAGGCGCTCAAGCGGACCGCGCGCGGCGCGCGTCAGGTCAGGCAGAACTGCGGCGTGCCGCTAGGGTCGACGCGCCGGATGCCCTTGAGAATCCACTTCGCGTGCCGCTCGGCTTCATGCTGAGCCGAAAACAGCTTGCCGCTCGGAATGGGCCAGACTGCTTGCTGGTCCTCAAGGTCGCCGTCACGCCGGGTCGTGACGTCCAACCGGTACTTGCCGCTGGGCAACTCAATGACGTCGCAGTGGACTTTGAATCCATCTACGCAAATACCTTGTTCAGTATTCATCGTGCGCTCCAGAGAGTGTGATGTATGAGAATCGTGCTGCCACGGGATTTTCCAAAAACTGCCTCCGCCAGGGTGCAACAAAGTGCAATAATTCCCGACCAACCTCGGCATGGTTTGAGGGACCGACCAGTAGTTGGCTGGCCAGGCTGCCAGGGCCCCAAGCAATTCGGGCCCTGGACGAGGTCCAGGGCCCGGCGGGACATGCACAGCAGGCGGGTACTACCTGCGCGTGCTCATGAAGGGGGACGAAGGGGCGCGGCTCACTGCCCGAGATTTGACGCCGTCTTTCCAGCCGGCTTTCCACATCTCGACGCGGCTGCGCCATTCATTGACGGATTCGCCGGTGTGCGCAGGCATGGCTGCGGTGCGAAGGTAGGGGCAATCCAAAAGGGTCAACCCCTGGCGCGCGGCGTCTGCTCCCAGCTTCTGGATATCCACTTGCATGGCAACTCTCCCAAAAGATGCGAGCGCCTAGTTTGCCCAGCGCAAAACGCTCGCGCAACGAAGGGCGTGTAACTTCGCGTTTCTGTGTTACATCGCCGTAAGACCTGCCTGTCGATCCGCAAAAAAGTGCCCCGCAATGCGGGGCAAAGACTCACGGTTCAAACAAAACGCAAGGCCACAGCGACGTGGCGAGGCCGTGCCAGCCATCGGGCTCCCCAACCAGAATCCGATAACTGTGTCGCTGTGACACCTCGACGTCCGCAACTAATGTTCCCATCGCACACGTGCGCGGCCTACTGATTGCAAAGCGATTGCGCTGCGTGACGCCCGCCTCGTGATGCACGCGGGGTGAGGGGATTTCTACACGACCGGAAAAAATGACTGGCGGAGCGCCGCGTGCGTGAACAGCTCGCGGCACCGCCAATTGGCGCGGTTCGGTCAGGCCCGCGACTTGCGGCGCTCGGGCATATCGTATCGACCACACGACAGGAGGA
>NZ_JAGXJZ010000139.1:0-655 GCF_019091095.1 Achromobacter sp. GbtcB20 | reverse complement strand
AGGGCGACGATCGCATACAGCCCGATGTAGTTGCCGAGGGTGATCCAGTAGGGCGGCAGCGGCAGCAGGCCGAAGGCCAGCGCGGCCAGCCCGAAGATGAGCAGCGAACGGCGCGTCATGCTTCTTCCTCCTCGACCTGCGGATGAACGATCGAGCGCCACAGCAGCACCGGAATGATCAGGGTGAACACGATCACTTCCTTCAACGCGCTGGCGTAGAACGAGGAATAGGCTTCCAGCAGCCCGACCAGCAGCGCGCCGCCGGCGGCCAGCGGATAGCTCGCCAGGCCGCCGATGATGGCGCCGACGAAGCCCTTCAGCCCCATCAGGAAGCCGCTGTCGTAGTAGATCGTGGTGATCGGCGCGATCAGGACGCCGCACAGGGTGCCGATGATCGAGGCCAGCAGGAAGGCCAGGCGCCCGGCCTGGACCGTGCCGATGCCGACCAGGCGCGCGCCGCGCCGGTTGACGGCCGTGGCGCGCAGGGCCTTGCCCGACAGGGTGCGGTCGAAATACAGCCAGAGCGCACCGATCAGCAGCAGCGCCGCCGCGATCACGACCACGCTCTGGCCCGAGATCGTCACGGTGCCGACATTGAACACTTCCGTCCAGAACGGCGTGGTGCGCGAGCCCTCGGCGCCGAACAGCACCAGGCC
>NZ_JAGXJZ010000138.1:0-660 GCF_019091095.1 Achromobacter sp. GbtcB20 | reverse complement strand
TGCTGCGCATTGAGCCTCGCTGCGCGAGTCTCGCCCCTGTCGGGCTTCCATCGCTGGCGCCTCCGGCCCGGCTCGCTGCTCCGTGCCAGCGCGCTCCGCTTGCCGAAAACCGGCGTGCGTGGGTGGCGTGAGGGGGCGGACTTGCTGTGTCCCTTCGCCGACGACCACGCCGCGCAGGAAGCCACGTTCTATGGTGCGCCGGAATGGCAGCGCAGCCCGTCCAAGCTGCGCGCGCGCCTGACCGAGCGCGAAATCGACGCCGCGCACGCGCTGGTGCGCTTCGTCGGGCTGGACGCCTACCGGCAGGCAGGCGGCGGCATCCGCCCCGACCTGTTCGCGGGAGGCGATGCCGGAACCTACCTCACCGATACCGCAGTGCTGGAAACGCTCGTGCGCGACAAGCTGGCAACGCTGGCCGAGGACGTGCGCGCCGAGGGCTGGGCATGGGTGGAGGCCGTGCCGCATCTGGCCTACGAGGAACGGCAGGCGTTCCAGAACGCCCCGCGCCACCGCCGCGAGCCGACCCCCCGCGAGGCCCGCCGCATCGCCTCGCTGGAAACCCGCCTCGAAAAGATCGACGCCGAACTGGAAGAAGCCTGCGACGCCGAGGACGAGGCCAAGGCCGAGAAGCTGGAACAGCGGCGCGATCAGGTGGTCGGA
>NZ_JAGXJZ010000137.1:0-660 GCF_019091095.1 Achromobacter sp. GbtcB20 | reverse complement strand
CGGCACGGTCAATTTCAGCGCCGTGCTCCAGCCCTCGTCGCTGCACTAGGCGGTGGGGCGCGCGGCGCGCCCGCGCGGGCCGGACGGCAAGCGCTAGCGCCATCTACCGACACAAAGGATGCGACACGAATGGACATCAACCTCAAGACCCTGATCGGCAAACTGAACGACGCCTCGCGCACCGCGGCCACGCGCGCCGCCAACATCTGCGTCGGGCTGGGCCAGTACGAAGTCGACATCGAGCACGTGTTCCTGGCCCTGCTGGAGCAGCCAGACTGCGATGTCGTGGTGGCCGCGCGCGCTTGCGACATCAGTCTCTCGGCGCTGGAGGACGACCTGCGGCGCGAGGTCGCGCGCTTCGCCACCGGCAGCGCGCGCACCCCGGTGTTCTCGAAGCACCTGCCGCTGCTGTTCGAGCATGCCTGGCTGATCGCCTCGCTCGGCAACGGCCAGCCGAACATGATCCGCAGCGGCGACCTGCTGCTGGCGCTGCTCACCGAACCAAGCCTGGCCCAGCTGGCCCAGCGTGGATCAAGCCTGTTCGCCGAATTCCCGCTCGAGCGCCTGAAGCACGACTTCGACAGGCTCACGCGTGGTTCGAAGGAAGCCGTCGCCGTACCCGTCGCCGTCCCGGCGCAGGGTAACGGCGACCCTGTTACC
>NZ_JAGXJZ010000136.1:0-664 GCF_019091095.1 Achromobacter sp. GbtcB20 | reverse complement strand
ATCCTGATCGAAGGCTTCCGCCCCGGCGTGATGGAGCGCCTCGGCCTCGGTCCCGACGCCTGCCTGGAACGCAACCCGACACTCGTCTACGGCCGCATCACCGGCTGGGGCCAGGCCGGTCCGCTGGCGCAGGCCGCCGGCCACGACCTGAACTACATCGCCCTGTCCGGCATGCTGCACGCCATGGGCCGCGCGGATGCTCCGCCCAGCCCACCCCTGAACCTGGTCGGCGACTTCGGCGGCGGCGCCATGATGCTCGCCTTCGGCGTGGTCTGCGCGGCGCTGGAAGCGCGCACTTCCGGCAAGGGCCAGGTGGTCGACGCCGCCATGACCGACGGCTCGGCCCTGCTGGGCTCCATGATGTACGGCCTGCGCGCCTTCGGTTCCTGGCGCGACGAGCGCGAAGCCAACATGCTCGACGGCGGCGCGCCGTTCTACGACACCTATGCCTGCCGCGACGGCAAATACCTGTCGGTGGGCGCGATCGAGCCGCAGTTCTATGCGCAGCTGCTGGAATTGACGGGCGCGAGCGATCCGGAGTTCACGCAGCAGTGGAGCCGGTCGCGGTGGCCGCAACTGAAGGAAAAATTCGCGCTTCTCTTCGCCACCCGCACGCGCGACGACTGGTGCTCCTTGCTTGGAGGCACCGACGCCTGCGTCGCGC
>NZ_JAGXJZ010000135.1:0-665 GCF_019091095.1 Achromobacter sp. GbtcB20 | reverse complement strand
GCAGCCCCTGAACACGCTGGGAAAGCCGCTGCGCATGTTCTGCGCCGTCACCGCCACGATGGCGGTGCTGCTTGCGCGTCCGCCGCGCCAGGCGCTGTGGTGGGGGGCGATCCTGGGCGCCATCGGCGCCATGTTCTTCATCGGCCACCAGCGCATCGTGCTGGAGATGGAGCGCCCGGGCGGCTTCATGAATGCGATTACCTTCGGCGACATCGCCCTGACCCTGAGCTTGGTGGCGGTGGTGGCGGCGCTCGAATCCCGGCGCGCCGGGCGTTCGGTGCTGTGGCCGCTGATCGGTGGCCTGGCCGGCATCCTGGCGTTGGTGATGACCGGCACCCGGGGCGGCTGGATCGCGCTGGCGCTGGCGGCCATCGTGTGCATGCGCCACGGCCACCTGGCGCGCAGCCGCAACGTGCGGCTCCTGCTCGGCGCCGGCGTGGCGCTGGCGGCCGTGCTCTATTTCGTGCCGGCCACCGAGATGCAGCTGCGCGTCCAGCAGGGGATCGACGACGTGCGCAAGTGGCACAGCGGCGTCGACAAGTTCACCAACGTCGGCATCCGTCTCGAACTGTGGAAGGCGGCCGGCATGCTGATCGCCGAGCAGCCGCTGGTGGGGCAGGACCCGGCCGTCGCGCACGAGAAAGTGGTACGCTGGGTGCAGGAGG
>NZ_JAGXJZ010000134.1:0-665 GCF_019091095.1 Achromobacter sp. GbtcB20 | reverse complement strand
GGCGCCCGGGGGAACCGGCAGCGGCCCGGTGTAGCGCGGACTGTCGGCGTCCGGCTCGCCGCCGTCGAAGGCATAGCGCAGCGCCAGGCCGGGCAAGGCGACGCTGGCGCGGATCTCGCCCTCGCGCAGCTCCACGCCTGGCGGCGGCAGGCGGTAGCCATAGGCCAGCGGCGCGCGGTCCAGGCGCGGCAGCGCGCGCTGGCCCAGGCGGTTGGCGAACTCGTTCCAGTCGGCGTCGATGCGGCGCGCGCGCACAAGCGGGTCGGCGATCAGGCGCCAGCCGGGGTCCGGGCTCCAGGCCCGCTCGGCCAGCGCCAGCAGGCGCGGCGCCACCAGGTATTCGATGCGGGCGCGCGAGTGCGCGTTCTCTCCCCAGAGCTGGCCCTGCAGGCCGGCGATACGCCCGCCCTCGAGTTTTTCCAGGCGCGCCAGCAGCGCCGCCGGCACCGCGCGGCCCATGGCGTCGAAGGCGGGCACGGCGCCCTGGTCCAGCGGGCAGAAGGCGAAGGCCTGGCGCATGCCGACGAAACCGGCCCAGTAATAGCCCGGCTCCTCCGGGTCCTTGGCGCAGGCGAGGTCGAAGTAGAGGTTGGCCGCGTTCGACAGCACCACGCCGTAGCCGGCGTTGGCGAGGCGGTAGGCGATGTCTTCCTGGCCCGACCCCC
>NZ_JAGXJZ010000133.1:0-665 GCF_019091095.1 Achromobacter sp. GbtcB20 | reverse complement strand
CATCAGATTCGCCCCAAAGATTGCGTCCCAAGATTTCCAAGGACATGACCCGATATTGAACCATCTTATTCATTCTACACCTGTTCAAACCATAGACAACACGCCGCCTGCGGACTACATTGACAACATCAACATGTACACAGCATGGGCATCGGCCCCGCCAGGGCCGCCGGCGCGGACAGGCGCTCGTCCGGCGCCACGCGGTACGCGGGGCCGATGCCCGCCCTTTCCCTCACCTTTGATAAGGAATTTTCGATGAAAAAGCTCTTGCTCGGAACCGCATTCCTGTTCGCCTTCGGCGCCGCCCAGGCCGCCGATATCGTCGACACCGCCAAGTCGGCCGGTTCGTTCGACACCCTGGTCAAGGCCGTCGAGGCGGCCGGCCTGACCGAGACCCTCAAGGGCCCGGGCCCGTTCACGGTGTTCGCCCCGAGCGACGCAGCCTTCGCCAAGGTGCCGAAGGCCAAGCTCGATGCGCTGCTGAAAGACAAGGCGGCGCTCGCCAAGGTCCTGACCTACCACGTGGTGCCGGGCAAGGTCATGGCGGCCGACGTGAAGCCGGGCGAGGTCAAGACGGACGAGGGTGGTATGCTCAAGATCAAGACGAACGGGGGCAAGGTCATGGTCGATGGCGCCCAAGTGGTCAAGACCGATGTCGCGGCCGA
>NZ_JAGXJZ010000132.1:0-667 GCF_019091095.1 Achromobacter sp. GbtcB20 | reverse complement strand
ACTCAAGCGCATACGGCAGAACCAGTCGAGGTGAAAGATGAAGAACATGATCCGATCCAGCAGCGGCGCGCTGCTTGTCGCCATGATCGCGGCGGGCTGCGCCAGCAAGCCGCCGGCATCCGAGGTCGCGGCCGCCGAGACCGCCATCGGGAACGCCACGCAGGTGGTCGAACGGGCGGGCGCCGATCCCCACGTCACCCAGTACGCCGGCACGGAACTCGACCGCGCCAACGGTTCGCTGGACCAGGCCAGGCAGGCCTGGAGCAAGCACCATGACGTGAAGGCCGCCACCCACCTGGCCTACATCGCCCAGCGGCGCGCGGCGACCGCGGAACATCTTGCGAACGCACGCGCGGCGGAGGAAACCGTGAAGCTGGCGGCGGTCGAGCGCGACAAGGCGGCGGCGATGGCGGCCGCCGAGCGGCGCGGCAGGCCGACGCGGGAACTGATGCAGGAAGCGCTCACGGCCTTCCGCTCCGGCTCCGCCAAGCTGCCGCCCAGCGCCAACGACGCGATCAACGCGCTGGCGGTCAACTTGCGCAACAATCCGGAACAGGTGGTCGTGATCGAGGGCCACACGGACAATGTCGGCAAGCCCGCCTACAATCACAAGCTGGCCATGCAGCGGGCGGAAGCGGTGCGCATGGCCCTGATACGGCGTGGCATC
>NZ_JAGXJZ010000131.1:0-667 GCF_019091095.1 Achromobacter sp. GbtcB20 | reverse complement strand
ATCGGCGAGCACATCTACGCGATGCTCCTGCAGGAAAGCTACTTCCAGACTTTTACGCAGAAGCCGGTGGCCGACGCCAGGACCAGCACCGAGGTGCTGACCTGCCTGTCCTGCGAGAGCCGCGAGGAAGTCGACGCCCTGGTGGCCAAGGCCGTTGCCGCCGGCGGCCGGGCGCCGAACGAGCGCAAGGATTACGGTTTCATGGTCTACCACGGCTTCGAGGACCTCGACGGCCACGTCTGGGAGCTGATGTACATGGACCCGAACGCGGTCCCGCCCCAGGCCTGATGCGCCAGGACGTCGACAGGGCGATCGGCGCGGTCTGGCGCATCGAATCGGCAAAGATCGTGGCCGGCGTCGCGCGCCTGGTGCGCGACGTCGGCCTGGCCGAGGAACTGGCCGGCGACGCCCTGGTCGCCGCCCTGGAAACCTGGCCGGCGTCCGGCATTCCCGACAATCCCGGCGCCTGGCTGATGCGCACGGCGAAGAACGCCGCGCTCGACCGCCTTCGCCGCGACAAGCTGTTCCAGGAAAAGCTGCGCGCGATCGGGCTCGACCTGGAAGCGCAGGAGGCCCATTACGTGCCCGATTTTGTCGACAGCCTGGACGACGCCCGCAACGACCTCGGCGACGACCTGCTGCGCCTGATGTTCATCGCCTGCCACCC
>NZ_JAGXJZ010000130.1:0-667 GCF_019091095.1 Achromobacter sp. GbtcB20 | reverse complement strand
GAGGCCGCTCAGGCGCACCAGGGACGAGACGGCCAAGCCCGCCAGGCTGGCGTCCACCAGGCGCGCGGCGTCGCCGATCTCCAGCCACGCCGCCAGCGCGTCGAGCCAGGCCAGGCGCGCGGGGCTCCTGCGCTTGCGCGCCGGCCCGAAGGGGTCGAGCACGACGCCGCCGCCGATGGTCTGGGTGGCCTGGGCGTTGCGCACCACGAAGCGGTCGCCCGGCATCGCGTGCAGGGGCGCGTCGAACACCAGTTGCACCCGCGCGCGGCTGCCCGGCGCCAGCTGTTCGCCTTCGAGCGGCACCAGGTGGGCCGTATGGTGGGCCGCGCCGATGTGCACGTGCAGCGGCGCCCAGGAAGCCAGCGCCGGCGCGTCCGGCAGCAGCGACAGGACGGCGTCGACGCGCTCCGAGCACTCGCCGATGTCCGGCGCGACCACCCAGCTGCCGCGTTCGACGTCGTCCTTCGCCACGCCGGCCAGGTTCAGCGCCAGGCGCTCGCCGGCCTGGCCGGTGTCGGCCGCGCGGCCCTGGGCGTGGATGGCGCGCACCCGCGCCTGCTGGCCGCCGGGCGCCAGTTGCAGCAGGTCGCCGACGGCCACGCGGCCCGCCAGCGCGGTGCCGGTGACCACCGTGCCCTGGCCCGAGACCGTGAACACGCGGTCGACG
>NZ_JAGXJZ010000013.1:0-160620 GCF_019091095.1 Achromobacter sp. GbtcB20 | reverse complement strand
TCGACCTTCTCACGCTTACGAAGTGCGCTTGGGTCGAAGCCCATGACCAAGTCAGTCCGCGCTTTTTTTGCCAGATCTCGGGCGGTTTTCAGGCTGACCTTGGGGTAGGTTCCGAGCGAAATGGTCTTTCGGACACCCTTGAATGTGTAGTCCAGCCTCCAGCCGTGGGACCCGCTGTTGCAAAATGGCAACAGGTACAGGCCGTCGCCGTCGGACAGGCGCTTGCGGGGATCTCCAGGCTTGACGCTTCGGATGACAGCGTCCGAAAGAGGGGTTACGATCTTCATAACAGTAAGGTTTCCAGTACATTGGGAAATGTGTATAGGCAAACCTAGTGTTCATGCGGGTTCTAAGGCATCTTTCGATAGAGCCCCAGGCCACCAAAAATTCAGATCTTCGCCATGCCGGGGATCGTATCCCCAGCTCGGGCTGCTGCTTGCCCGATAGCTAGCGGGCGAGAGTGCCACGCCGACATCGCGGTCGTGCACCGCGGCGTACAAATTCCATCGCATCTCCCCGTCTTCAACGCCCGCGAGGTCTCCGTGCGTAAATATCGATCGATTGCCCCGGTAAATGGCCGCTTGCGCCGGCTCAACCGTCGCCAGCGCAAGAAGTTGCACGTCGGTGAATTCCAAGACTGTCTTTTCGAAGTTCGCGGGTCGCTCGTTAGCGACATCGATGATGGCGATGCGCTGCTCGATGCGTTCATCGCGTGGATCGAAAGCTGCGATCTCTACTTTGCCGGTTACGTCGGTCGAGGCAGGATCGATGGCATGGTGCTCACTTCGGTGGGATCTCCAACTGAAGCACAGCGGCAATCTGTCGTCCGCTGGTTCAAGGAGCGCCCAGAAGTCGCCGAAGTCGAGGCGGGAGAATTCCGAGATGCCTTTTACGGCTATGAATAGGCATTAACCCACGCGTCGCTCGCAATCCAAAGGCAGCACACGCCGCGCCAAGCAAATAGACTGCTCGCTCGGTCGCCCCCCACACTAAGCCCCCCGGGTATCTAAGCTCCTCAGCATTTTCAGCCGTCCCATGATCAGGTCGGCACGCTCGGGCTCTGCAAGCAGGCCTGGAAGCACATTCGCAAAATCGGGATTTTCGATGAGTTTGTCGATGGCGGACCCCACGGCCTGGCGCAACGCGGCAGGCGAATCGGCAAGTTCTGCGGCCAATTCTTCTCGACCGTCCACGATGTTCAATACATCTTCCAAGTCGTGGCTGTTCATGAAGTCGCCACCTCCCCGGCCAGCAAACGCCTCCAATTTTGTGGAGACAAACGCGACGGCGCTAATCAGCTTGATCGTCACCCCAGATTCCAGCTCCATGTCGCCAGCCGTCTCGACGGCGTAGGAATACCATCGATTGGAAAAGCCTAAGATCTCCGGCTGAACGGGCATGAGATCGAAAAGCACGCCGGATTCTTTGTGCACCCAGCGGCAAATGACATCACTGCTGACATCGCGCGCAAACCCACGCGCCGCAACGGCTTCTTCGAACCTATGAAAAGCGGCACGATTGGCCTCCAGCACGGCGTCCACGTCGCGCGTCGCGCGTACGGGGTCGGCCAAAGGGTCCGTGATCAGCAGGCCCGCCACAGCGCCCCCGACAAATACAACTTGTTCCCGCAATTCACCCAGCGCCCTGGCGATGCTGCGTAAATAGGGCAAGTTGGGGTCATCCATTCGCATCGAGGACTCCTGCATCGGCGTGCATCAGTTCGGTCTCCAAAAGCTGGGTAGCGAGGTCGCGCTCACGGGCTCTGCCTGTGCGCAAGGCATCCACCAACGCCAGCATGCGGTGCAAGGCCGGGTCCGCAAGCGCGGCCTGCGGCGCCGTGCGATACAGCGGCGAAAGCGTTGGTCCCTTGGCGGCGCCCGTGGGATGCGCCCAGACGGGGGCCTCCCCCGGCGCGGCGTTCAAGCGGCTAGCTAGCGGCTCGGTGCCGAAAGCAGTTGGAATGCCACGCTTGACCGGCCCCGGTGTCGCTGGCCAGACATATCGCACGCCGTGGACGACAAACTCCAGAATATTCGCTCTTACCGGCCGCCATTTGCCGCGTGCCGGCGCCACCGCCAACCCTGCCGCGACAGCCCGCTTGACGCTTGCGTGAGCCTCCGAGGCGCTCATGTGCAGCGCCGAACCCAGCGCAGCGTAGGTCCAGTGCTGCGGCGGGTGGGCAGCAGCCTTGAGCAGTACCAGGAGGTCTTGAGGCTTCAGGTCCATGAGCATATTCGCTATTCGCGAATAGCGAATATCACCCATGAACCAGTTTTTTGCAACTGCTATATACGGCGCTCAGCGCCAGAGGCGGTTTCCAAATTGGAGCCTTCCGCACGCTTGCGAACAACCCTTCCCGCAACAGCCCTTCTGGCCCGCCGCATTTCGCGATATCGTGACATGCCGCCGTTTCGCAGTCGATGCCAAGTAACCGCACGTCCGTCCCCCACCACGGAGTCGCACCATGCGCGCCCGCGCACGAATCCTCTTCTGGCTGTCTGGCCTGGTCCTGGGATGGGCGCGCGTGGCGCTTGCGGCGGAAACGCCCGCGCCCGCCGCGCCGCCTGCCGCGATCCAGATGGCCGAGATTCCGCTGCGGGCGGACACGGATTTGCGGTACGCCGAGGGCGTGTTGCAGCGCGCGGCGACGGCAGATCCGCTGACCGCGTTGATGCCGCCGCTCGATGCCATCGCCAAGTCCGCCGACGAAAAGCTCTACGAATTCCAGCCGGCCCAGCTGCGCAACTTTCCCATCATGCGGCTGGAAAGCCTGGAGCGGCACTGGCTTTTCGACGTGCGGCGGCTGGCGCGCTGGCGGGCCGACATGCGGCAGGCGACGGCCTGGTACGCCAGCGACGCGGCCGAGCTGCTGCGTAGGCGCACGGCCTGGCAGGCGATCAAGGATGCGCCGGGCGCGGCGGGGCTGCCGGCGGCATTGGCCGACCGCGTCGACGTGGTGATCGCGCAATTGCTGGCGGCCAGCCAGGCGCTGTCCGTGCCGCTGTCGCGCCAGGTTGAACTGGAACAGCGGGCCAATGCGATCGAGGAACAGATCAAGGCAGGCCAGCGTCAGGTGATGGAGGCGATCAGCTACGTCGACGCGCGGCTATTGCGGGTGGATTCGCCGCCGCTCTGGGCGTTGGACTGGTCCGGAAAATCCGACCAGGACACCATGACCCTTCTGCGCCAGGGTCTGGACATCGAGGTCCGCTTCGCGCGCGACTATGGCGCCGCCGGCGCCAGCAATCAGCGCGCGCTGCACACGTTGCAACTGCTGCTGCTGCCGCTGCTGATCTGGCTGGCCAGAAAGAGCCGCAACGCCATCCGCACCGGCGTCATGAGCGAAACCGCCGCCGGTGTGCTCGGGCGGCCCATCTCCACGTGGGTCCTGCTGTCGATGATGGGCGTGCTGGCCCTGGAGCCGGACGCGCCGTTGATGGTGCAGCAGATCGCCCTGGTGCTGGCGGCGGTGCCGGTGCTGCGCCTGCTTCCGCCCGCCAGCCGCCGGCATCTGGACCATTGGCCGCGCGTCATCACCGTGCTCTTCCTTGCCGAGCGGCTGGGCTTCCTGTTCCTGGCCAACACCCTCTTCTATCGGCTGTCGACCGTGGCCGCGGCGGTGGCGGCCCTGACGGCCATTTTGTGGCTCCTGGCGCGCGGACGGCGCCAGACCTATCCGCCCGGCTCCGAGCGGCTGGTGCGCGCCTTGCGCGCCGTCGCCTGGTGCGCAGCGGGACTGCTGTGCGTGTCGCTGGGCGCGAACCTCATCGGCAATGTGTCGCTGTCCGAGATGCTGACCAGCGGCATCATCGGCAGCGGCTACTTCGGGCTGGTGCTGTACGCGGGCGTGACCGTCATCATCACGCTGCTGCAGCTTCTGCTGGCCCGCCAGGGCATTTCGCGCTTCCGGCTTGCGCGCGAACACGCGCCGCCGCTGGTGCTGCTGCTGATCCGGCTTTTCAGCGCCGCCGCGGTCGTGGGCTGGGCGGTCTACACCATGGACCGCTTCCGCGTCCTGCGCGCCACCTACGCCTTCGTGACGCAGGTGCTGTCCTATACGCTGGAAGTCGGCGAGGTCTCGATCAGCCTGGGCAACATCCTGGTCTTCGCGATCTCGGTCGTGATTGCCTTCTGGGCCGCGCGCGCGGTGCGTCTTATCCTGCACGACGAGGTTCTGACCCGCATGTCGCTGCCGCGCGGCGTCGGCAACAGCATCGCCTCGCTGTCGTACTACCTGGTGCTGCTGCTGGGATTGGGCATCGCGCTGTCGGCAGCGGGTTTCCAGACCAGCCAGCTCACCATCGTGTTCGGCGCCTTGGGCGTGGGCATCGGCTTTGGCCTGCAGGGCGTGGTGAACAACTTCGTGTCAGGCCTGATCCTGATGTTCGAGCGTCCGATCCAGCCCGGCGATGTCGTGGAGATCGGCGGCACGTCGGGCCAGGTGCGGGATATCGGCATGCGCGCCACCCGCATCAAGACGTTCGACGGCGCCGACGTGATCGTCCCGAACGGCACGCTGCTGTCCGACAAGCTGACCAACTGGACGATGCTGGACCGCAGCCGCAGGATCGAGATCAGCATCGGGCTGGCCTACGGCACCGACCCGCGGCAGGTGCTCGCGCTGCTGGACGACGTCGCGCGGCAGACGCCGGGCGTCGTCACGGAGCCTGCGCCGATGGTGCTCTTCATGGGCTTTGGCGCCAGCACACTGGATTTCAGCTTGCGCGCGTGGACCTATGACTTCGACCGGTGGATCGAGATCCGCAGCGACATGCTGGCGCGGATGTACGACACGCTGCGTGACGCGGGCATCCAGATCCCCTTTCCGCAGCGGGACTTGCACCTGCGCAGTGTTTCGGCAGAGGCGGGCCGTGCGATCTTCGCGGCCAGGCAACCCGGACCGGACGCCCCGCCTGCGGGCTGAACCTGTACCTAAAGCGCCGGCCTCGGCGCCGGTTCACCCGCCGGCCATCACCGGCACCGTCAACCCGTTCTTCACCCGGCTCATCACCACCAGCGTCGAGAACCGCTTTACGTTCGGATTGCCCCAGAAGTAACGCTGCGCGAACACCTCGTATTCGGCCATGTCGCGCATGGTGAGCGTCAGCACGAAATCGACCTCGCCCGTCACCGACAGGCATTGCATGATTTCGGGCGCGTTCTGCATGGCGCGCTTGAACTGGTCGAGTTTGTCGGCGCGTTCGCTTTCCAATGACACCAGCACAACCATCGTGATGCCGCGGCCCACGGCGGCGGGATCCACGACGGACACGTCCGCCGTCACCACCTTGGCTTCGCGCAGCCGCTTCATGCGGCGTAGGCACGATACCGGCGACAGGTTCACGCGTTGCGCGACGTCCTGGCTGGTGCGCTGGTTGTCTTCCTGCAGGCTTTGCAGGATCTGCAGGTCGAAATCGTCTAGTTCCATGAGGCGCTCGGAACGCGGGGAAATGGCGCCCAGGATGGCGCGGGGAGAGGCTATTCGAGGATTCTAATCGGGGCGGCGATGCAATCCTTCGCGATTTCGACGGGAAACTTCATTTCGGGGCCGCGGGACGCAGGAATTATTCAGGCCGCTTGCTTACACTGGGAGCCCTCCGCCCGCACATGCGGGATTTTTCACGCTGCACCCGCAATGCCCTCACTCCAGTTGTTCCTGCTGTTCCTGGCCGCCGATGCGGCCTTGAAGCTTACGCCCGGCCCCGACATGGCGCTTACGCTGTCGCGAGGCATGACGCAGGGATTCCGCCCCGCCTTCCATAGCGTGCTGGGCAACGTGGCGGCCGGGTTCATCCAGGTGCCCGCTGTGGTGCTGGGGCTGGCGTCGGTGCTGCGGACCTTTCCCACGCTGTTCGTCGGCATCAAGGCGGCGGGCGGCCTGTACCTGGGCTACCTGGGCATCAAGGCCATGAGCCGGTGCGCGAACGCCGCCGAGGTGTCGCTGGCGGCCCGGCCCGGCGACGCGCGCGACGCCTTCTGGCAGGGCTTCATCACCAATCTGCTGAACCCGAAGGTGCTGCTTTTCATGATCGCCTTCCTGCCGCAGTTCACCTCGCCGGACAACGGACCGGTCTGGATCCAGATGCTGGTGCTGGGCGTCACGATGAAGGCGCTCAGCCTGCCGTACGGCAGCTGCTTTGCGTACGGCGCGTCGCGCATCCGCGGCTGGGTCGGACGCAACCCCTGGTTCCTGCGCATGCAGCAGGGGCTGCTGGGCGCAATCATGTTCGGGCTGGCGATCTACGTGCTGATTTCCACGGCGATGCATCCACAGCCCTGACCGCTCATTCGCCCGCCTGAACCGACGACGCCATTGCACACCCTCAGCCTTCCATGACCGCCGCCACCTTGAACAACGGACACCCCAGCGCCACGTCCACCCTGCTGCCCACCCTGTCGCTGATCGGCGCCATGGCCTCCTTGTGCGTGGGCACGTCGTTCGCCAAATCGCTGTTTCCCGAAGTGGGCGCGCAAGGCACCACCGCATACCGCATCGTCATCGGCGCCATCATCCTGCTGGCCTTCTGGCGGCCCTGGCGCTTTCCGCTCACGCGCCGCAACGCCGCAAAGATCGCCCTGTATGGCGTGACGCTGGCGTGCATGAACCTGCTGTTCTACATGGCGCTCAAGACCCTGCCGCTGGGCATTGCCATTGCCATCGAATTCACCGGGCCGCTCACGCTGGCCGTCGTGCTGTCGCGGCGCGCCATCGACTTCGTCTGGATCGCCTGCGCGCTGGCCGGCCTGATCCTGCTGATCCCCACCGGGCAGTCCGTGCACGACCTCGATCCGCAAGGCATCGCGTACGCACTGGGCGCTGCCGTGTGCTGGGCGCTGTACATCATCTTCGGCAAGATGGCCGGAAACGTGCATGGCGGACAGGCCACGTCGCTGGGCCTTCTGGCGGCCACGATGGTGGCCCTGCCGGTCGGCGCGGCGCACGCGGGCATGGCGCTGCTGGATCCCAAACTGATCCTGGCCGGCGTGGCCGTCGGCATCCTGTCCAGCGCCCTGCCTTACTCGCTGGAAATGGTGGCGCTGCGGCGGCTGCCGCAAAAGACCTTCGGCGTGCTGCTCAGCATGGAGCCGGCGATGGGCGCGCTGGCGGGGGTGGTGGTGCTCAACGAGCACCTGTCGCAGACGCAATGGCTGGCGATTTGCGGCATCATCATCGCGTCCGCCGGCTGCGCAGCCACGGCGCAGCGTAGCCGCAAGGCGCCGATCCCCGCGCCTGATTGATCAGACTCCTACGCGCGCGGACGGTGTCTCACCAGGTGTCTGACACCCTGGGGAGAGGATCGTCCGCTTGCAGCGGCATCTCAACGGGTGTCAGACACCGCCGCAACAAATCGCTCGCCCCTCGTACCCCTTGCGGCGGCTGTTACCCGCCCGTTCACTCGGCCGACAGCCCCTTGCTCCGGATGACCGCGCCCCAGCGCGCGTGCTCCTGCCGCGCGTAAGCCTCGAACGCCTGCGGCGTGCTGCCCGCCGGTTCCATGCCCTGCAAGGTAAGCTGCTTGACCACGTCCGGCGAGGCCAGGGCTTGCCGGATTGCGCGGCTAAGCGTCTCCACCACCGGCGCCGGCGTGCCGGCCGGGGCCACCACGCCCTGCCAGGCCGCCGCCTCGAAAGCCGGACCGCCCGCCTCGGCAAAGGTCGGCACGTTGGCCAGTTGCCCGAATCGGGCGGCGGACGGCACCGCGATGGCATGCAGCCTGCCCGCCTGGATCAGCGGCCGCGCGGCGGCCAGGTCCGCCATCATCAGCGGCACCACGCCAGCAGCAACGTCCTGAAGCGCCGGCGGCGTCCCCTTGTACGGCACGGCCGTGGCGCGTCCCCCGATCGTTTCCATGAACAATTCCATCGCCAGATGGTGCGGACTGCCCACGCCCAGCGAGGCGTAACTGCCCGGCTCGTTGCGCTTCAGATAGGTCTTGACGTCGTCCAGCGTGCGCAGCCCGGAATCCGGGGCGGTCACCAGGACGATGGGCAGCGCCACCAGCGTGGACACCGGCGTGAAATCGGCCTGGGGATCGTAGGGCAAATCGCTGTAGAGCCACGGGTTGAGCGCCAGCGTGCTCATGCCGGCGGTCAGCACCGTGTAGCCATCCGGCTGCGCGCGCGCGGCCTCCTGCGCGGCGACGATGGTGGCCGCGCCCGGCCGGTTCTCGACCACCACCGGCTGACCCAGCGTCTGGCCGACATGACGGGCCACGATGCGCGTGGCCAGATCGCTGCCGCCGCCAGCACTGAACGGCACCAGCCAGCGAATGGGGCGATCGGGATATCCGCCCGCCACCGACGCGGCCGGAATGGCCGCCGCCAATGCGGCCGACAACAGCATGCGCAGCACGCCCTGAAACATGAAGCTCACTCCTTTTGCACTTCGATTGGGGGCATTGCGCGGGATCAGGCGCGGGCGGCGTTCAGCCAACGCAGGCCGGCCGAGGTCGCACCCGCGGGGCGGTACTCGCAGCCGATCCAACCGCCGTACTGCAACTCACGCAGCACGCCGAAGATCCAGCCGTAATCGAGTTCGCCGCGGTCGGGCTCCTGGCGCAGCGGCACCCCGGCGATCTGCAGATGGCCGACCCGCCCGGTGGGCAGGTATTCGCGCAGCTTGGCGGTGACGTCGCCCTCGACGATCTGGCAGTGATAGAGGTCCATCTGGACTTTCAGGTTGGGTGCGTCGACAGCCTGCACGACGGCGTGCGCCTCGTCCTGGCGGTTCAGGAAGTAGCCGGGGATGTCGCGCGTGTTGATCGGCTCGATCAGCAGCGTGACGCCGGCGGACCGGGCCTCGCGCGCAGCCCAGTCCAGATTGGCCAGATAGCAGTCCCGCATCTCATCGCGCGACGCGTCCGGCGGCACTACGCCCGCCATCACGTGGACGTTGGAACAAGACAGCGCGGTGGCATAGCAGAGCGCCTGCTCGATGCCGGCCTGGAACTCTTCCTGCCTGCCCGGCAGCGCCGCCAGGCCGCGGTCGCCCTGCGCGGTGATGCCGGGCGGCGCATTGAACAGCACCTGCGCCACGCCGGCGGCATCCATGCGCTCGCGCACGAACGCGGCGGGCGCTTCATACGGAAACATGCATTCCACGCCCGCGAAGCCGTCGGCCGCTGCCGCCGCATAGCGGTCCAGGAACGCATGTTCCGGGTACATCATCGACAGATTGGCGGCGAACTTCAGCATGGCGGGCTCCTGGCGCGTGATGCCGCCGCGGGCGGCGGCATCCGCCGAAAATAGCACAGCCGGGCGCCGCCCCCAACCCGGTCAGTACGTCATGCGCACGCCCAGCAACACGCTGCGTCCGGGCAACGGCGCCACCGACGAGATGAACGACGCGTGGTTGTAGGCCAGCTTGTTCAACAGGTTGGTGCCGCGCAGGTAGACCTCGTAGCCCGTCGCGCCGTACTGGCCGCGATACGCGACGACCGCGTTGACCATGTTGTAGCCCGGGGTGGTGTCCTCGTACGCCGCAATGTCCTTCTGCGCGAACACGCGGGCGTATTCGACGCCGCCCGACCACTGCTGCCACTTTAAGTTGCCGCGCACGCCCGCGCGCCCTGCCGGAATGCGCGGCAGATTGCCGTCGCCGCCCGTCAGCCTGCCCCGCACGTAGTCGCCGAACACCGCCGCCGAGAAGACCGGCGTGAACTGGTGCCGCAGCTCGCCTTCCACGCCCGTGAATTCCGCATCCTGCTGGGTGTATTCGATCAGGCGGAAATCCTCAAAGCGATCCAGCGTATTGGCGTAGATGTAGTTCTTGACGCGGTTGTGGAACACGCTGGCCGAGAACGTCGTGTCGCCCGAATGCTTGCGCAGCGTCAGGTCGATGTTGTGCGACGTTTCGCGCGTCAGGTCCGGATTACCCAGTTCATACGTATTGGTGGCAAGGTGAACGCCGTCCGCATACAGTTCCTGCGCGTTGGGCAGGCGCTGCGAGCGCGACAGCGACAACGCCACCGAATACTGCGGCGCGAAGTCCCAGATCGCGGCGGCCGACAGCGACGTGCCCGACAGGCTGCTGCGCGGCGCGCCGCCCGACGGCGACACGCGCTGCCAGTCCTGGCGCGCGCCCAGCTCGAACCGCCAGTCGTTCAACTGGTATTCCTCCAGCACGAAAATGCCGTTCGACCGCGTCTTGCTGGGCGGCAGGAACGCCTCTTCGCCTTCGGCGCTGAAATCGCTGTACGCATTCTGCAGACCGATCACGCCGCGCCACCCGGCGATGGGCTTGTGCTGCAGCTCCACCCGCATGTCGTAGCCCTTGTTCTTGAAGCGCGTGCCAACCTCGCCGCCTTCGATCTCATCGTGCTGGTAGTCCGTCAGGCCGCCGCGAAAGCGGATCTTCTCGAAGCCGGCAAACGGATCCTGATATTCCGCGCGCAGATCCACCCGGTTGCTGCGCAGCTTCACGTAGGGCACGCCGCCATGCTCGTGATCGTGGTCGTGGTCTTCCTCGCCCTCGTCGCCGTGGTCATGATCGTGGCCGCCGCAGTGCAGATGCGTGCCGTGCGGATGGCAGCCCTCGTACTCGTGGTTGTGGCCGGGCAGGCCGTATTCGCTTTGCAGGTGCGTGAAGGCCACGCCCACATAGCCGCGCGGCGTGATCCACGACATGCCCACCGAGCCCTGCGTCGATTCGCTGTACGAGCCTTCCAGCGTGCCGCCGGGCCAATCCGGCACGTCGTAGTCGCTGGTGCGGCGCTTCATGCCTTCGACGCGCACCGCGAACTGGCCTTCGCCCGCCGTGATGCCCACGGCACCGGCGCGCTCCTTGGTGCCGGTGGCGCCGCGCAGCTCAGCTTCGGCGGCGATGCCTTTCTCCGGCACCTCGGTCGGGATTTTCTTGTCCACCACGTTCACCACGCCGCCGATCGCGCCGCCGCCGTACAGCAGCGTGGCCGGCCCGCGCAGGACCTCGATGCGATCAGCCAAAAGGGGCTCGACCGTCACGGCATGGTCAGGAGAGATAGCCGAGGCGTCCATCACTTCGGACCCATCGGACAGCACCTTCACGCGCGGCGCGGTCTGCCCGCGGATCACCGGGCGGCTGGCGCCGCCGCCAAACGTGTCGCTGTTCACGCCCGGCAGGTTCTTGAGGGTCTCGCCCAGCGTCCCGTTGCGCTGCTCGATCAGCGCGTCCCCTTCCAGGACCGAGGCGGGCAGCGTGGTGCTGTTCAAGTCCAGCCCCAACGGGTTGGCGGACACGGTGATCGGCGCGACGGTCTGCGCGCGCGTCTCGCTCGCGGTCTGCGCCTGCGCCACGGGCGCCATCAGCATCAGCGAGCACACCAGCGGTTTCAACGGCGCCCGGCCATGTGAACGGCTGCGCAAGACCTTCACGCGCGCTTTCCCCAACCCCAGCTTCTTTCCTTTCATCTTCGCTCTCTCGGATGTTATATCATTACAAAACGCAGTCGGATGATATAACATTTCATAACTGACGCAGCGCCTCCCCAATGAAAAAGCGCGATTCCCATGCGGGAATCGCGCTTCGATGACGCGGACAACGATGAAACCGACAACCAGACGTGCGGAAACGGCGCCCGCCCGTCGATCAGCCCGCCTTGAACTCCTTGTTCCAGAACTCGAGCATGTCCGCCTTCTTCTCGGTCAAGCCCTTCAGGTCGTAGGCGTGCAGCAGCTTGACCTCGGCGTCCGAAAAGCCGACCCGCTTCAAGGCTTCCGGCAACTGCGCGTTGGTCACGGTGGGCGCGTAGCCCATCTTTTCGGCAAAGCCGATCTGCCCTTGCGGATCCAGCATGGCGTTCAGGTAGGCCCAGGCCGCATCCTTGTTGCGGCTGTTCTTGGCGACGGCCGCTTCAAACGACACCGGCACAGAGCCTTCCTTGGGGATGACGAAGCCCAGCGGCAGACCGCTGTCCTTCCATTGCAGCGCGCGCGCCTTCCACATGACGGCGATCGCGATTTCGCCGGACTTGAAGGCGGCGGCAACGGCTTCGTTGGACGGGTAGATGCGCGGCGCGTTGGGCTTGAGCTTGGCAAGAAAGCGCTTGCCGCCCTCGAAATCCTTGGTGTTGCCGTCCGCGCCCAGGCCCACGAAGACCGAGTTGTAGAGATAGAGAATGTCGGAGAAGCCGACCTGGCCCTTCCACTTCGGATCCAGCAGCACCTGCAGCGAATCCGGCGGGGTCGGGAACTTCTCGGTGTTGTAGACCAGGGTCATCGCGCTGAAGATGTGCGGAATCGAATACGGCGTCTTCAGCGTGTCGATGGCGTTGGCCAGGTTGGGCAGCTTCTTGGTGTCCAGCGGCTCCAGCGTGCCCGAGCGCTCGGCGTCGTACATGTCGACTTCGCCCAGCAGCGCCACGTCCATGCTGCCGCGGCGCGAGTTCTTCTCGGCGCGCAGCTTGGTCACGCGCCCCACGGCGTTACCCGTGTCGTAGACCACCTTCACATCCTGCTTGGCGACGATGGGATTGATGATCTGCTGCAGCAGGTTCTGGTAATCGCCGCCCCAGGTGCCCACCACGATTTCCTTTTCGGCCGCATTGGCCATGCCGGGCAGCCAGCCCAGGGCGGGCGCCAGGGCCAGGCCGGAGGCGGTCTTGATGAAGCCACGGCGATTCAGGTTTTTCTCTTGCATAACAACCTCGTATCGAAGGGAACTGACGACTTGCTACGATGCGCCGCGCGGCAGGCCAGTCTGGCGCGCGGCCTTGGGTTCAACAGGATTCAGACCAGCATTTGCACCGGCGCATCCGGCGCGGACGCGCGGATCTCGTCGGCTTCGATGTCGCGCGCGATCACGATGATCGCGTCGCGCGCATCGGGCTGCCGCGTCAGCCGCTGCGGCAGGCTGAACGTCGAGCCGACCGACTGGATCAGGATGGGTTCCTCGCAATCCGTGACGCGCACCACCGCCTTCACGCGCAGCAGACGGTCGCCGCACAGGCCGGCCAGGTTATCCAGCCACTCGGAAAAATCGGTCCAGCTGATACCGCCTTGCGCGCGTGCCGCCATGACGCGGATGCGCGGATGCGCCGCGCCCTGCCCGCCTGAGGCAAGCACTCGCGCCGCAAGGCCGGCCAGGTCGGACGTGCCTTGCGACGGCGCGAACGCGGCCTGCACCGCGCGCCGGCGATCCGGCTCCGCGACGATCTCGGCAAGCGGATTCAACGCCTCGGCGCGCGCGGCGCGTTCGCCCAGCGCGCCGGGCACGGCCGGGAGCAGATCGGTCTTGGTCAATACGATGCGATGGGCCGCGCCAAACTGCGCCATCGCTTCGTCCATCTCGGCCAGCGCGTCGGGATCGCGCGCGCAGTCGTCGGTGCAGACCACCGTCAGCCGCAGGCCGCGGCTGGCCAACTCCGGATCCGCCAGCGACGCGATGATGGGTCCGGGCCGCGACAGGCCACTGCACTCCAGGACGACGCGTTGCAACGGACCCTCGCCTTCGGGCCGGGGCGCATCCAGCAGCGCGCTCAGCGTGTAGACCAGATCGCTGCGCAACGAGCAGCACACGCAGCCGTTGGCCATCAAGGTCATCGGCACGTTGTCGCTGTCGTTGGCCACGATGGCCCCGTCCACGCCGACCTCGCCCGCCTCGTTGACGATCACGCCCGTATCGCGCGATTCCGGATCGCGCAGGTAGTCCACCAGCAGCGTCGTCTTGCCGCTGCCCAGGAACCCGCACAACAGGAAAAGGTCGACGGCCATCAGGTCACGTCCTCGCCCGGAGCGCCCGAGTCGCAGGGCGACCCGGCCGGTGCGCCGCCGGTGGGCGGGCGCTCGCCGTCGGGATCGTCTGCCCAGCTGTCCCGCACCATCGCGCGCACGTCCGCCAGCAGCTCGGCGGTGTCGTACACCACGCCCGACTTGATGGTGGTCTGCAGGCAGCGCTTCCATTCGACCTTGGCGGTGTCGTCGTTCAGGCGCATGGCGCCGGTGCCGAACAGCAGCTTGAAGTCGGTGAGCGGATTCTGGTCGTGGATCAAGAGGTCGGCGCGCTTTTGCACGTCGATGGAGCCGGTGTCGTCATCGATGCCCAGCAGCGCCGCGCTGTGCGACGTGGCCGCGCGCAGCACCTCGATGGGATGAAAGCCCGCTTCCTGCAGCAGTTCCAGTTCGCGGATGAAGCCGAAGCCGTAGATCTGGTAGATGAAGCCCGAATCGCTGCCCGCGCAGACGCGTCCGCCCAGGTTCTTGTATTCGTTGATGAACTGCATCCACAGCCGGTAGTTCTGCTTCCATTCGATTTCGTTGGTGGTGCTCCAGCGATACCAGTAGGCGCCGTGGCCGCCGCGCTGCGGCTGGAAGTAGCGCCACACCGCCTTCCACGTGTACTCGTCGTGCCAGTCCGCGCGGCGCGCGCGCATCAGGTCGCGGTTAGCGTCGTAGATGTTGAACGTGGGCACGAAGGTGTGACCGATTTCCAGGAACTCGTCCATGACCTGGCGCCACTTGGCCGAACCTGGCTGCGCGGCCTGCATGAAGGTCTGGCCCGCCACCGCGAAGCGGTAGTACTCGTCGCTGTAGTTGTAGTCCGTGGGAAACGACTGCACCACGCGGTCTTCGAACAGCGCCTCGGGCAGGCCGTAGTAGTGTTCGGAGCTGGTCAGTCCCCAGCGCGCGGATTTCAGCGCATTCACGCGCGTCACCGCCATCTGGGCGTGATGGCAGCCCGAACGCAGGCCCACCTTGGCCGCCTCGTCCAGCGCCGCCTCCATGATGGCCGGCGGCGCCCCAAAGAACTTGATGCCGTCCGCGCCGCGCGCGGCCAGCTTGCGCACCCATTCGCGGCCCTGCTCCGGCGTGTGGATGGTCTTGACGCGGTCGTTCACGGCGGGAAACACGGAATGCACGATCATGCGCGGCGCCGCGATCTGGTTGGCCGCGGACAGCTCGCGCTGCTCCATCGTCCAGCCCAGGCCGCCCATCGCGCCCATCTCGCGCACCGTGGTCACGCCATGCGCCAGCCACAGCTTGTAGATGTAGTCGGCGGGCGGCACGATGCCGCTCATCGCGTGATACGGCGTGCCGATGTGCGCGTGCGCGTCGACAAAACCGGGCGTCACGAACTTGCCGTGGCAGTCGATCTCGTGATCGCCGGGGCCGGGACGGCGCTTGGGGTCGATGGCCTTGTGCGGCGTGCCCACGTTGACCAGCGCGGTGATGCGATCGTTCTCGATCACGATATCCACTGGGCCCCAGGGCGGCGCGCCGGTGCCGTCGATGATCGTGGCCCCGCGCAGGATCAGCCGCGGAAACGGCCCCAGACCGCGATCGCGAGGCGCGGGCGCCGAGGGCGGATGCCACCCCTTGGCCGCGTTGACGTCGCGGGATTCCTCGCCGACTTCCGACTGCGAAAACGTGGGATCGCTCATGGCCCCTACACCCCCAGGTCGTTATGTTCGATGACGCCGCCCTTCATGATGAGGCCGATGTGCTCGCCCTGCCCCAAGAGGCACGACAGGTCGCGGTACGGATCGCCGTCCACCAGCAGGATGTCGGCCAGCGCCCCTTCCTGGATGCGGCCCAGCTGGCCGACCTGGTTCAGCACTTCGGCCGCCGTCGTGGTGGCGCACTGGATGACTTCCTGCGCGGACAGCACCTCGCGGCGGATACGGAATTCGTCGCTTTGCAGGCGCTGTGACGGGCCCAGCAGGTCCGAGCCGTAACCGATCTTCACGCCCGCCTTCTTGTAGATCTCAAGTGAATGCAGGCCAGCAGTGCGCACCGTGGCGATCTTGGCCACGGAATCGGCCGGCAGACCGTAATCGGCGCCTTCGTTGGCCAGCGCCTCGTAGGTCACCAGCGTCGGCACCACGAACGCGCCCTTCTCGGCCATGAAACGCGCCACGCGCTCGTCGACCAGATTGCCGTGTTCGATGGTGCGCACGCCGTTGCGGATGGCGCGCTCGATGGCGTCGGCGGTATAGGAATGCGCCATCACGTACGTCTGGCGGCTGGCCGCCTCATCGACGATGACGCGGATTTCCTCTTCTGAGTAGCCAAAGGACGCAATGGGATCGGTGGGCGACGCCACGCCGCCCGAGGCCATCATCTTGATCTGGTCCGCGCCCATCTGCAGTTCCTGGCGCACGGCCTTGCGCACGTCGTCGATGCCGTCGGCCACGCGGCCGATGTCGCCCGCCCGGAAGCAGCAGCCGCAAAAGCTCATGGGACGCAGGTGGTCCGAACGCGGACGCGGATCGCCATGACCGCCCGTCTGGCTGATGGCACGTCCCGAGATGAACAGCCGCGGTCCCTTGACCGTGCCTTCGTTGACGGCGCACTTCAGGCCCCAGCCCGCGCCGCCCGCGTCCCGCACGGTGGTAAATCCCCGGCGCAGCATTGCCGCCATGATGGGCACCGCGCGCATCATCACCAGCGCGTCGGGCAGGACGCCCTGCGTGCTGAGATTCAACTGCGTGGCCAGCACATGCACGTGCAGATCGATGAGGCCGGGCATCAGCGTGCGGCCGGCGGCGTCGATCACGCGCGCCGAGGACGCGGTGATCGGCTTGTCCGACACTTCCTTGATGACACCGTCCTCCACCAGGACGTGGTGCCCTTCCAGCAGCTCGGATTGCAGCGGATCGAGCAGGTTCGCATTCTTGAACAGCACAGCGGACATGAGAATTTCCTTCGGGGGATGTCTGGGTCAGGACGCCATGGTCTTGATGTAGCGCCGGTGGATCAGCCAGTTGGATATCAGTGCGATGACGAGCGTGCCGCAGACCAGGATGACCGCCAGCGCGGCGCCAAACGGCCAGTTCGAGGCCTTGGTGATCTGGTCATACAGCGCCGGCGCCATCATGGTCAGGCCCGAGCCGCCCAGCAGCACCGGCGTGGCGTAGGCGTTCATGCACAGGATGAACACCAGCATCGTGCCCGCCGCCACGCCCGGCGCGGCGATCGGCAAGACGATGCGGCGGAACGTGGTGAAGAAACTGGCGCCCACGTTGCGCGCGGCCTCTTCCACGGACAGGTCCATGCCTTCCAGCACGCTTTGCAGCGTCAGGATCAGGTACGGCATGACGACTGCGGTGGTGCCGATGACGACGGCGGTCGGCGTGTACATCAGCGTCAGCGGCTTGTCGATGATGCCCAGGCCCTGCAGCACGGCGTTGACCACGCCGGCGTTACCCAGCGCCACCATCCAGCCGGCCGCGCGCACCACGTTGCCCACCATCAGCGGAAACACCAGCAGAATCACAAAGAGGCTCTTGTAGCGGCTTTGCGTGCGCGCCAGAAAGTACGCCACCGGAAAGCCCAGCACCAGCGCCAGCACCGTGCACAGCGCCGCGATGCCCAGCGTGGTGAAGAAGATGTCGCGGTAGTAGGGATCGCCGAAGAACTTGGCGTAGTTCTCGAACGTGAAGGCGGTCTGCATCATCTCGACCGGGTCGAAATGATTGAAGCTGTAGCGCGCCAGCTGAAGGATCGGGATCATGATGATCACCAGCACCACCAGCGAGGCCGGAAAGGCCAGCCCGGGGCCCAGCCATCGGCTGGGGCGCCCATCCTGCGTTGCGGTCGTCATGGCGCCTCCTATTGCGTGAAGGCGACGCAGTCGTCGGGCTCGAAGCACGCATAGACGCGCTCGCCGGCGGCTGGCGGCGCGCCGCGCGCGCCCGCATTGACGATCTGGCTGATCAGGCGGTCGCCGCCATCGAGCTGCACCCGCACCTCAAGCACCGACCCCAGGTACAGCGACGACTCGATCACGCCCGGCAGCGCGTTGCCGCCGGAAGGCTGCGTCTGCAGGCGCACGCGCTCCGGCCGCACGCCCAGATGCGTGGCGTTGCCGCCGCCCGGCGCCGCGATGCGCTGGCCGGTCTTGGTCTCGAACTGATCGCCGGCCTGGCCGCGCCCCGTGAAGACGTTCATCTTGCCCAGGAAGTCCGCCACGAAGAGGTTGGCGGGCCGTTCGTACAGCGTGTCGGGCGCGCCCACCTGCTGCACGATGCCGTCGTGCATGATGGCCATGCGGTCCGCAATCGCCAGCGCCTCTTCCTGGTCGTGCGTGACAAAGACGGTGGTCAGGCCCAGGCGCCGTTGCAACGCGCGGATTTCCTCGCGCACTTCCAGGCGCAGCTTGGCGTCCAGGTTGGACAGCGGTTCATCCAGCAGGAACACCTTGGGTTCGATCGCCAGCGCGCGCGCAATTGCCACGCGCTGCTGCTGGCCGCCGGACAACTGGCGCGGATAGCGGTCGCGCAGCTCAGTCATGCGCACCATGTCCAGCACACGACGGATCTTCGCATCGCGGTCGGCCTTGGGCACCTTGTGCATTTCCAGGCCGAACGCCACGTTCTCGGCCACCGTCATGTGCGGAAACAGCGCATAGCGCTGGAACACCATGCCGGTATCGCGCTTGTGCACCGGCAGCCGCGTGACGTCGGTTTCGCCAATGCGGATGCGCCCCGACGTCGGCGTGATGAAGCCGGCAATCATGCGCAGCGTCGTCGTCTTGCCGCAACCGCTGGGACCCAGAAAGGTGACCAGCTCGCCTTCGGCAATCTCCAGGGAAAAATCCGACACCGCGACCGCCGCGCCGAACTGCTTGCGGATGTTTTCGATTGAGACCTTCGCCATTTCTTACACCACCTGACTGAGTTTCACGTAGCGGTCGGTCACAAGCATGATGATGCCCAACAGCAGGATTTGCACCGAGGCCACCGACGCGATGGTCGGGTCCAGGTTGAATTCGAGGTACTGCATGATCGCGATCGGCAGCGTCGTGCGCCCAGGGCCCACCAGCGACAGCGACAGCTCCAGGTTCTCGAACGACACGACAAAACTGAACAGCGCCGCGGCGACGATGGACGGCCGCAGCATGGGCAGCGTCACGCGCATGAATGCCTTGGGCGCGCTTGCGCCCAGGTTGCGAGCGGCTTCCTCGATGGAGCCGTCCAGCCCGGCCATGCCCGCCGTGACCAGACGCACGGTCCAAGGAATGGTGAGGCACACGTGCGCAATGACCAGACCGCCGAACGTGCCGACAAGATCCTGGTCCAGCACGTTTTCAGCGCGCAGGTAAAAGAGATAGACGGCCACGCCCGCGACGATGCCGGGAATCAGCAGCGGCGACAGCAGCAAGGTGTTGACGCCCTTGCTGCCCGCGAAGCGGTAGCGCGCGATCGCGACCGCCGCCAGCACGCCCATCACCACGCCGATGAACGCGGCCACCAGCGACACCTGCAGGCTGAAAAGGAAGCCGTTGGCGAACGCGGGGTTCTCCCAGGCCTTGACGTACCAGGAGAGCGTATAGCCCGATGGCGGGAAATAGAGGATGGCGTCCTTGAAGAAGCTCAGCCAGACCACCAGCACGATGGGGCTAAGCATGAACGCATACATGAGAACCACGAAAACGCGGTGCAGCCACGTGGCCCACGGGATCACGCGCACTGGCTTGTCCCGCGAGACCGCGACGGCTGAATCCAAAGGAGGTGCATTATGCAAATCCGGTTCCTTTCAGCAACTGCCGGCTCGGTTTGAAACTCCTCCGAAAGACTCTGCGGTCCCTACGGTTAACCGAAGCATATCGACCGGTTGCTGCCCGGCTCAAGTAGGGATAACCCACGGCACGCCAAAACTCGCGGGTTATCCCTGCAGTAGCCCCGCCACGGGTGCAACCCGCTGCGAACGCTGGCCGAGGCAGGTGCAACCTGCGCTGAGGCGCGCAGCTACCGCGCCCCCGCCCTCACTGCGCCGTCCGGGTCGCGCGTCAGGAATCGGCAGCGCGAAGCGCAGCCGATGGCGATGCGGCCGCCGCGCCGATCCACGCGGTCAGCGCCATCGACATCAGGGCTAGCAGCGACGGATACAGCATGCTCAGGTTGCGCGCCTCGCCCTCGGCGGCGAACAGCAGGAAGAGCGGCACGTTGACCGCCAGCGCCATCAGCACGTGCACGCGAAACGGCGTGGGCAGCAGGCGCCAGCCGGTCGCGGCCACGCCCGCGATCATCAGCACCATCACCGCGCTCAAGCCCTTGGGCAGCGCGACGCCGTAGGTGCTTTCGGTACGGAACCAGTTGCCCGGATCCAGGAAGTAGAAGAAATTCGCGCCCGGCTGGAAGCTCACCGCGCCGCCGGGATTGCCCGCATAGCGCATGCGCAGCGCCAGATACACGCAGCCGCAGACGAACACCAGGGCCGCCACGACGCCTGCTGCCTTGATGCGCGGCAGGCTGCGCCGCAGAAACGGATACAGCGTCACCACATAGAAGAAGAACGCCTCCTTGTTCCATGTCGCCATGGCCGCGACGACGGCCAGAAGGCCCAGCCGCCCCGCCGCACGCATGGGGCGCTCCACGGGAATGCGCCAGGCCAGCAGGATCGCGCACGCCATGAACAGCACTTCGAAGAAGTCGTAGAAGAAGCCGCCCTCGGTCAGGAAGAAGGGCAACAGCAGCGCGATGACCATCGGCGCGGCGGTGGCCGCAGCCCCGCTGGCGCCTGCCGCAAGACACACCGACCGCATGGCGAACAGCGAGCCGAGCAGCGCCGCGAAGGTCAGGTAATAGACGAGGTGATAGCGCAGCGTCACGGGGGCCTGCATCGCTTCCGATTCCGGATAGCGCATCGCCAGCCCCGAGCGGCTGTTCACGCGGCGCGGCTCGGTCAGCCGTTCGGACAGACGCGCCACCGTCGCGGCCGGCAGCAAGTCCTGAATGCCGTTGGCGATGGCCGGCGCAAATTGCCGGTACACGTAGGGACGGTGGGCGGTGCCGTCCACCATGGCCGCCAGCGAATGCGGGCCATGCCCGTCGTTTAGCCGCCACTTCGTATAGAAACCGTTGAAGGCTGCCGCAGCCACCATCACATACAACATCGCCAGCAGAAAGCGGCGGTAAACCACGCTATTGAAAAAACGGATCATCGGACTTCCGAAGCAGCCGGTTGGGAGACGCCCTGCGGGCCCAGCCATTTGGCCAGCGCCAGCGCCAGCAGGCACAGCAGGGACGGATAGAGCATGCTCAGGTTGCGCATTTCGCCTGGCGAGCAGAACAACAGGAACAGCGGCAGGTTGATCGCCAGCGCCATCTGCGCGTGCCAGCGCAGGGGCTGGGGCAGGCGCGTCCAGCCTTGGATGGCAATGCCGGCAAAGGCCAGCATGCTCACGATGCTGAAGCCGCGCGGCAAGAGGACGCCATAGGTGTTCTCGGTTCGCAGCCAGTTGCCGGGGTCCACGTAAAAGCGCAGGTTGTCCCACAGCTGGTAATCGACCGTCGAACCGGGGTTGCCCGCGTAGCGCAGGCGCAGCGCCAGATAGACGCAGCCGCTAACCAGCAGCAGCACGCCCACCACGCCTGCGGCGTGCATCCGCGGCAGGTTGCGCCGCAAGAGCGGATACAGCGCGGGCGTGAAAAAGAAGAAGGCTTCCTTGTTCCAGGTGGCCAGCCCGGCCAGCGCCACCAACGCGCACAGCCGCACCGGCGTCTGGCGCGATGCGCCCAGCGCCAGCAGCACGGCGCTCATGATGAACATCAGTTCGACGAAGTCATAGAAAAAGCCGCCCTCGGTCAGAAAGAACGGCACCACCATCGCAAGCAGCGCGGGCGCGATCGTGGCGGCCGCGGCGCCAGCCCCCGCCCGCAGCGCCACGCGGCGCATGACGAAAAGCGAGGTCAGCAGCGCGGCGAAGGTCAGGTAGTAGACCAGGTGATAGCGCAGAGTCACGGCCGGCATGAGGGCCTCGGACCCCGGATAGCGCATTGCCAGGCCCGAGCGGCTGTCCACCCGCCGGGGTTCGGCAAGGCGTTCGGACAGGCGCGCCACGGTGGACGGCGGCAGCAGCGACTGGATGCCATTGGCCAGCGCCGGCACGAACTGGCGATACACATAGGGGCGGTAGGCCGTGCCCTCGACCATCTGCGTCAGCCCGAGGGCCGCGTGGCCGTCGTTGAGCCGCCACTTGGTGTAGAAGCCGTTCATGACGGCCGCCGCCACCACCACGTAGGCGCAGCAGAGCAGGAACCCGCGGTACCACGCGCCATTGAAGAAACGTTGCATGCCTGTGCCCGCCTATTTCGAAATCAGGAAGACGCCAATGGCGATGAACGCCGCGCCCGCCATCCGCAGGGCGGTGATGGTTTCCGTGCCGGACAACAGGCCGTAGGCAAAGACGCCAGCGATGGCAAAAGCCACCATCAACGGATAGGCCAGCGTCAGATCCAGCTGGCGTAGCGCCAGCGCATAAAAACCAAAACCCAGTCCGTACGCGCCGATGGCGGCAAGATAGGGCAGCCCCTGGCTCAGCAGGGACGGCGCGGCCGCTTGTGCGGCGCTGCTTCCCGCCGCCTTGAGGGCCACGCTGGCCGCCACGCTACAGGCCCCGCTGAGGATCAGCCAAAGATATGCCATGTCTACGTCCTTACAAGCAAAACCACCACGGCCACCCAGGCCAGCACCGCCAGGCGGATCTGGCTGTCGGCAAGCAGATCGCGCCCCGGCTCTTCGCCCGATCCGCCCTTGTACAGCAGGTACAGATAGCGAAATACGCCGAACGTGACGATGGGCAGCGTGATGATCAGATTCTGCGTCCCGTGCAGCGCGGCGGTGTCCGAGTCCACCGTGTAAAGGCCATACGCCAGCAGCGTCGTGCTGGCGGTAATGGCCACCAGAATGTCCAGCAGTTGCGGCGAATAATGCCGCAGCACGGTGCGCGTGCTGCCCGCCGACGCCGGCGCATCCAGGGGCGCCGAGGCAATCTCGGCCCGCCGCTTGGCAAAGCCCAGGAACAGTGTCAGCATGAAACTGCACAGCAGCATCCAGCGCGACGGGACGATGCCCACCGCGTAAGTGCCACAGGCCAGGCGGATCATGAAGCCGGATGCGATGCAGAACACATCGACCAGCACCTTGTGCTTCAGGCTCAGCGTGTAGGCAACGTTCAGGGTCAGGTAACCGGCCACGGCCAGCGCCACCGGCCCCAATCCGCACGCAAGCGGCAGGCCCAGCGCCGCGCAGAACAGCACCGCGATCAGCGCGCGGGCGGCGGGCAGGCTCACCCGGCCGCTGGCGATGGCGCGCAGCCGTTTCTTGGGATGGGCCGCGTCGGCGGCGCGGTCGTGATAGTCGTTCAGGACATACACCGCGCTGGAGGCCAGGCAAAACGCCACGAAACCCACACCCACCGCGAACACCAGCGCCGGGTCGGACCAGCCGTGGCTGAAGATCAGGCCGATCAGCACGAAGCCGTTCTTCAGCCACTGCTGCGGACGCAAGAGGGAAAGCCAGGCGGTCATGGCTTGACCGCCTGCCCGCGATACCACGCGTGGTGCGCCGCATCGATGAGCCACTGGTCGCCGCGGCTGTCGCCGTAGGCGTGCAGTTCGTATTGGTCCGTGCCGCCGAAGCGTTCGGTCAGGCGCCGCAGCTTTTCAGGCCCCCAGCAGTTGTGGCCGTCAAAGTCGCCGGTCAGGCGGCCCTGCGCGTCCACCGCCATGCGCGTGCAGATAAGGTCGTCGAACCCCAGGTATCGCGCCACTTCTTCCAGGTAGATATCGGGAGACGCGCTGACCAGCACGCAGCGGTCGCCGCGCTGCTGATGCCAGCGAAGACGGTCGATAAGCGCGGGTCGCAGCGGGATGGTGTGCACCCAGGCGCGGGCGACGTGGGCCAGTTGGGCGCGCGGACGTCCGCGGAGCGCGGCGCGGCACAGTGATCTTTTTGCGTCTTCGTTGCTGCGCAGGCGCATGGCAAAGGCCGCCAGCGCCGGGGCGGTTTGCAAGAGCGCCGTCAGAAAACGGACCCACGACAAGTGGGCCAGGAAGGGGACGAACGTATCGCGCTGGGTGAGCGTGCCGTCAAAGTCGAAGGCCGCGATCACCCGCGTGGAATCGGGAAACTGCGTTTGTGTAGCCATACTGCTTTCGCGGCGGCGCCCGGTCAGGGCATGACGTCGCAAACTGTGCCGGAAAATGCGTCGGCGCCCAAGGCGCGGACGCGTAATGTCAGACGCAGGGCTGCGCGATGCAGTCCTGCGGTGAAGCCTATGCGTTTTATTTCAAATTTTGTGTGTTTGTAACACACTTGATGACAAGTCATCATAGCCTGCCCTCCGGGCGAGCAAGGCAAAAAGCACCGCGCGATTCCTGCCGTTTTTCGCGCGGCAAGGGCCTCAGGCCTGCTCTGCCTGCTTGAATGCGCCTTCTTCTTCGAGCACCTGGTTGGCCACCTTGAAAGCGTCCAGCCCCGCGGGAATGCCGCAATACACCGTGGCCTGCAAGAGAATCTCCTTGATCTCTTCGACCGTCACGCCGTTGTTCAGGGCGCCCTTGACGTGCAGCTTGATCTCGGCCGGACGGTTCAGCGCCGTCAGCATGGCCAGATTGAGCATGCTGCGCGTTTTCTTCTCCAGCCCGGGACGGCCCCATGTATAGCCCCAGCACCACTCCGTAGTGATGTTCTGGAAGGCCATCATGAAGTCGTTGGCGCGCGCCAGCGATCCGTCGACATAATCGGCGCCGAGCACTTCGCGGCGTAGCGCCAGGCCTTGATCGAACAGCGCCTGGGTTTCTTTCTGGGTTTCTTTCTGGGTGTCTGCCATGGGTTCCTCCGGGATCGTGGCGGCGGGCATCGCCGGCCCGCCTGCCGGTTGTCATCCGGCCGATTGTGGGCGTGCCGCCTCCCGCCCGTCAAATGCGGCGCAGCGGCGCAAATCGATGCCTGGGCAGTGAACGCGGCGGGCGGGGCCTACAGCGAATAGCGGTAATCGCAATTCAACGTGGCCTGCAGCGGCGCGGGATAACCGCTGGCCGCCTTGCCGCCGGGACGCGGGCCCAGCAACTTGGCCTGGAACGTGCCCGCCATGTCGCCGTCCGCCGTCTTTTTCACGGCAACAGTGGACGGCAGCGCGTACAGCGTCAGCGCCTGCCCGTCGGCCGGCGCGACCAGCGTGAAGACCGACTGCGAGAAATTGGCGACCACATATGCCGGCGCGTCGTCGGCCGTGAACGACAGCGTGGCCGCGGCGTACGTCAAGGTCAGGGCCAACGCATCGGACGAGGGCGAAGGAATATCGCCCTTGAGCGCCACCTTGCCGATTTCGGATACGCACGACAGCGAAGCGGGCGCGGAACCGGCGTGGGCCGCGCCCGCCAGAAGTGCGATGGACAACAGGCAGGCCGCGCGTGCAATCATGGTCATTTCTCACTGTCCTCGGGCGCGGCCCAAGCCGGCAAAATTTCGTCAGGAATATATCAGACGGTCATCCCCCCCCCCGAGGCGATCCGTATAGGATGGAGCCGTCGTCCATCAGAAGGAGCGTTTCCATGCCGTCCCTGCGACATCCCATGCTGGCCACCGCCCTGGCCGCGGCGCTGGCCGCCGCCGCCCCCCTAGCCGCCCACGCCGAATCCGTCACCCTGCAGGTCGAGCAGGCCACGCCCGGCGCCGATCCGCACACCAACGCCCGCATTGTCGACATCAAGCTCAAGCCGGACAGCAGCAAGGCGCTGGCGAACTTCACGCGCGAGCGCGTGGGCCAGCGCGTGCAGTTCCGCGCGAACGGCATTCTCCTGTCCTCGGCCACGCTGATGAGTCCGCTGGAAGGCGACAGCCTGCGCATCACCGCCGGCGAACACGGCTTTGCCGGCAAGTCGGCCGAAGAGATCGCGCAAGGCATCATGAAGGACGGCGCGCTGACGATGGACGACGAGAACAGATAGACGCGCCTGCCTTATCGGGTCCCGTGGCTGACGCCCGCGCATGCGGGGTCAGCCATTTGTTTTTGGCCACGCGCTTGCCGCGCGCCGCAATTTCAGGGCACTGTCATTAACCTTTCATTTCGGACTTCTAGTATTGCTCGTCCCCATCGGGCATCAGACCCAAAGCCAGGAGTTCCAATGAGCAAGTCCATCTCCGACAAGACTGTCCGCAACCCCAGCCAGAGCACCCCGTTCAGCGAGATCCTCGAAAAGAACATGTCCCGCCGCATGGTGATGCGCGGCGGCATCGCCGCCGCGTTCGCGACGATGACCAGCCTGGGCCTGGCCGGCTGTAACGGCAGCGACGACGATGATGACGACGCCGGAAACGGCGGCCAGAATCCCGCGCCCGAAGTGCCCGGCGGCGAGCAGCCTGCCGCTCCGATCAAGCTCGGTTTCGAGTCCCTGCCCACCTCCATGACCGACGCCTGTGTCGTGCCGGCCGGCTACACCGCCCACGTGTTCGCGCCGTGGGGCACGCCGTTCAACGACAACGCCAATCCTTGGGACCGCAACGGCAACAACAGCTCGACGGACCTGCTCAACTCCACTGGCATGCACCACGACGGCATGCACTTTTTCCCGATCAATGGCAGCTCCACCGAAGGCCTGCTGGCGATCAACCACGAATACATCGACCAGGGCGCGCTGCACCCGAACGGCCCGACGAACGTCGCAGGCGTGCGTCCCATCGAGGAAATCCGCAAGGAGATCAACGCGCACGGCGTGGCGATCCTGCACGTGCGCCTGGAAAACGGCCGCTGGAACATCGTTCACAATTCGCGCTACAACCGCCGCTTCACGTCGGCCACGCCGATGAAGCTGGCCGGCCCGGTCGGCGGCACGGACTGGGTCAAGACGCCGTACTCGCCCACCGGCACGATGGTGCGTGGCACCAACAACAACTGCGGCAACGGCTTCACCCCGTGGGGCACGTACATCACCGCTGAAGAAAACTGGGCCGCCTGCTTCGTGAACACCGGCACGCGACCCGCGCACCAGCTTCGCGTCGGCGTGCCGGATACGGCCGGCCGCTACCAATGGGAAACGGGCGCCAATGATCCGCTGGAAGTCCAGGGCGAGTTCGCGCGCTTTAACGTCACCGAGACCGGCGCCGACTTCACGCAGGATTGGCGCAACGAAGTCAACGGCTTCGGCTACCTGGTCGAGATCGATCCGTTCAACGAAAACAGCATCGCCACCAAGCGCACCGCGATGGGCCGCTTCGCGCACGAAGGCTGCGCCTACGCCATGCCCGAAGCCGGCAAGCCGCTCGCCTTCTACAGCGGCGACGATTCCCGTTTCGAGTACATCTACCGCTTCGTGTCGGAAGCCGTGTGGGATCCGAAGGATGCCGAGCGCACCGACCGCCTCGCCGTGGGCGCGAAGTACCTGGACAAGGGCACGCTGTACGTCGCGCGCTTTGACGCCGACGGCACGGGCCAATGGATCCCGCTCGTCGGCACGACCGTGGGCGCGGGCGGCCGCACGCTGGCCGACGAATTCGGCAGCCTGGAAAACATCATCATCAACACGCGCGGCGCAGCGGACTTCGTCGGCGCCACGCCGATGGACCGCCCGGAATGGACGGCCACGCACCCGACCAACGGCGACATCTACCTGACGCTGACGAACAACACCAGCCGCAACGCCAGCCGCGGCACCAACCCGGCCAACCCGCGCCTGAACAACGTCAACGGCCACATCGTGCGCTGGCACGACGAGCCGGGCTCGACCAAGTTCAAGTGGGACATCTTCGTGTTCGGTTCGAACGCCGGCGCCGATGCCGACACCAACCGTTCCGGCCTGACCGCGCTGAACCAGCTTGCCAGCCCGGACGGCCTGGGGTTCGATTCGCGCGGCATCCTGTGGATCCAGACCGACAACGGCATCGACGGCGGCCGCAACAACGACGTGGCCCGCGCGACCAACGACCAGATGCTGGCCGTGATCCCCGGCGCCCTGGCCAACAGCACCGGCACGGGCCCGGCGATCAATGCGACCAACCAGGCCGACCTGCGCCGCTTCTTCATCGGACCGAACGAAGCCGAGGTGACCGGTTTTGCCTTCACGCCGGACTACACCAGCGTCTTCCTGAACATCCAGCATCCGGTGAACTGGCCGGCCTACGACACCGATGACGCCACCGTCGCCACCACGGGCGTCGTCCGCCCGCGTTCGTCCACGGTGGTGATCCGCCGTGCCGACGGCGGTCCGATCGGGGTGTGATGACGGCGCGACCGGGACGTCCCGGTCGCCCAAAAATTAGGGCCACCCTCGCGGGTGGCCTTTTTTTATTGCTTGCGCGCAAGGCGCCGGCTAGTGATCGGCTAGTGATCGGCTAAGCGGCGCACCGATCAAGCCCGGGTCGCTGCGGGGATTTGTCCAATACCGTCATGCAAGCCTGGAGCACACGCCCCGGCTCAATCGAATCGATATTCGAAAATCCCGCTTCGGGCACGACGTCGCGGGTGTACTCGCGGGCCCAGAACCATTCGGGGTTGGATTCGTTGAACACGCCCACATAGGGCACACAGAGGCCCTGCGCGATATGGGAGGGGCCGCAATCGTTGGAGACGATAAGGCGCGCGTGCTGCATCAGCGCGACCAGCTCGGCCACGGGCCGGCAGCTCTCAAGCCGGAAGTCCGCCCGCTGCAGGGCTTGCAGGCGTTCGCGCTCGGCCGCTTCAGCCGGCCCCAGCACAAACGTGAACGTCGCCCCGCCGCCCAGCCGCGCCTGCAGGAGATCGGCCAGCGCAACGTAATGCTCCACCGGCCACCGCTTGAACTTGCCTGCGCCACCGCCCGGGATGAAGACGATGTCGGCCGGTTGCACCTTGTCCGCGCAGGGCCGTGCGATTTCAAGGAAGCACTGGCGCGCGATGACTTCGGGGTCGTGGTGCTGCACCGTGGACAGCAGCCGCAGGTTTGCCAGCCCGATGTATTCGCGGATGTCCTTGACGTGCGAATGCGTCCAGACACAGTCGCCAAGGCGGCGGTTGCTGAAGCCCAGGCGCATCGGGGGACGGCGCAGCAGGTTGATCAGGGCAAAGCGCTCGCTGGAATGATGCAGGGTCAACGACGCGCTGGCGCGCCGCGGAAGCGCCCGGACCTGATCGCCGAACGCGTCCGCGCGGACAAACTGGTCCACCCACGGCAACTGCGTATAGAAGTCCTCGACGGCAAATCGGGACACAACGCGCACCTGCTTGTCCGGCCACAATTTCTTGACTTGATACAGCGCGGGATACGCCACTATCTGGTCGCCGTAGCGCGACTTGCTACGAACGAATACGACGACATCGGCCATGGCCACTCACTTGGTGAAATCTCGCGCGACATCCTGCTCTCTTGCAGTACCGCGCGCAATCGGAAAATTCTGAAATCAAGACCCCGGCCGGTGACTTTCAGCCTGGCAACCCGCACCAGTGCGTGAGGCCGGCAGGGGCGTATCGCCCGATGTATTGCCCGCAAACTTGCGGATCTTCTCGGCCAGCTCGGGCGTCGCCTTCTCGTAGCCGTAACAATACGGCGGCGTGGGCGCCGACTCGGGGCGGTAATCCTGCAGCACCGGCTTCGCATCGCCAAGGTACAGGTTGTCTTTCAGACGCAGAAACGCCTTGAAGTCGCGAGTGTACCCGTGATCCTCCTTGCGCCTTTCATAGGCCCCGCGATCGGAGTCGCCATTTTCCAATGCGCTGCGCGCCGGCGCAATCGGGATATAGCGACAATAATTGACATTGATGCCTTCCACGGTGGGAAAGAACTCGGGTTCCACGCATTTGCGCTGCGCATCGTTGTTGAAGATGTTGCCTTCCACCAGCGCCTTGGCCTCCAGGCTGAAACTCATGCCATAGAAGTCCCAGTTCTCAAGCAGGTTGTTGAACAGGTGGAAGGTGCCGAACTGCGCGCGCGGATTGCGCTGCACGGTGTTGAAGAAATAGTTGTGATGCAACGTTACACGTGCAATCGAATCGCGCTCGTAGTTCTGGAACAGGTTCTTGGACGTGATGTTGTTCAGCAGCATCACCTTGTTCGAATTGTGGAACTTGGTCCATGAGATCGTCACGTCCGTCGAGCCGTTCTTCACGTTCAACAGGCGATCCGACATCCGCGACAGATCCATGTGGTCAACCCACACGTCGCGGCTGTCGTTGGCCACGTTCACGGCCTGCGTGAGGCGGGTGAGCCGCCCGTCGATGGTCAGGTGCGTCAGGATGACGTTCTTCGCGCCATACACGCCCAGGCCATCGTCGATCAGGGCCACCCGCTTGCCGCGGCCGTCGATGGTCGTGTTGGACGGAACCCGCAACTGCGACTTCAGGACAATGGTCATGTCCGAGGCAAAGCGTATCCACGTCGGCCCCTTGCGGGCCTGCGCCAGCGCTGCCCGCAGCGTGCCGGGGCCGGCGTCCTGGTCGGAGGTCACTTCAATGAACTTGCCGCCCAGGCCGCCCGTCGCCTTGGCCCCATATCCTTCGCGCTGCGCCAGCAACGCCGAAACGAACGGGCATTGCTCGTCCGGCGCCTTGCACGGCTCGGCGGCTGCCGCCGCACCGCCATGCAGGCCGGCCAGCGCCAGCAGCCCGATCATCATCGTCTTTTGAAGTCGCATCACAAATCGCTCCCTGTGGATCACGCGGACGGATCCGCGGCCGTCACGTGACGCCAGATGCCGCCGCTCAGCCGCAGGTTTTCCGGCGGGCCGGCAAGGTGCTCGCGCAGCCGCTCGAAGTACGCCTTCTGCCAGCGCTGCGCGTAGGCGTCGGCCTCCTCGCCCGGATTGGCGGCCGGCAGCATTTCCAGCGTGTAGGCCACCTGACCGTTCTCCCAGCGCGGCGCGTAGAACACGGACGGCACGCCCATCCGGTGCGCCAGATGCGCCGCAAAGCCGGAATAGGTGACGTCCTGGCCTTCGAACGTCGTGCGCGGCGCGGCGGGATTGGCCGCGCCGTCGATCGCCAGGCACAGCACGAATCCCGAGTGGATCGCGCGCATGCAGGCCTTGGCGACCTGCGCTTCGGTCTGGTCGGCCGTCGAGATCAGCGCCTCGGCGTAGCTGCTGCGGGCGATGCTGGGCGCCGACGCCAGCCAGCGCGACGGGATGCCGACCAGTTCCAGGGCCATCAAGCCTGCATACATCGGCCCGACGTGGGCTGTGGCGACCACGACACCGCGGCCGGCGGCAAGCAGCGGCGCAAAGAAGCGCTCGCCGGTGTCCAGCTCACCCAGCATGGCCATCGCCTCTTCGACGCGTTCCTCGCGGCATTCGAGCCAATCGAACAGCAGATGGTCGATCATGTGTCCCCAGCGCGCGCGGCGTTCCCACGTGGCGCGGTCGATGCTGGTGTCGCCGCGCATCGACCAGGCCCAGTCCAATCGCGCCTGCGGAATGGGTGCGGTGTCCAGCTGCGCTTCCATGCGCGCCAAGGCTTCCTGGAAGGTCTCCGGCAGCCGCGCGCCGCGCTTGGCCACGTATTGCTCGAACAGCGCCTCGGCCTCGTCCTTGCGCCCGGCCTGCGACAGCGCGCCAATGGCGGACCGCTGCCACAGCAGGTTGTCCGGCGACTTTTTCAGCAGGAACATCATCTGCTCGGCCGCCGCGTCGTACTGCAAGGTGTAGCGCAGCGCCCGGGCATACAGGCCCCGCGTCTGTTCAAGATCGGGCGCCAGTTCGATGGCGCGCGCCAATGGCGCCACGGAATCCTTGTAGCGTCCGGCGCGCAGCAGCGTTTCGCCATGCAGCGTCAGCAGCCGCACGTCGTCGGGCGCGGCCTTCAGGCCTGCTTCAAAGTGCGCCGGCGCATGCGTCTTGCGATCTTCCTCGGTGCCGCGCCGCAGATGCGCCAGCCCCAGCGACGATCGCAGCGCCGCGCAGTCGTGGCCCGCGCGCAAGGCGGCGTCGCCAAGACGAATGGCCGCGGCGTTGCGGCGGTCCGCGAGCAGCGCGCGAACCGCCATCGTGGCCACGCGCGCATTGGGCAGGTTGTCCGGGTCCAGCGCTGCCGCGATGCCTGCTGCCTCGGCCACGTCGCCGTTGCGCACGAAGGCCATCAGCCACGAATACGCATCTTCCGGCGCGCTCTGGGCAAGCGCAAGGGTCGTGCGGGCGACTTCCGCCGCCTCGGGCACGCGCCCCGCCTGCACGCGCAGCTGGATGCGCGCGGCATGCAGCGACGCATTGCCGGGTTCGATGCCGGCGGCGGCGTCCGCCTGCGCAATGGCCTTGTCCCATTGCTCCAGGCGGGCGAGCAGACTGGCGAGCAGGCGCCTGTCGTCGGCCCGGTCGGGATACACGGCAGTCAGCGTCTCCAGCGCCGCGACGGCGGGGGCCAGCTTGCCCTCCTTCACGTACGGCGACACCAGAAGGCGCCGGACCTCACGCCAGCCATTCTTCGCAGGCCGCAGCGCCGGCTCCAGCGCGGTCATATCGCGCGCCGGGTCTGCCGAGGCGCGGATATGTCCGATGACGTCACGCAGGCGCGCCGTGGCGTCCTTGGGTTCGGCGCCGGCTTGCGGCGGGCAGTTTCCAACGACCGTATCAACCATGACGCAGCCCCCTCAACAAAGCCATCGCGACGCGGGCGATGAACATGAGCACAAATCCCAGCGCCAGGGCCTGCAACAGCAGAATGCCGGTGCGCGGGCTGCTGGGGCGGTCGGTCGGAACCGGCTGCGCGATGATGGACAGATACCGCTGCAGGCGCAGCGCGTCCGTCATCGCCTGCTGGTACGACTGCTGCGCCAGCGTCAGGTTGGAATCCGCAAACACCTGGGCATTACGCAGCGCCTCGTATTCCTTCAGTTGCTTGGCTTCCGTATTGCCGTCGCCGCTCAGGCGCTGGCGCACGGAAGCAAGCCGCTTTTTCAGCGCCGCCACCTGCATCTGCGCAGGCTTGAGCATGAAATGGTCCTTGTTATCCAGCGCCCGGATCTTGTCCAGGTTGATCTGCGCGGTGCTCAGCTCGCCTTCCAGCTGGCTGGACAGGTTGAGCAGCATCGACACCGTTGCGCTGGGATCGATGTTGCCGTGCTTGGTGCGCCAGGTCGTCAGCGCATCGCGCGCCGCCAGCGCCTTTTCCTCGGCCAGCTTGACCGACTCCTCGCTCACCTTCAGCTTGTCGGCCACCCCCTTCTCGTTCATCGAGCTGACGAATTCCTCGGCCAGGCTGATCAGCGCCTTGGACAGCGTGGCCGCGTCTTCCGACGAGAACGCGCTGACGCGCAGCACATCGATCTGCTCCAGCGCGTTGAACGAGACGTGCACCGAGGCCTGATAGGCGCGGTACAGATCGTCCTCGCTGGCGTCCTCGGCCAGGCGGTTCAGCGGATCCAGTCCGTCGTTCATCAGGTAACGCCGCAGGCCGACCTTGCGGTCAAGCTGCTGCATGCTGTCGCGCGATTTCAGGAAGTCCGCGACGGCCCATCCGTCCACGAAGCCGCCCAGCATGCCGCCGGAGTTGCCCGTGGTCAGCAGGCTGGCCGCCGCGCCCCCGCCGCCCTGCTGGTTGGACGCCGACTGCACGAAAAAGCGCGACTCGGCTTCGTAGCGCGGCGTGGCGACGAAGGACAGGTAGATCAGCGCCAGCACCACCGGCACCAGGACGATCAGCGCGTTGACCCAGCGATGGCGCCGGCGCTCGCGCAGCGCCGACTGCCGCTCGCGGCGGCGGCGTTCGATCTCGGATCCGCCCTCAGAAGCCGAGCTGGCCTTCGTCGAAGCCGCCTCCGAGGACGTCGTCGCCTGTGCCGGAGTCGCTCCGAGATCGTCGCGGGGGATACCTGCGGAGGCACTGGTCGAGGTCGTCGTCGATGCTGAGCGCGCTTCGTTCATAGATCAAGCCTTTGAAGCAATAATCCGCCAACTGATTCTGGCGATAACTGGAAAAAATGAGTGTCCGGCCCACCAGCCGCTCTTCGAACAGAGCCAGCCAGAGCCGGGTGAAACGGCAAGGCTCGAAGGGAATGCTCCCTTCGATCACGTAGACATCGAACGCGGGCGCCAGCGCCAGCGCGAACGAGAACTCCTGCCGCACGTAGAGCGGCCAATGCTCCATGGGCTTGGCCAGCATCTTGGGATCGCTGATCAGGTCCGCGACCAGTTCGTACGTCGCGTCGGGATCGATCTCGTACATCTCGCTGACGAAATCGATCATGGCAAGGCCGCTGGCCTTGCCGCGGATGAAGCCCTGGCGGCCAATCGCCCAGGAGACGTTGCCGTCGTGCTTGACGAAACCCTGCCGCGGCGGCCGCAGGCAGCACAGCACGTCCACCAGCTGGCGGTGCATTTCCGGCGCGGGCGACAGCAAGGCATACCGCCCGGCCGGAATGTCGAGCGTGGCGTTGGCCAGCAGCGGCAGCCTGCTGCCGAAGGCATAGGGTTCGTCGGTTACGCCATTGAGATGGATCATTGGTCACCCTCACATCGGCTGGACATTGGGACGGGCAAGGCGCTCGGCCACCAGGGCGATCACCATCATGAACACCAGCGAGGTCAGGAAATAACCCAGGCTGGCGTCGTGCGACTCGTACGCCTGGAAGTAGGCCGAGCGCAGCAACTGCATGCCGTGCGCCAGTGGCGACCACAGCAACCACGGCCGCAATTGCTCCGGAAACTGCTCCGACACGAAAAACACGGCCGCGAAGATCTGGAGAAAGCGCTCGATGATCGGCGCCAGCCGCAGGAAAAAATGCCAGAACGTCGCGATCGATCCGAACAGCACGCCCATCGCCGCGCCCGCCACGCCCATCAGCACGACAAACAGGATGAAGCCGGCCCAGCTCTTGGGCAGCGTGATGAGCCCGATCGCATGGCCCGCGGTGATCAGCACCCCGAACACCACGAGATACACCGATACATAGATCATGGCCTGCACCAGCGCGCACATCAGCGGGGTGACGCCCTGGAAGTTCAACAGGCCACGCGCCGAGACATAAGCCGTGCTGCTCCGAAACGCGATCTGGCGGAACATGATCCAGGTCGTGGCGCCCAGCAGCGAGAACGTCTGCACGTCCATGCCCAGGATGTAGTGCGTACCCATCAGGATGTACAGCGACGAAATCAGCGTCAGCAGCACCACGGGACCCACCAGCGCCCACACCAGCGCGATGCGGCTCTCGCCGTGCATCACGCGCAGCTGATAGATGAACATCGCCATCAGCGTGCGGCCGATCGGCCGGTGGCCGGCCGTATCGTCCGAATGCCCTTCATGCAGGGTGCGCAGCCGGTCGCGCAGGATGGCCAGGTCGCCCGCCTCGCTTTGCGGAACCTCGATCTCCAGCGCGATGTCATTGCGCGACGCATGGCGGCGCGCTTCGCGTGCTTCGTCCTGCTTGCGCCGCTCCACGCGCCGCGCATGCGCGGCGGCCAGCCGTTCGTCCTCGGCGATCAGCTTGGCCGGCATGTAGCCCAGCGCGAAGACGTCCACGCCCGCGCGGATGTCCTGCTCCAGAAGGCGCACGATGATGCGCAGGCGCCGCCGCGAAAAATCGGCCAGGGCCTCGTCGACCGCGCTGCGCGCGATCTCGGCATCCAGCTCCGCCTGCACGGCCTCGTACACCGCCCGCCGCGCCGCCACGGAGTCGTGCGGCTCGCCCTGCAGGCGGGCCAATAGCGGCTTGAACAGCACGGCCGGCGGGGCCTTGGCCTCGAACAGCGCGGCCGGGTCCAGCCGCCAGTTGGCGACGCCAGACCCTACCGTGTAGTTGCTTTCCTTGCGGCGCGAGCGCCAGCCCTTGATCCGATCCTCGTTACTCATGGACGCTCATGGACGCGCTATTGGGCTACGCCGGTCGAACCGCCGCCCGAATCGCTGTCGATGGCTCGCGTGGCGCTGAAGCCGGCGCTCATCGTGACGCGGAAGGCCGACAACACCTTCTGCACCTGCGTGAACGGCGCGTCCGAGATATAGATCGCCTGTCCTTCATGCACCGTGAACTCGCGCGCCAGCGCCACCTGCTCCGGCCGCGTAAGGTCGAACTGGTACACGACGGGCAGCAGGTCCGGCTTGCCTTCGGCCCCCGCCCTCGCGGGCGTGAACAGGAACACCGACCGCGGGTCGGCCAGCTTGTCGTCCAGGCCGCGCGAATCGGCCAGCGCGTCCAGCACGCTGTAGTTGCGCTTGCTGATCTCGACCCGGCCCTGCTGGCCGGCCGCGCCCAGCACGGTCAGGAATTCCTTGGCATCGTAGGCGGTGATGACATCGCCCGAGCGCAGAAGAATGTCGTTGTTCTGATTGCGGTAGATGTCCGCCAGCCGCACCGAGGCGACCTGATTGTCGCGGCGCAGGCTGATGATGAGCTGCTCGGGATTGGTCTGCACCGGCGCGGCCTGCGCCAGCGCGCTGCTCAGGCGCTGGGCGGTCTGCGTGATGGGGTACATGCCGGGCTTGGTCAGGTTGCCCTGCACCGTCACCATCTGGCCGCGGGCGTCGGCCGCGCGCGTGACGCTGACGTCCGCGCCGACCACGAGCTTGCTCAGGCGCGCCACGATGGCGTCATGCAATTGGCCAAGCGTCATGCCCTCGGCGCGGAACTTGCCGATGATCGGGAACGAGACATGGCCCGAACGATCGATCTCCTGGTTGCCCAGGTCGCTGATGCCGGAGGGGTCCGTGGCAAACACGCCCAGCCCGCCGCGCTCCCAGACGCGCACGTTGATGCCGTCGCCCGGCACCAGCTTGTCGAATCCGGCTTGCGTCAGATCGCGGTAGCGCACAGGGAAATCGGCCACGTCGGGCACCCTGCTCTTTTGCGCCAGTTCACGCGACACGGGCATCACGATGACGTCCTTGTCATCGTGAGCGCCGGTCATTTCGCTGAGCATCGGGCCGGACCGTGGGAGCTGGCAACCCGAGAGTGTCAGCGCTGCCAGAAGCAGCAGGGCAAGGGTCGCGTGTCGCCGCGATCCCAGGGCCGGGACGTTCATTTGCATAAGATCCTTCAGCGTCAACAACTTGAAAAAGAACAACTGCCGATTACGCCAGCATGCGGCGCTGGGGCGCCACGTCGATGCGCTCGTCGTTCTGGGACTCGGTCATGGCGGGCATGCAGATGCTCATGAACTTGGTCAGCATCGCATCCAGCGAGAACAGCTTCTGCGCCCGCTGGCGGCTGTGTGCCCGCAGGTCCGCATTGCTGCGCACCTGATCCACCATGTTCAAGACCTTCTTGTACGCCTCGTGCATGTCGGGGTGATCGACGTCGCTGAGCAGGTGGCCCGTTTCGTCCTCGACGAAACACTCCTCTGCCCCGCCCGCCGGCGTGGAAATCACCGGCACGCCCAGCAGCTGCGCCTCGATCAGGACGTTGGGCAAGCCTTCATAGCGCGACAGCAGCACGCTGGCGTCCATCTTCGAATACCAGAACCCCACGTGGTTCGACAGGCCCACCAGCAGCAACCGGTCCAGGACATCGTGTTCCTGCGCAAGCGCTTCGATGTTCTCGCGCAGGCGCCCGTCGCCCACCAGGAAAAAGCGCGCCTGCGGCCGCTCCTTCAGGTAAAGCGCCGCCAGCTTGATGAAGAGCTGCGGACGCTTGTCGGGTTCCAGGCGGAACACGCCGCCAATCGTTTCCGTGGCGTCCTGGGTGCGGGCCTCGAAGGCTTCCCACTTTTCCTTGTCGGCGTCCGACGCATCGGTCGCCAGGTCGGGCACGCCGTTGTACAGGATGTGAAAGCGCTCCAGCGGCAGGTCCAGCCATTCGGCATAGGCTTCCGCGGCCTTGCGGCTGTTGCTGACGAACACCACGCCGGGCACCTGCGCCAGCGCCTGGTACAGCTCGGGATACTCTTCGCGGAACCGGTCCTTGCGGATGTTCGGCGGCAGGCCCCGAAACACCAGGTGGATGGTCGGCGTGCCGGCCAGAAGCGCGGCCAGGGCGCCGAACAGGCACGTGCCGTCCTGCCACAGGCTCACCACGTCGAACCGGTTCGCGCGCAGCACCGGCGCCAGCCGCGTCACGCCGTAGTGCACGGGCGGCGGCAGCTGTTCCAGCAGGCGGCCCAGGCTGCCTTCGGGCAGAGCCTGGTGCGCCACCGAGATCGCCGGCAGGCGGTTGATCTCCGTGACGGGAATCTGCGCCTTGATGAGCACCGGCAGGAAGAAATCATCCTGCTTCTTGGACACGCCGGACGGTTCGGTGTGCTGCTTGACCAGCACCTCGACCTTCTTGGGGCGCATGAGGATGTCGGGCGGCTGCTGTTCCGGCGAGGCGGCCAGACGGGTCAGTTCGCCGGCCAGGCGGGTCAGCTGGCGCTCGGCCCCGCCCGGTCCCAGGCTGCCGGTGACCAGCGCCACCGACACGGCCTTTTCCGGCGTGTTCTCGGCAAGCTTGCGATGGCGGAAATGCAGGATCGCGTGCTTCATCGAAATGATGCGCACGTCCTTGCCGGCCAGGGCCTCCTCGGACTCGAAACGCTGATAGAACGCGTAGTCGCTGGCCAGCCCTTCGGCCAGCTCGGCCGCCTTGCTGCCTGGGGTCAGGTGCTTGGCCACCGGCGCGATCGCCTCCCAGGCGTCCGCCAGAAGCCCGCGCTTGCGCAGGCGCTTGGCGAACTCCACGCGCATGTTGCGGTCCGTGTGCTGCGAGATCAGGCTGCGGAACAGCGCGTCGGACTGCTCGTGCGCGCGGATGTCGCTCAGCAGTTTGGCCCGCGCGAACAGGCGGTCCGGATTCGTCGTGGACGCGGGCAGGTGGCGGTCGACCAGCGCCATGGCGTCATCCAGGTGCCGCTCCTTCACCAGCCGCGTCGCGCAATAGCGCACGATCTGCAGGTCATCCGGGCATTCCTCGAGCAGCGTCGTCCACTGCTCGGCCATGCCTTCGTTCAGGCCCGCCGATTCCTGCAGGCGAAGCAGCAGGAATCGGACCTTCGAGTCTTGCATGTGGCCGCGGGCAAGCGCCTTGGCCCGCGCCAGGTTTTCCTGAGCGACCTGAACCCGCACCGATGCCGCAACGATTTCCTCCAACTGCGCCTGAACTTGCTGAAGTTCGGACTTGGCGTCCGCTCGCTCGGTAATCAGTGGCGGATTCATGCTGCCTTTCTCCGGTTGATCTTTTCGATCCACGCGAGGCAGCGCTCGATGTAACTGTCGTATTGCGCCGGGTTCTCGGAACGCTCCTGCAGCGTCTTCCAGTACGGCAGGGCCTGTTCGAACCGGTGCAGACGCATCGCGCCCACTGCGGCCAGACGCAGGCCGATGGGGTCGTCAGGCACGAGCGAGACGATACGTTCGCCCAGCGCCAGGCGTTCGGTCGTGCTGGACGAATCCAGGGCGCGCGCCTCGGCGTACAGATAGGCCAGGATGCGGCGCTTCTCGTGATCGACCTCCGGCATGCCGGGCCACGACTGGGCCACGCGATCCAGCAGCTTCCACGCGCCCTGATGATCGCCATTCGACAGGAGCTCGCGGGCGCCGCGGATGGCGCGCGGTCCCAACCGGCCCAACTGGCGCTCGGCCTCGTCCTTGGCGCTCTGGTCGGCGCCCGGATGGGCAAGCACGTCCTTGTAGGCGTCGATGGCTTCACCGAACCAGCCGCCATTGAAGGCCACGCGGGCAAAGTGCAGCTTCGTGCTGAACGGGGCGGACTCGCCGGCGGCGGCCACTTCCAGATGGCGCATGGCCGTCTTCTTGTCGCCCAGCGCGTCGGCGGCGCGGCCACGCATGGCGTGCAGCTCGGGGAAGTCCACGTTCGTGTCGATGGCCAGGTTGGTCAGGTCGATCACTTCCTTGTGGTTGCCCGCCACCAGCGCGGCCCGCGCGCCGAGGCGCATGGCGCGTTCGAATGCGCGCTGCGCCCGTGCGCCGGTCAGCGCGTCGGGATTGAGCAGACGGTGCGCGCAGATGCGTTCGGCCGCATCGCGCAGTCGTCCTTCCTCCAGCGCGCGGTTGCCTTCTTCGGCCCACGTCGCCGATTGCGCCTGCAGCCAGCCGCTGATGTCTTCCTGCTCGCTCTTGGCCAGGTTGCACGACGCCGCCAGCGTCGCCGCGGCCACGATGCAACCGCGCCACGAGGCTTCCTTGACCAATTCCAGCGCGTCGCCCTCTTCCAGCTTGGGCTGCTCGCCCGCCAGATCGCGCAGCGCGTCGCGGTCGCCAGCCAGCAGGCGGTCGCGCCACAGGACCGCGAAGCCGCGACCGTAGCTGGGATTGGCCGCGCGGACTTCCTGGACCCAGCGAATCGCCGCTTCCATGTCGCCGCCCGTCTGCAACAGCGACAGCACGGTGTCGGCCGCTTCCAGCGACATGGCGTCGCCCGGCGCGCTGATGCGGAACAGCTGCTTCCAGTTGCCCAGGCTTTCGTCGACATAGCCCAGGTGGCCGGCGGACACCGCCGCGATGCGGACGATTTCCGGCGTTTCGATTTCGTCGCCCAGCAGGCCGGCTGCCAGCGAGTACGCCACGTCGTAGCGGCCCAGCTTGAACTGGTTACGCATCAGGATCTGCTCGGCCTTGCTGCCCGAGGCCAGCGTGCCGTCGGCGCTGGTCAGGAGCGCCAGCGAACCTTCGTAGTCGCCAAGCTCTTCCTGGATGCGCGCAAACAGCACCACGTGATCCGGCAGGCCCGGGTAGCGGCGCAGCACGTCTCGCACACGGCGCGAGGCTTCGCGCAGTTCGCCCGAGTCCCACAGCTTCTCGATGCGCTCGACGCTTTCCTCGGCGCCCAGCTTGGGCACGGCGGTCTGCGGGGTCGAGGAGCTCATGCGCGGCCGGATGAAATTCTTGAACCAGTCCGTGTACAGGCGCTCGGCAAAGACCGGCGTGTAGTGGGTCAGGTCCAGCCCGCCGTCTTCCATCGCCTCGGCCTGGCCGATCTTGTTCATGAGCGGCGTCGGGTCGTAGCACGGCACCCCGATACGCTGCGCGGCGGCGGTAATGGCGGCGATCAGCTGCTGGCGCTGTTCGATCGGCACGTTGTCGGGCGTGAGCGCATTCACGTGGGTGACGAACACGATCTTGTCGCGGCCCAGCAGCTCGACGAGCTGGCGCATCTCCTGCTCGATCTCCTCGTCCGTCTGGTCACGCTTGACGATGCGGGCGAGCAGGTCGCGGTCTTCCGCGCTCAGGCTCTTGAAGACCGGGTCCTGATCGAGCTGCGCGCGGCGTTCGGCCAGGCGGTCGGTGGCGGCCATGGACCAGAAGGCGCGGGTGCGCGTGCGGTCGGCGAAGAACTCGCTGAAATAGCGGCCCAGGTAATTGGACTGGATGGGATGGCCGTCAATGGTCAGCAGCTTGCGCGAGGACAGCTCGACCATGTACAGGTCGGCCGGCTTGTGTGTGCCGCGGCGGGCCTGCTCGCCATTGGACGGACGGAAGATCAGGCGCTGCACGTCGGCGGGGATGTCGCTTTGGCCGAACATGAAACGGGCCTGCTGGAGCGCTTCGGCGGCCGTGTGCACGAAACCGTAGTTGCGGCCGAGTTGAAGCTTGACCGGGTAGCGGCCCACGGCATCGCGCAGCGGCGTATGGATGCGGCAGGTTCCGATCGGAGCGATAGTGAAAGCAGTCATTCAGGGTCTCTCCTGTAGGTATGGATTACGCGCCTGAACTACAGAGTCCAGTACAAGAGGTCGGCCGGCAGCCGTTTGGGGTCCAGGACGGACTTCAAGTCGCACACCATGCCGCCGTTCTTGACGAGCTGCGGCAGGTCTTCCCAGATGGTTTCCATGGTTTCGCGGTGCGGCACCGCCAGGATCAGCACGTCCATGTCGCGGAACTGGTCGCGGCCGACAAGCTTGATGCCGTACTCGTGGTCCATCTGCTCCGGATCGACCATGGGGTCGCACGCCACCGGCGTGATGCCGTACTGGCCAAGCGCGTTGTAAAGATCGACGACCTTCGAGTTGCGGATGTCGGGCACGTTTTCCTTGAAGGTCATGCCCAGGATGCCGACGCGGGTGGAGGCGTTCAGGCGGCCGTTGCGCGCCAGCTGCTGCACCAGGCGCGAAGCCACATGCGCGGCCATGCCGTCGTTGATGCGGCGGCCGGACAGGATGACTTCGGGGTGGTAGCCCAATTCCTGGGCCTTGGACGTCAGGTAGTAGGGGTCCACGCCGATGCAGTGACCGCCCACCAGGCCGGGGGTGAACTTCAGGAAGTTCCACTTGGTGCCGGCCGCGGCCAGGACTTCCGACGTACGGATGCCGACCAGGCCGCAGATCTTGGACATCTCGTTCATGAGCGCGATGTTGATGTCGCGCTGCGTGTTCTCCAGCACCTTGGCCGCTTCGGCCACCTTGATGGAGGATGCGCGGTGCACGCCGGCATCGATGATCTGCTCGTACACGCCGGCAATGACTTCCAGCGATTGCTCGTCCTGGCCGGAAACGATCTTCACGATCTTCTCAAGCGGATGCTCGCGGTCGCCCGGGTTGATGCGCTCGGGGCTGTAGCCCAGCTTGAAGTCGACGCCGCAGCGCAGGCCAGACGCCTTTTCCAGCTCGGGACCGCAGATTTCCTCGGTGGCGCCGGGGTGGACGGTCGATTCGAAGACCACGATGCAGCCCGGACGAAGCACGGGGCCGAGCGATTGGCACGCACGGACCAGCAGGGAAAAGTCGGGGTTGTTCTTTTCGTCGACGGGCGTCGGGACGGCGACCACGAAAAAGTCGCAGCCTTCCAGTTCGGACAACTGGTCCGTGAACTGCATGGGGGAAGCAAGCAATACGTCGCGTTCGATCTCGCCGGTCCAGTCATCACCCTCTTTCAGCCGTGCGATTCTCCGCTTGTCCACGTCAAAACCGATGACATCAAAGCGCCTGGAAAATGCCACTGCCACGGGCAGGCCGACATATCCAAGGCCACACACTGCGATTCTCTTTACCACGGGGGACCTCACTGTTTTCGTCGTGTCGCAGACACTAGAAATCGACGCCCCAAAGCGAGTAAATCGACATAAGGCCGAAATACTGTTGCCGTATAGGGGCGGACGTATCGCTAAAAATGAATTTGGCTCGGTACCCCGTTAACGGACTGGGTAGCGAGCCTGGGCATCGTAGAGGGGTCGAACAGCAAACTTTTTTCTAAATATTTTTATTGCTGCGGAAATAAATCAGGACAACCCGTAATAAACCCGGGAAATCCCTAGAAAAATTACATTCATTACACAAACCGCAACATCGAATTTGCGATCAATGTAATCAAATATGAAAAGACGTTTTTCTTGGTCCGCTTTAACGAAACTGAAAAATCATTATCCAGATCGGCTGCTTATTAGGTTATTGCGTGAGGCAATATAAAACCCGCACCAAACTGGGGATCAGCACGCACCCTATCAGCACGAGACATGCCTGGGTTTTCATCGCCCGGTAATAAACGGCCATGAAATGGCCAGGCCTTGAATAATTCGGCAGGCGATTCGGAAAGTCTCGCCATACAAGGTGTCTGACACCCAGGCGAAATGACTTCGGGCGAATCGCAGTGGCTCAAGGGTGTCAGACACCGCCCGCTGTGAAATAGTTTTCGCATTTACCCGCGCAAATGCAAAAAAGCCGGCAACGCTTGCGCGATACCGGCTTTCAGCCAAAGGTGTCGGGAAACACCTTCATGAATTCTCGACCACATGAAGTGGTCGGGGCGAGAGGATTCGAACCTCCGACTCCTGCGTCCCGAACGCAGTACTCTACCAGGCTGAGCTACGCCCCGATCTTGACAACTTATTTAGCGATGCTCAGTACCGCCAAACATTACTTCACTTACTGCTACTGCTTACTGCACTTTCCCGGTAACTTCCTGCCGATCTCGCCGCCGTTTTTGGCTAGCGATCTCTATTCACCGCGAAAGCGCAGAATTCTAACAGAGAATTTTGAAAAGGGGAAATGGGGTAGATCGAAAGGGCTTCACGGGCCCGATCGGCCTCGGCCACGGCGGCCAAGCGGGCGTGTTCCAGCGCGTCGGTGGCCTGGATCGCGGCGGCCACGGCAGCGAAGTCGGCGTCGCCCGTCTTGATGGCGTCGCGGATCAACTGCTGCTGCTCAGGCGTGCCCACTTCCATGACGCGGATCAGCGGCAGGGTCGGCTTGCCTTCGCGCAGGTCGTCGCCCACGTTCTTGCCCAGGGCGGCGGCGTCGCCGCTGTAGTCCAGCACGTCGTCGACCAGCTGGAACGCCGTGCCCACATGGCGGCCATAGGCGGCGGCGGCGGCTTCCTGCTCGGGCGTGGCGCCGGCCAGCACGGCGCCCACCTGGGCGGCGGCCTCGAACAGCTTGGCCGTCTTGTAGCGCACCACCTGCAGGTAGCGCTCTTGCGAGACGTCCGGGTCATGCACGTTCAGAAGCTGCAGCACCTCGCCCTCGGCGATCACGGTGGTGGCTTCGGACAGGATGCTCATGATGCGCATCGAGTCGGCCTCGACCATCATTTCGAACGATCGCGAGTACAGGTAGTCGCCCACCAGCACGCTGGCCGCGTTGCCGAACACCGCGTTGGCGGTTTCGCGGCCGCGGCGCAGGTCGGATTCGTCGACGACATCATCGTGCAGCAGCGTGGCAGTGTGGATGAATTCCACCACTGCAGCCAGCAGCTGGTGATGGGTGCCTTCGTAGCCCAACGCGCGCGCCACCATCAGCACCATGGCCGGGCGCATGCGCTTGCCGCCCGCCCCAATGATGTAGTCGCCAATCGTGCGGATCAGAACCACTTCGGAATTCAGCCGCTCGCGGATAACCGCGTCGACGGCTTTCATATCGTCAGCAATGGGGGCAATGAGCGCGGGGAGATTCAAGACGTATCCGACAAGTGTGAAGCGAGCCGCGTAACGGCTCTTACCGCTGGGCCCGCCAGCGGTCGGCGGGGGATTCGACCACGGATTATACGGGGAGTGCGCGGGAAGTCCGGCCGCCCGCGGCCCGGGCCGCGCAGCCCGGCGCCAGGCGCCCCGCGCCGGTCGGATCAGCCGGTCGGATCCCCCGGCCGGATCAGCGCCCGCGCGCCAGCAGGCCGCGCGCCATCAGGTTCGCGTAGAGCGCGCGCACGCCGAACGTCCAGGGCGGGATTTCCGTGGCCAGCTGCACCTCGTTCACGAGCGCGCCCAGACGCTCCGAGGCAATGACCACCCGGTCACCCGCCACATGCGTGAACCCGGTGCCCGGCCCCTTGCGATCCTTGGTGGGCGAGAACATCGTGCCCAGGAACAGCATGAAGCCGTCGGGATACTGATGGTGCGCGCCGTGAGTCTGGCGCACCAGGTCCAGCGGGTCGCGGCTGATCTCGCGCATGTGACTGACGCCGTCCAGCGTGAAACCGTCGGGGCCTTCGATGTGCAGCGAGACATCGGCGCCCCGGACGCTGTCCATCGTGAATCCGTCATCGAACAGCCGGATGAACGGCCCGATGGCGCAGGAGCCGTTGTTGTCCTTGGCCTTGGTCAGGAGCAGCGCGCTGCGGCCTTCGATGTCGCGCAGGTTTACGTCGTTGCCCAGCGTGGCGCCGACCACTTCGCCCCGGCTGTCGACGGCCAGCACGATCTCGGGTTCGGGATTGTTCCACTGCGACTCCGGCAGCACGCCGATCCGCGCGCCAAAGCCCACCGAGGCCATGGGCGGCGTCTTGGAGAAGACTTCGGCGTCGGGGCCGATGCCCACTTCCAGATACTGCGACCACTGGCCGCGCTCGAGCATTTCGGCTTTTAGGCGGATGGCCTCGGGCGATCCCGGGCGCAGCCGGGACAGATCGGAGCCGATCAGCGCCTGCATGCGCACGCGGATTTCCTCGGCGCGGCCGGCGTCGCCGCCCGCCTCCTCCTCAATCAGGCGCTCCAAGAGGCTGATGGCAAACGTGACGCCCGCCGCCTTCACCGGCTGCAGGTCGCAGGGCGCCAGCAGACGCGGCCCTTGCGCGCCTAGCAGCGTGGCATCCATGAGCGCGTGCACGTCACCCAGGGATTCGCCCTTGGCCTGGCGCGCGAGCGACACGCGGTCGGGATGGTCCAGCAGGTCGGACACGGTCGGCGCCGTGGCGGTGATATCGACGACCTCTCCCCCACGCACCACGACCACGCTCGGGCCGCCGACGGGATCGGGCCGCCAGACGCGGCCCACGAGCAAGGCGTCGGCCAGATCGGCGGGCAGCAGGTTGTGGGGGTTCATGGCGTCTCCTCGCGTTGGTGCCCTGCCGGCGGCGGGCTCGTGTTCTGTGCCGGCTGGCCCGGCATGGCGCAGCCAGTCTAGGAGACTTCATTTATCATGTCCAACATCTTGCATATCTGTCCAACATATTGGAATCATGGCCGCCGATTACGACGTTCCCGCCATCCGCCGCACCCACGACATCCTGCGCGTGCTGGCCGGCCGCCCCGCTCCGGTAAAGGCCGCGGAGCTGGCCCGCGCCTGCCAGATGCCAAAGAGCACGCTGTACCTGCTGCTGGACTGCCTTGAGCAACGCCGCTGGGTCGAGCGCCTAAACGGCGGCTATATCGTCGGACTGGAACTGATGGCGCTAGGCGCTGCGTACCTGCGCCACGACGGGCTTCAGACGGCCTTTCATCAGGCGGCCGGCGCCTTCGTGGCCCGCTGCAACGAGGTCGTGCAACTGGCCGCGCTCGATGGCTTTGATGTGGTCTACCTGGCCCGGGAGGACGCGCGCCGGCCCGTGCGCCTGGTGTCGGACCTGGGTCTGCGGCTGCCCGCACATGCGTGCGCGCTGGGCAAGGCCCTGTTGGCCAGCCTGCCGCCCGACGACCTGGCCGCCCGGCTGCCCGAAACACTGCCCCGCGTCACCGACCGCACGATCGCCGACGCCGCCCACCTGCACCGCGAACTGGACGACGTGCGGCGCCACGGCCTGGCCCACGACCGGGAGGAAGTCGCCACCGGCCTCGTGTGCTTTGCGGCCTTTGTGGGCGTGACACCCCTGGGCAAGCGGGTGGCGGTCAGCACGTCCATCCCCACCGACCGCCTGGACGACGCCCACCGGCAAGCCGCCACGGAAGGCATCCGCCGCGTGGCGCGCGACATTGCGCTGCGCGTGATTCCGGGCGCCTGAAGCCTGCACGCCACACCTAAGCCCTTAGCCTGCAACAGCTTTTTGACTTTCCAAAAGTCCCGGGCTAATATCTCGGATTCGGTCAGCAATGGCCGAATTACGTCGGTTGTTCGTGCACGCCGCCTGGCATCATCGCAAGTCCTGATTCAGCGGACTTTCGGCTAGTACAAGCGCTAGTACCAGCACTGGTACGGCAGGCCAGCACGGCATTCTTGCCCAGCAGGGCAGGCAGCACGAACGAACCCATTTACCTATTTAAGGAATACCCCATGTACGCGGTCGTAAAAACCGGTGGCAAGCAGTATCGCGTTGCCGCTGGCGAAAAACTCAAGATAGAACAGATACCGGCTGACATTGGGCAAGAAATCACCCTGGACCAAGTGCTGTCCGTGGGCGAAGGCGACCAACTGAAAGTTGGCACGCCCCTCGTCTCCGGCGCCGTGGTCAAGGCAACGGTTCTTGCGCAAGGCCGCCACGACAAGGTCAAGATCTTCAAGATGCGCCGTCGCAAGCACTATCAGAAGCGTCAGGGCCACCGTCAGAACTACACCGAAATCCGCATCGAAGCCATCACGGCTTAAGAAGCGACTCGGTACCACTTAGCAGGAGCTAAACATGGCACAGAAAAAGGGCGGCGGCTCTACGCGGAACGGACGCGACTCAGAATCGAAGCGTCTGGGCGTCAAGGCATTCGGCGGCGAATTGATTCCCGCTGGTTCGATCATCGTGCGTCAGCGCGGTACTCGCTTCCACGCTGGCGTGAACGTCGGCATGGGCAAGGACCACACCCTGTTCGCGCTGGTCGACGGCAAGGTTCAATTCGGCTTCAAGGGCGCATTGAACAAGCAGACCGTTTCGATCGTCGCTGCCGAGTAATCGGTTAGCAAGCCCGCGGACTTCACGTCCGCGGTCGCATACGGTCTGGGACGCGGTCCGCCGCAGTTCCCGAACGGCAAAAGCCCTGTCGCGTGCGGCAGGGCTTTTTTGTTTGAAGGCAATTGGCGAGTAAGCTCTCTTTTGCCTCCCGGCGGCTCCCCGTGTGGACGCCCGCCCTCACCCACTACACGCGCATACACCATGAAATTCGTAGACGAAGCCACCATTGAAGTGGTCGCCGGCAAAGGCGGCAATGGCGTGGCGAGCTTTCGCCGCGAAAAATTCATTCCCCGTGGCGGCCCCGACGGCGGCGACGGCGGCCGTGGCGGCACCATCTACGCGGTGGCCGATCGCAACATCAACACGCTGATCGATTTCCGCTATGCACGCCTGCACCGCGCCAAGAACGGCGAAAACGGCCGCGGCTCGGACCAATACGGCGCTGCCGCCCCGGACATCACCCTGCGCGTGCCGGTGGGCACGATCATCCATGACGCCGAAACCGGCGAAGTCCTGTTCGACCTGAACAAGCACGAACAGAAGGTGGTGCTGGCCGCCGGCGGCCAGGGCGGCATGGGCAACATCCATTTCAAGTCCAGCGTGAACCGCGCGCCCAAGCAATGGACGCCCGGCAAGGAAGGCGAACACCGCCACCTGCGCATGGAACTGAAGGTGCTGGCCGACGTGGGCCTGCTGGGCCTGCCCAATGCCGGCAAGTCGACGCTGATCACCCGCATTTCCAATGCGAAGCCCAAGATCGCGGACTACCCCTTCACCACGCTGCACCCGAACCTGGGCGTCGTGCGCACGTCGCCGTCGCGCAGCTTTGTCGTGGCCGACATTCCGGGCCTGATCGAAGGCGCCTCCGAAGGCGCCGGCCTGGGCCACCTGTTCCTGCGCCATCTGGCGCGCACCCGCGTGCTGCTGCACCTGGTGGACGTGTCCACGCCGGATCCGGACGCCGATCCCGTCGAGCAGGCCGTCGCCGATGCGCGCGCCATCGTCGAGGAACTGCGCCGCTATGACGCCGACCTGGCCGCCAAGCCGCGCTGGCTGATCCTGAACAAGCTGGACATGGTGCCGGATCCCGAGGACACCAAGCGCCGCTTCCTCGAGCTCTACGGCTGGACCGGTCCGGTGTTCGGCATCTCGGGCCTGTCGGGAGAAGGCACGCAGGACCTGATCTACGCGCTGCAGGACTACCTGGACGCCGAGCGCGAAAAGGAACAGCTTGCGCAGGATCAGGCCGAAGGCACCTACGTGGCGCCGGACCCGCGCTTTGACGACACGCGCACCGACGCAGACAAGCCGGCCGCGCCGCGCGGCGGTAACGAATAAGCCATAATCGCAGTCCTTTCGATTACGCTTTTTTTCGCCGCAGCCGGCCGCCATCATGTCTGCTGAATCACCTGCCGTTTCCGTCGTCACCCACGCCCAGCGCATCGTCGCCAAAGTCGGCTCATCGCTGGTCACCAACGAAGGCCGAGGCCTGGACCGCGCCGCGGTCGCCCACTGGGCCGCACAGATCGCCGCCCTGCACAAGCAGGGCAAGCAGATCGTGCTGGTGTCCAGCGGCGCCATCGCGGAAGGCATGGCGCGCCTGGGCTGGCGCAAGCGCCCGTCCGTCATGCACGAACTGCAGGCCGCGGCAGCCGTGGGCCAGATGGGACTGTGCCAGGCCTATGAGGCCGCCTTCGCCGAACACGGCCTGCGCACCGCGCAGATTTTGCTGACCCACGAAGACCTGGCCGACCGCCACCGTTACCTGAACGCGCGCAGCACGCTGTTTGCCCTGCTGCGTTTGGGTGTCGTGCCCATCGTGAACGAAAACGACACGGTCGTGACCGACGAAATCCGGCTGGGCGACAACGACACGCTGGGCGCGCTGGTCACCAACCTGATCGAAGCCGACACGCTGGTCATCCTGACCGACCAACGCGGCCTGTACGACTCCGACCCGCGCAAGAATCCGCAAGCCAAGTTCATGTCGCACGCCCAGGCGGGCGACCCCGCGCTAGAAGCCATGGCGGGCGGCGCGGGCAGCGGCATCGGCACCGGCGGCATGCTGACCAAGGTGCTGGCCGCCAAGCGAGCGGCCCACAGCGGCGCGCATACCGTCATCGCCTCGGGCCGCGAACGCAATGTGCTGACGCGCCTGGCTCAGGGCGAGTGCATCGGCAGCGAACTGCAGGCGGTCGTGCCGGTGTGGTCGGCGCGCAAGCAGTGGCTGGCCGATCACCTGCGCCTGCGTGGCCGCGTGGTGCTGGACGACGGCGCCGTGCAGGCGCTGCTACGCGAAGGCAAGAGCCTTCTGCCTATCGGCGTGACCGACGTGGAAGGCGAATTCGGCCGCGGCGACGTCGTGGCCTGCGTCGACAGCCAGGGCCATGAATGCGCCCGCGGGCTGATCAATTATTCGTCGGCCGACACGCGCCGCATCCTGCGCCAGCCTTCGTCGCAGATCGCGCGCATCCTGGGCAGCATGACCGAACCCGAGCTCATGCACCGGGACAATCTGGTCGTGCTGTAGGAAGGCGCGGCAGCAGGATATATCCCCACCCCCGCACCGCCAGCAACGGAAGATCGATATTGAACCGGCGCGCCTTGTTGCGCAGCCGAGACACGACCACGTCCACGCGCCTTGTGCTGTCCAGGGGATCGCGCGCTTGCGCGGGAAAGAAGCTTTCGCGATGAAGACAGTGCCCGGGCGCATTGAACAACCGGATGAGAACGGCGCGCTCGCGCAGGGTAAGCGGCAGGCGTTCACCGCGGGGGCCCACCAGCATGCGGCCAAATGCCACGACGCGCCAGTCGTCCGGTCCGCACCGCGCGCGCCGGCACAGGCTGCGCAGCAGCGCGTCCCACTCCAGAAGCTCCATGTCCGCCGGCACGCAGGCGTCGACCCCTGCGTCCAGCGCCGCCGCGCGCTGCGCCGTGGTGGCGCCGCCGTCCTGCCACACCACCCGCGCGCCCGGCGCGGCTTGGCGCACGCGGTCAACAAGATCCGCCTTGCTGTCGCAAGGCCCTTGCACGACAAGCAGATCCGGCGCGTCACCGGACACGTGTTGGAGCAGGGCGTCCACCGATGCAAAGACGCGCGTGTCCCAGTCGAATTGGCGCAGCGCACTGGCCAGCCGCCACCCCGCAACGTCCTCGGATCGCACGATAAATACGCTGCCCCGCTCCCACATGCGATCTTCCCCTTGTTATCACCCTAGTGTTATTTATATCCACCAACGTGACAGATCGGCAAGCTTCAATCGCCCTGTGAAAACATTCTCAGACCGACTGAAGCATGCGCGTCTTCTTCGTGGCCACACGCAGAAGGCGCTCGCCCGTCTGGTGCGCATCTCGCAAAGCGCGATCGGCAGCTACGAAAGTGGTCTGCGGCATTCAAGCCGATCCGCGCGCAAGCTGGCGCAGGTGCTGAAGATCGAAGTCGAATGGCTGGAGACCGGCAAGGGTCCCATGGAGCTTCCCCTGGACGCCTACGACCTGAGCAATACTTTGCCAGTATCAGGCGTTTCCGAATCGGCGCCGCGCCCCGGCGGCCGGCCCCGTCCGCTGGCGCCGTGGCCCTATCCCAACATTTCACCGTCGCAATTCGAATCGCTGACGCCCGACGAACGGGCAATGCTCGAAGCGTTAACCCAGACCTTCATCGAAACGACACTGCTTCGCCGCGGCATCAAGCCGCGCGGCCGCAAGATCGGCTGATCGCGGCCCCTGCCCGCGGCCCGCTGCATATCGGGCCACGCCGCGACCACGCTTCAAGATCAAGACACTGCGAGCCGCATCGGGCGGACCAATTTGTCCCGTTCTCGCGGACGCCTGGCGCGCACGTTGAATGCGCCTTCCAGGACAAAAATGCAGACGAAAAAAAACCGGCCACGTAAGCCGGTTTTTTTGCGCACCCCGAGATCAGGGTTTGGCAGCGGGTGCCGGCGCGGGTGCCGTTCCGCCTGCGGCGGGCACGGCATCGCCACGGATGCGCGCGGCGATTTCGGAGGCCGCCTGGGCCGAGGGCACGCCAAAGGCCAGGACGCCACGGTTCAGGGGCTCGCCGATGAGCGGCGCGGCAACCAGTTCCTGATCGATCACCAGGGCCAGCACGCTGCCGACGTTGGCGGTGCTGACGGCGGTCAGCTTGCGGGTGCCGGCTTCGGAGAAGCGCAGACCCACGAAGTTCTGGCCTTGGCGATCCACCAGCGCGGCGGCATCGGTCAGGTCGGCGCGCGTGAGCACGGGCGTTTCCTGCAGATAGAGCTTGCCGTCGGGCAGGTTCACTTCACGCAGGCCGGCGCCGGGTTCGCGCTTGGCCAGATAGAAATCCACGCGCGCGGCGGCCGCGGGCGTGGTCGATTGCTGGCCCGCCGGGGGCGTGGCCGTGGCGTCGGACGTCTTAGTCGGGGCCGTCTTGCAACCCGCTAGCGCCAATGTCACGACTACGAGGGCGGGCGCCAATGTGCGTAGGTTCAGTTGCATGCTCGATTCCTTCTTAAGTGGGCTGATGCCGGACGGTAAGACTCTAAGACTGTACACGCGGCGTGTGGAAAAAAGTGTACCGAACCTGCATGGCGGTGTCTGTCTAGACTGAATCCAAATGTAAAGCAGTAATACCAGCCTCGTTCAAATGCCCTATCTGCGCGCGTTGCGACGGTGCTCGCAGATTGTTCAATGCGCCGCGTCCGCTTGGCTCTATACTGCGCGTTCACGCAGGGGTACTCGTCCCGCCATCGACGGCGGCGACGTGTTGAGAGAGTCCCTTCGTACCAGTACGGATAATGCCGATGCTGGGAGCGTATTCCCGCCACGCGTCTTCGCACGTACTGGGCGGGAGTCCATCCCGATCGGCTCCAACCACTCGCTTGGAGCTTTCCATGAACGCAAATCCCAAATTTTTGGCCGCGACCGCCGAAGTCGACGCTGCGGCCGTCGCACCGCTGCCCAAATCACGCCGCGTGTATGAAGTGGGCTCACGCCCGGACATCCGGGTCCCCTTCCGGGAGATCGAACAGGACGACACGCCGACGATGTTCGGCGGCGAAAAAAATCCGCCGCTGACGGTGTATGACTGTAGCGGTCCCTACACGGACCCGGACGTCAAGATCGACATCCGCCGCGGCCTGCCGGAACTGCGCCGCGCGTGGATCGAGGAACGCGGCGACACGGAGCTGCTGTCCGGCCCGACCAGCGACTACGGCAAGTCGCGCCTGACCGATCCGAAGCTGACGGCGATGCGCTTTGACCTGCAGCGCCCGCCGCGCCGCGCAAAGTCCGGCGCGAACGTTTCGCAGATGCACTACGCGCGCCGCGGCATCATCACGCCGGAAATGGAATACGTGGCGATCCGCGAAAGCCTGCGCCGCGAGCACTACCTGCAAACGCTACGCGACAGCGGCCCCGACGGCGAAAAGATGGTCAAGCGCCTGCTGCGCCAGCACCCGGGCCAATCGTTCGGCGCGGCCATCCCCGCCGCCATCACGCCGGAGTTCGTGCGTGCCGAAGTCGCCCGCGGCCGCGCGATCATCCCCGCCAACATCAACCACCCGGAAGTGGAGCCGATGGCCATCGGCCGCAATTTCCTGGTGAAGATCAACGCAAACATCGGCAATTCCGCGGTCAGCTCGGGCATCGGCGAGGAAGTGGAAAAGATGACGTGGGCGATCCGCTGGGGCGGCGACACGGTGATGGACCTGTCGACCGGCAAGCACATCCACGAAACCCGCGAGTGGATCATCCGCAACTCGCCGGTGCCGATCGGCACGGTGCCGATCTACCAGGCACTTGAGAAGGTGGACGGCAAGGCCGAGGACCTGACCTGGGAGATCTTCCGCGACACGCTGATCGAGCAAGCCGAGCAAGGCGTGGACTATTTCACGATCCACGCAGGGGTGCGCCTGCCGTTCATCCCGATGACCGCGGACCGCATGACGGGCATCGTGTCGCGCGGGGGCTCGATCATGGCCAAGTGGTGCCTGGCGCATCACAAGGAGAGCTTCCTGTACGAACGCTTCGAAGAGATCTGCGAAATCATGAAGGCGTACGACGTGAGCTTCTCGCTGGGCGACGGCCTGCGTCCGGGCTCGGGCTACGACGCAAACGACGAGGCGCAATTCGCGGAACTGAAGACGCTGGGCGAGCTGACGCAGGTGGCGTGGAAGCACGACGTGCAGGTGATGATCGAAGGCCCGGGTCATGTGCCGATGCAGATGATCAAGGAAAACATGGAGCTGCAGCTGGAACACTGCCACGAGGCGCCGTTCTACACGCTGGGCCCGCTGACGACGGACATCGCCCCGGGCTACGACCACATCACGTCGGGCATCGGCGCGGCGCTGATCGGCTGGTATGGCACGGCGATGCTTTGCTACGTGACGCCGAAGGAACACCTGGGGCTGCCGAACAAGAAGGACGTGAAGGACGGCATCATCACGTACAAGATCGCGGCACATGCGGCGGACCTGGCCAAGGGACATCCGGGCGCGGCGATCCGCGACAACGCACTATCGAAGGCGCGCTTCGAGTTCCGCTGGGACGATCAGTTCAATCTGGGTCTAGATCCGGATACGGCGAAGGAATTCCACGACGAGACGCTGCCTAAGGATTCGATGAAGGTGGCGCACTTCTGCTCGATGTGCGGCCCGCATTTCTGCAGCATGAAGATCACGCAGGATGTGCGGGATTATGCGGCGGCTCAGGGAGTCAGCGAGAAGGAAGCGCTGGCTAAGGGGATGCAGGAGAAGTCGGTGGAGTTTGTGCGGAAAGGGAGTGAGGTTTATCACCGGCAGTGAATTGTTGGCGGGGGATTTAGGTTGATGGAGTGAAGGGGTTGCGGCATTCGGCTTGCCGCTTGCGGCTTGCGGCTTGATGCTTGCGGCGGATCGGGTTCTTTAGACGCCCGGCGCGTCGTGGGCCTGGGGCGGACGGGGCTCCGATTGCGGTCCGGAGCCTTCGCTCCGGCCTGCCCCGTCCTCAACCTCGTCCGCCTTCGGCTCCCTTCGGTTTCCGTCGGGCGCATCTAAACGCCCCGCCCGCCCCAGGCCCACGCCACACCGGGCTCTACGGTTGAATCTTTACGGGCGGCGGGGCGAGCCGGGTTCTTGGCGTTCTTGCACGCAGTCGTTCGGGAGAGAAACGTCTTGCGGTGCCCGCCCCCGGGCGGCCGCGCGGGCGGCCTTCGTGGGCTTACGCGGTGTCTTGCGTCGTCGCTATGACGCTTCGCGTGTGGCTGCTTCCTCTCAAGGTGTCTGACACCCTGGTGAGAGGCGCTTCATGCGAGTTCACCCCCCGAGGGTGTCAGACACCGACAGCGGCAAACGCGCTCGCCAAGTTCCGGCACGACCGCCATTGATCGTCAATTGAACTCCAGTGCTCGATGGGCGGCGCGCGTAGAGGTGGGCAGGTTGTAGCTGGCCGTCGACGCGCGCCGCCCATCACCGCCCCCCCCCCGTCGGAGAGCACCATTAGCAAGCCGATCCCCGCCAGCGCGCTAGCGCACACCCTCACGACGTACCAGCACCCAAATGCCGATTGCCGCCGCCCGGGCGGCAGCAATTCGGCGGCCCCGCAGATCTCCTGCCCTGACCACAGGTCTTGAAGCGCCACATACCAAAGACCCTCGCAGCACGGCGTCGCGGTCACCGTGGGTGCGAGCGCCGTCGATGCGCCCGAGGGAATCTGAAGGGAGCCGAAGGCGGACGAAGATGACGAGGGGGAAGTCCGGAGCGAAGGCTCCGGACCGCAATCGTGGGCGATCGTGCCCACGGTGACCGCGGCGTCGGGCGACCTACGAAGATCCGACGCAACTATGAAGATCTAAAGCAACTACGAAGATCCGCCGCAACTACAAAGATCTAAAGCAACCAAGAAGATCTAACGCCACGACAAAGCTCCGTCCCCCCCCCCCCCCGAAGATCCAAACCAACGCCTACAACAACTTCCCAGGATTCATAATCCCCGCAGGATCCATCACCTTCTTGATCTCCCGCATCAACCGTAACTCCACGGCATCCTTGCTATGCAGGAAATGCTCACGCTTGAGCTGACCAATTCCGTGCTCAGCCGAAATACTCCCCCCATACCGGTTCACTTCATCCAACACCGCATCCGTGATCGCAGCCCCATGCTCCGCGACCCAGTTGCGGTCGGCGCCTGCCGGGCGGGACAGGTTGTAGTGCAGGTTGCCGTCGCCGAAGTGGCCGAAGATGAACGGGCGGATGTCGGGGTACAGGGCGCGTACGCGCGCTTCGGCCGACTGCATGAAGTCGGGAATGCGCTCGATCGGCAGCGACACGTCGTGCTTCAGGTGGGGGCCGTCGGCGCGTTGGGCTTCGGAGATTTCCTCGCGCAGCTTCCACAGCGTCTGCAATTGGGCCAGTGACGCCGAGACCGCGGCGTCCAGGCACAGGCCGCGTTCAAGCGCCGTGCCGATGACGTTTTCGAGCAGCGTGTTGAGCGCGGCCTCGTCGGTGGTGTCGGCCAGTTCCACCAGCACATAGGCCGGGTAGCGTTGTTCGAAGGGCTCCTGCACGCCCTCGGCGTGCGTCAGCACCAGGTCCAGGCAATCGCCGGTGAAGAATTCGAAGGCTTGCAGGCGTGCGCCGCATTGTTCGAACAGGATCTCGAACAGTTGCAGCGCCTGCGCCGGGGATTCGACGGCGGCCAGCACGACGGAGCGCACGTCGGTGCGCGGGTACAGACGCAGCGCGACGGCGGTGATGATGCCGAGCGTGCCTTCCGACCCGATGAGCAGTTGCTTGAGGTCGTAGCCGGTGTTGTCCTTGCGCAGGGTACGCAGGCCGTGAAAGATTTCGCCGGTGGGCAGCACCGCTTCCAGACCGAGGACCAGTTCGCGGGCCATGCCGTAGCGCACCACGTTCACGCCGCCGGCATTGGTGGCGACGTTGCCACCGATCTGGCTGGAGTCTTCCGCAGCAAGGCTGAGCGGCAGCAGGCGGCCGGCGTCCTGGGCCGCGCGGCGCAGGTTGCCGAGAATGGCGCCGGCTTCTGCGACCATCGTGTTGGCGACGGTGTCGATGGCGCGCACCGCATTCATGCGGTCCAGGCTGATGACGACGTTGTTCGCGCCGCCGTCGGGCGTGGCGCCGCCGCACAGCCCGGTGTTGCCGCCGCGCGGCACAACCGGCACGCCGGCTTCCTGGCACAGGGCAAGGCATGTGGCGACCTCGGCGGTCGTGCGCGGACGCACGACAGCTTGGGCCTGGCCGTTATACAGGCCGCGCCAGTCGGACAGCCACGGGGCGATGTCCGCCGGGTCGGTGAACACGGTATCGGGGCCCAGGGCCTGGACCAGCCGTTGAGAAAAGTCGGTTGCGCTCATGAGATGTGGGATGCAGCGGGAAAAAGAAGATCGAGTTGCAGGCGGCCGGCGGCTTGCTGCAGGTGGCGGATGGCGGCTTGGCGGGCGCGGTCCGGATCGCGCGCGCGGATGGCCTCGAACACGGCGACGTGTTCCTGGTGCACGGCGGCGGTGAGGCCTTCTTGCAGGAGGCTGTTTGACCGGGCAGTGCTGACGGCCAGGCGCAGCTGCAGGTTCAGGTATTGCAGCAGGTCCTGGTAGTAGCTGTTGTGCGTGGCCGTCGCGATGGCGACGTGAAAGGCGATGTCGTGTTCGACGCCCGCTTCGGGGTGGTCCAGATGGGCTTGAAGCGAGGCGAGGGCCGATGCCATGGCGTCCAGGTCCGACGCCGTGCTGCGAACCGCAGCCAGCGCGGCTGCGCCGCCTTCCAGTTCCATGCGCAGTTCGTAGACATTGGCGAGCTTGTCGCGGTCGACCGCAATGCCGGTGGACACCTGAAAGCCCTGTGCGCCCGTGCGCGAGACGACCGTGCTGCCCGACCCCTGCCGGCTTTGGATCAGGCCCTGCGCGCGCAGGCGTTCCGTGGCTTCGCGGATGACGGCGGCGCTGACGCCGTACTGTTCGGCCAGCACACGGCCGGACGGCAGCTTGGCGCCGACGGCATGGATGCCGTCGGCGATTTCGCTGGCGAGCTGGCGGGCGACCTGCTCGGTCAGGGTGAGGCTCTTGGTCAACATGAGCGGATTATAGGCAGATTTTTCAGGTTATCTGATAACTTTAATTGTTTCAGAGTGCCGGCCATGCGGCCCGTATGCCGTGATGGTGAAGCGCGAAAATCAGTGAACGGCGTCCAGATTTGGACAGATTCGGCCCCGCACGGCCGCGGCGGACGAGCGCCGTCGCTTCAAGCGGCGACCGACGCGCTTTGCAGGCCTTCGCTTTCAGCGATGACTTGGCCTTGGTCGACCACGCAGCAGCGGCCGCCCTGCGCCTTGGCCCGGTACAGCGCCGCGTCGGCGGAATCCAGCGCGCCTTGCGGGGTGCGGTTGGCGCCCGACATGATCGAGATGCCGATGGACAGCCCCACGCAGACCCGGTTGCCGTCGGCCAGCGTGATGGGCTGCGAGACGTCGCGCAGCAGATGCTCGCCCAGCCGCAGCGCGGCCGTGGCGTCGATGCCGGTGACCAGGACGATGAATTCGTCACCCCCGATTCGCGCGGCCACGTCGTCCACCCGCAGCATGGCCCGCATGCGCTCCGCGATGGTCTTGAGCACCTGGTCGCCCCCGGCGTGTCCGTGGGTGTCGTTGATCCGCTTGAAATCGTCCATGTCCATGTACAGCAGCGCGGCGGCGCTGTCATGGCCGCGCGCGCTGCTACACACACGCTCCAGCGCCGCCAGCAGGCCGGCGCGGTTGGCCAGGCCGGTCAGCGCGTCTTCGCTGGCGCGCCGGTCGCTGTCCCGCTCGGCCAGCATGGTGGACACCAGAATCCGGTTGAGCCGGTGCGAGGCGATGACCATGCTGATGAGATAAAACGGGATCTGGATGAAGACGATCGCCATCACCCATTCGCCCGTGAACAGGGCGCCCAGGCACATGGGGCCCAGGCTCAGGAAGATCATGGCGCCTACCAGCCGGGGCGCGCCGTAGTTGCGAAAGCAGATCCCGCCCGCCATGGCGCCGCACGACACGCCGGCCAGCGTCGCCGCCAGCCAGTCCTCATTCAGCAAGGTGACGAACACGCCATAGCCCACGCTGAACGCCCAGAGCAGCGCCAGCAGGATGTAGAGATCGGTATAGGTGTTGCCGCCCTTGGGGGCCGCCCGCAAGGCGGCGCGCAGAATCGTGACGCGCACCAGCGCGAGCACGATCTCCAGGATCAGCCACGAGACGTAGAGCGGTTCGGGCCGGCGCCACGCGACGACGCCCGAGATCATCAGGGTGTTGATGACCCCGCCGGCAAAAATGGGGAGCGTGCCGAACAGACTGGCAATGAGCGCCGCGCGGATGTCCGCAGGCGTGTCATGCCCGGAATGCGTCAGCCAACGCGTCAGCCGCCACTTGGGCAAGCTGAACTTCAGTCCTGTATCCACGCCGTCATATCCATGACCATCTACCCGAATTCAGTAGGCTGGCTGGCGTTATAGCAGGTATTTGAAACCTTTAGTATTGTCCTTGGGTGCAATACGGCCGGTCTTTACCCGTGCGCGCGGTGCCCGCAAACCGTGCATTCCGGGTCGCGCTGCACGTTGACGCTGCGCCATTGCATGGTGCGCACGTCCAGCCAGAGCAGGCGTCCGGACAGGCTTTCGCCCACCCCGGACAGCAGCTTCAGGGCTTCGGCGGCCTGCATGCTGCCGATGATGCCGACCACCGGCGCGAACACGCCCATGGTGGCGCAGTTGGCTTCCTCGACGTCGTCGGCTTCGGGAAACAGGCAGTGATAGCACGGTGCGTTGTCGTCGCGCAGGTCGTAGACGCTGACCTGGCCGTCAAAGCGGATCGCAGCGCCGGAAACCAGCGGCTTGCGATGCTGCACGCAGGCGCGATTGATGGCGTGACGAGTGGTGAAGTTGTCCGTGCAGTCCAGCACCAGGTCCGCCTGGGCGACCGCGTCGGACAGGGCCTGGTCCTTCAAGCGCTCGACCCGGGCATGAACGCGGGTCTGCGGATTGAAGGCGCCCAGCATGTCGCGGCCGGACTCGGCCTTGGGACGGCCGACGCTGGCGGTGGTGTGCAGGATCTGGCGTTGCAGATTGCTCAGTTCGACGACGTCGTCGTCGGCCAGCGTGATGTCGCCCACGCCAGCGGTGGCCAGGTAGAGCGCGGCGGGCGAACCCAATCCGCCCGCCCCCACGATGAGCACACGCGCCGCCAGCAGTTTTTCCTGCCCTTCGATCCCGAGTTCGTCCAGCAGGATGTGGCGGGCGTAGCGCAGCAGTTGCTCGTCGTTCATTTGTCCTTGCTGGGCTCGACTCCGGTCGGCGTGATCTTCATGCGCTGGGGCGTCCCGCCGCCGGCCTTGGCGTCAGCCTTGGCCTGGGCGCGGGCCGAGCCCTTCTGCACCGGCTTGCCGGCCAGCAGGTTCAGCGCCTGCTGAAGCTGGAAGTCGTCCTTGCCGCCGAATTCAAACACCTTGGCCGGCAGTTCCACGTTGTCCTGGTCGGCGCTGGACTTGATCTCGTTGGTGGTCTGCTGGTTCGACAGGTGGCGTTGCAGGTCGGCTTCGCGCGGCAGGCGGAACAGGTCGCCGTCGGCCGTGTCGGCAACGACGTAGTCCGGTTCGATGCCGGTCGCCTGGATGGAGCGGCCGCTGGGCGTGAAGTAGCGCGACGTGGTGAGCTTGACCGCGGTGGATTCGGACAGCGGCAGGATCACCTGCACCGAGCCCTTGCCGAACGTGCGGTTGCCCAGCACCTTGGCGCGCTTGTGGTCCTGCAGCGCGCCGGCCACGATTTCGGACGCCGAGGCCGAGCCCACGTTCACCAGCACCACCATCGGGACCGTCTTGGTCCAGGCCGGCAGGCCGGACAGGTAGTTGCTTTCGCCGCGAGCGAATTCCGACGGCGTGGCCAGGTACTTGTGGCGGGCGTCCGGGGTGCGGCCGTCCGTGGACACGATGAGCGCATCGGGCGGCAGGAACGCGCCGGACACGCCAATGGCGCTGGTCAACAGGCCACCCGGGTCATTGCGCAGGTCCAGCACGAGGCCCTTGGGCGGTTCCTTCGCGCCCAGCTCCTTGAGCTGGCGTGCGAGATCGGCGCCGGTCTTTTCCTGGAACTGGGCGACGCGCACGTAGGCGATGCCGTTGTCCAGCATCTTGCTGCGCACGCTGCGCACCTTGATGATGTCGCGCACGATCTTCACGACGATCGGCTGCGGCCGGTCGGCGCGCATGATCGTCAGGGTGATGGGCGACTTGGGCGCGCCGCGCATGAGCTTGACCGCGTCGTTCAGGGTCATGCCCTTGGTGGGCGTGTCGTCGATCTTGATGATGAGGTCGCCAGCCATGACGCCCGCGCGGGCGGCGGGCGTGTCTTCGATGGGCGAGATGACCTTCACGAAGCCGTCTTCGGCGCCGACCTCGATGCCCAGGCCGCCGAACTCGCCTTGCGTCGCGGTCTGCATCTCGCGGAACGCGTCGGCATCCAGATAGGCGGAGTGGGGATCCAGGTTCGACACCATGCCGGAAATGGCATTGTCGATCAGGGTCTTGTCGTCGACGGCCTCGACGTAGTTGTTCTTGATGGCGGCAAACACATTGCTCAGTTGCCTGAGCTCGTCCAGAGGCAGGGGGCTGCCGCGCTGGGCGACCGCAGTCACGCCAACACTGAGCAACACGCCAGCCACCGCACCGATGGCAATCAGACCGAAACCGCGAAACTTACGAGTGCCCATGCACACTTCCCGAATTTTGTTTTCGCCGATGGGTTTGGTAATTTACCAACGGTATTTTTCCAACGACATTCATTTACCGACAGCATCTGCGCCGATCGCATCCCAGCAAACCGGTGCACGACCGGCCGACCTACATCTACTGCGCCAGCCATTGGGCCGGGTCCACTGGAGCGCCACGATGGCGAATTTCAAAGTATAGGCCGGATTCCACTTGGCCGCCGGTTGCGCCGACGGTTGCAATAGTATCGCCGCCAGCCACCGGATCGCCCACCCGTTTGAGCAGGCTCTGGTTGTAAGCATAGACGGTCAGGTACTGCTGGCCATGATCCACAATGATCAGGTTGCCAAAGCCGCGCAGCCAATCGGCGTAAACCACAGTACCGGGGGCCACCACCTTGACGGGCGTCCCTTCTGGCGCGCGCAGCACCACGCCCCGCCATACGCCCCCGTCCGGGCGATCCACCCCGAACCTGCCCTGCACCTGGCCGCGCACCGGCATGGTCAGCCCGTGCCGCAGACCACTGCCGCCGCCCACGGGCGGCGCCTTTGCGGTCTGCTGAGCCGATGCACTGCGCGTTGGAGTGGCGGGCTCGTCAATCGGTTCCGTCTTTTTGGGCGGTTCGGCAGGCTTTGTTTGCGCCGGCGTATCGGCAGGGCCGCCAATGCGGGTCTGGCGCTGCTCGGCGGGACGCAATCCGGCGGCATCCGGGTCGGCCACGGCCACCGGGCCCCGATTCTGGCGGGCGGCCGCCTCGACCTGTTCGCGCGCCTGGGCGGCCTCGCGGGCTTCGTTGTCGCGGCGGGCGCCGTCCTCGGCGACCTTGCGGTCGGCCTCGGCCTTGCGGCGGGCGTCCTGCGCGCGGCGTTCGGCCTCGGCGCGCTTCTTGGTTTCTTCGGCCACGCGGCGTGCTTCCTCGGCCGCACGCCGCGCCTCCTCGGCCCGGCGGACTTCCTCGGCGCGCTTGCGCGCCTCTTCCGCCTTGCGCGCGTCCTCGATCTGCTTGGCAATCGCCGCGTCCAGATCGGTGATGAGCCGCGACAGGCGCTGGTCGTCACGTCCGAGCTTGTTGGCCTCGGCGCGCTGGGCGGCGATCTGCCCTTCCAGCTGGGCCAGCAGGCTGGCGCGCTCTTTTTGCTGCGCGACCAGCGCGGTTTTCTGTTCGGAGGTCTCGGCGACCCCTTTTTCGATTTCGGCGCGGCGTTCATCCGCGCGGGCTTGCAACGCCGCCAGGCGGTCGATGTCGGCCCGCAAGGCCTTGACAGCGTCGGCCCGGGCGCGGGACACGTAGTCCAGATAGCCCAGATTACGGCCCAGCACCTGGGGATCGTCGCCGGAGAGCAGCGCCGTCCAGGGCGACAGGCCGCTGGTGTATTGGGTGCGCAGCTGGTCGGCCAGTTCGACGCGGCGCTTGGCCAGCACGGCCTCCTGCGCGGCGATCTGCTTTTCCAGCGACGCGAGATCGGCCGTCGCCTTGCGGTTGGCCTCGGCCAGTTCCTTCAGGCGCAGGTTGATCCGGGAAATGGACGATTCCGACTGCTTGAGCGCGTCGGCCGCCTCTTTGCGGGCGGCCTCGCGGTCGTCGATTTCCTTTTGCAGGCTCTCGATGCGGTCGCGCAAGGCGGCCTGCTGTTTCTCGGCATCGGACTGACGCCCGGCAAGGTCGCTGGGCGCGGCGCGCGCAGGCAGCGTCCCACTGGCCAACATGACCGCCAACAACAACCCCGCCGTGCGACGCATAGAGATATCAGTCCTTCTTGGCCTTGCCCTGGGCTGCAACCGCAGCCATGGCCGCCTCGATCTCGGCGGCATCGCCCAGATAATAGTGGCGGATCGGGCGCAGGTCATCATCCAGTTCATAGACGAGCGGCTGGCCGGTCGGAATGTTCAGGTTGACGATGTCGTCGTCCGACACGTTGTCCAGATGCTTGATCAGGGCGCGCAGGCTGTTGCCGTGGGCGGCGATCAGCACCTGGCGGCCGGAACGGATGGCCGGCGCGATCGATTCATTCCAGAACGGCAGCACGCGGGCCACGGTGTCCTTCAGGCACTCGGTGGCGGGCAGCTGGTCGGCCGGAATCTTGGCGTAGCGGCTGTCGAAACGCGGGTGGCGTTCGTCGTCCAGGGACAACGGTTCCGGGGCGATGGCGTAGGCGCGGCGCCAGATCAGCACCTGCTCGTCGCCGTACTTGGCGGCGGTTTCGGACTTGTTCAGGCCTTGCAGGGCGCCGTAATGGCGCTCGTTCAGGCGCCAGTTCACGCCGACCGGGGTGTACATGGCGTCCATGGCGTCCAGCGCGATCCACAGGGTGCGGATGGCGCGCTTGAGCACGGAGGTGTAGGCCAGATCGAAGGCGAAGCCTTCCTTCTTGAGCAGTTCGCCCGCCTTGCGGGCCTGTTCGCGGCCCGTGTCGGTCAGGTCGACGTCGGTCCAGCCGGTGAAACGGTTTTCAAGATTCCACTGGCTTTCACCGTGGCGCATCAGTACGAGTTTGTGCATGGTTTGGGGCGCCCGCAGCGCGGGTTAAAGTTGGAGGATGGTTAAGGAATGGGCTCATTTTATAATTGAGTGATTTTGCCCGTGATTCTGCCCCGGCGCACCGCGTCCATGTCCTGGACGCGATGCATCAGGGTTCGCCCCTACCCGGCTGGCCGGCGGACTTGCCGACATGCAAGCCGGCGTAGCGCCAGCCGACGTACTACAGGAAGCCTTCGTGGACCTTTTGCAATTCTTGCTCGATAAAAACAACATTTTCATTGTCGCCGTCGCCGTGGTGTCTGGCGTGATGCTGATCATTCCGGCCATGCGCAAGGGCCGTACCGGATCTGCCATCAGCACGAATGAAGCCATCCAGATGGTCAACCAGCGCAATGCCGTGTGGGTCGACGTGCGCCCTGCCGAGCAATTCCAGGCCGGCCACATTGCCCAGGCACGAAACGTGCCGGCAGCCGACATCGAGCAGAAGGCCAGCTCGCTGCCCAAGAACAAGCCGCTCGTGGTGGTTTGCGACAATGGCCGCGATTCGGCCCGCGCCGCCGCCAAGCTGCGCGCTCAGGGCTTTACCGACGTCGTGCCGCTGGAAGGCGGCATGCGCGCCTGGTCCGCCGCCAGCCTGCCGGTCACCCAGAAGGGTTGAAGCGGGCGGACTCGCCCCCATCTACCTATCCTTGTACCCACAGGAGCGCCCTATGAACAAAGTCGTCATGTACAGCAAGGACTATTGCCCTTATTGCGCCCGCGCCAAGTCGCTGCTCGAGCAGCGCGGCGTGACCGACCTGGAAATCATCCAGATCGACCGGGAACCGTCCCAGCGCGATGTCATGATCGAACGCACCGGCCGGCGCACCGTCCCGCAGATCTTCATCGGCGATACCCATGTCGGCGGTTGCGACGACCTGATGGCCCTGGACCGCTCGGGTGGACTCACCCCCTTGCTGAACGGCTAATCGCCCCTTTTTGCCTCTCCCACCAACGGAAACACTCATGGCTGATCAAGACCAAAACTCCCAGCAAGAAGGCGGCAACGACGCGCCCTCGTTCAATCTGCAGCGCGTCTACCTGAAAGACCTCTCGCTGGAAATGCCTAACGCGCCTCACGTGTTCCTGGAGCAGGAAGCGCCCCAGGTCGAGGTGAGCATCACCGTGGGCGGTCAGCGCCTGGCCGAAACCGTGTTCGAAACCACGGTCACCGTCACCGTCACCACGCGCATCAACGACAAGGTCGTGTACCTGGTCGAAGGCACGCAAGCCGGCATCTTCGAAGCGGCCAACATCCCCGAAGAACAGCTTGATCCGCTGCTGGGCATTGTCTGCCCCACGATGCTCTACCCGTACCTGCGCGCCAACATCGCCGACGCGATCACCCGCACCTCGATGCCCCCGCTGCACCTGACCGAAGTCAACTTCCAGGCCCTGTACGAACAGCGCATCGCCGAACTGCAACAGCAGCAGGCTGGCGCCGCCAATGGTAGCGGCGGCGACTCGGGCATCATCCTGCCCCCCGGCGCGACCCGCCAGTAAGCACCCCGCGGCGCCCCATGAACCAACCCGCCGAGCCGCGCCTGCGCGTCGCCGTCCTGGGTGCGGGCAGTTGGGGCACCGCGCTGGCGGCGGCCGCCAGCCGCCGCCACCCCACCCAGCTCTGGGCGCGCGAAGCCGCGCAAGCGGCCGCCATGGCCGCCACCCACGAAAATGCCCGCTATCTGGCGGGCATTTCCCTGCCCAAGACGCTGCAGTTTTCCGCCGATCTGGACGCCACGCTGCGCACCTTGCAGGACGACGCCGCGCGCCCCCTGATCGTGCTGGGCGTGCCCGTCGCGGGCCTCATGTCCATTTGCGAAGCGCTGTCGCAGCGGCTGCCCGCGCTGGGCCTGCAGGACACTCCCATCGTCTGGACGTGCAAGGGCTTTGAAGCCGACACGGCCAGGCTGCCCCACGAAATCATGCGCGAGGCCCTGCCCGGCGCAACGGGCGGCGCCTTGTCAGGCCCCTCGTTCGCCCGCGAGGTCGCGCAAGGCCTGCCCGTCGCGCTGACGGTCGCCAGCAGCAGCCCCGCGCTGCGCGAGGCCACGACCGCGGCGTTCCATGGCGCGGCGCTGCGGGTCTACGCCAGCACCGACCTGGTCGGCGTCGAGGTGGGCGGCGCGCTAAAGAACGTGATCGCGGTTGCCTGCGGCATCTGCGACGGCCTTGCGCTGGGCACCAATGCCCGCGCGGCCCTGATTACCCGCGGTCTGGCCGAGATGACCCGTTTTGGCGTCGCGCTGGGCGCGCAGGCCGAAACCTTCGCCGGGCTGACCGGCCTGGGCGATCTGGTGCTGACCGCCACGGGCGAGCTATCGCGCAACCGGCGCGTGGGCCTGGAGATCGGCGCCGGCCGCAAGCTGGCTGACATCCTGGCCAGCGGCATCACCGCCGAGGGCGTGCGCTGCGCCCGCGCCGCGCTGGAACGCGCCCGCGCCATCCATGTCGAATTGCCCATTACCGAAGCCGTGTGCGCCGTGCTGTTCGAAGGCGTGGCGCCCATGACGGCCGTCTCGGCCCTGCTGGCGCGGGATGCGCGTTACGAAGGGTCCGGCTCCGGCGAGGCCTTCGGCGCCGCCTAAGCCGCGCCTCTGTCTATTCCGCTCCGACAACATCACACGACACCCACCCCGAGGAGACATCCTTCATGACGCAAACCCGCAAGTTCCGGGTCGGCCCGCTGCTGCGTGGCCTTTGCCTGAGCCTGGCCGCCATCGTGCCCTTTGCCGCCCATGCCGACTGGCCTGAGCGCCCGATCCACATGGTGGTGCCCTTCCCGCCGGGCTCGTCTCCCGACATCCTGGCGCGTACGATTTCCGAGCCCCTTTCCCAGGCCCTGGGTCAGCCCATCGTCATCGACAACAAGCCGGGCGCGGGCGGCAACATCGGCACGCGCATGGTGGCGCAGGCCAAGCCCGACGGCTACACGCTGCTCTACACGATCAACGGCCCGCTGGTCACCGCCCCCACCCTGTACAAGAAGACGCTGGGCTACGACCCCCTGACCGATCTGGAGCCGGTGTCGCTGGTGGGCACCAGCCCCAACGTGCTGGTGGTGCCGGGCAGCCTGAAGGTCGACAACGTCCAGGACTTCGTCAAGCTGGTCAAAGGCCGCGGCAGTTCGCTGAACTACGGGTCGGTTGGCCCGGGCAGCTCGGCCCACCTGGCCATGGAGATGTTCAAGGAGAGCGCGGGCGTGGACCTGGCGCACATTCCGTACTCCGGCTTTCCCCAGGTCATCACCGCCATCATCGGCGGCGACGTGCAGGCGGGCTTCATGGTGCCGGCGATCGCCGTGCCGCAGGCGCGCGACGGCAAGGTCAAGCTGCTGGCCGTGACCAGCCTGCAGCCCAGCGACGCCCTGCCCGGCGTGCCGACCATGGCCTCGCAAGGCTATCCGGATTTCGAGGCCATCTCGTGGAATGCGATCCTGGCGCCGGCCGGCACGCCCACGCCGATCGTCGAACGGCTCAATAGCGAACTGGCGCGCATCATCAATAGCGATGCCGTGCGCAAGCAGCTTGCGCTGCAATACTTCACGCCCGCCCCGTCCACCCCGGAAGCCCTGACCGCCCGCATCAAGAATGAAAAGGCGCGTTGGGACCAGGTGATCGACAAGCTCAAGCTGTCGCTGGACTAAGCTTCCCGGCCGAAGGGCGGCGCTACGCGCCGCCTTCGTAGCCCTGCTGGCGCCACGCTTCGAACACCGTGACCGCCACGGCATTCGACAGGTTCAGGCTGCGCTGGCCGGCGCGCATCGGCAGCCGCAGCCGCTGCTGCGGCGGAAACATCGCCTGGTGTTCGTCGGACAAGCCGGCGCTTTCGCGGCCAAACACGAATACATCCCCCGGCTTGAAACTGACATCGGCCACGCTGCGCTGCGCGTGCGTGGTCAGCGCATAGATGCTGGACGCGGCCGCGCCGGTATCTTCCAGCGCCTCGCGCAGCGTGTCGTGCACGCGCACGGGTTGCCACTCGTGATAGTCCAACCCGGCCCGCCGCATGCGGGCATCATCCAGTTCAAACCCCAACGGCCGCACCAGATGCAGCTGCGCGCCGGTATTGGCGCACAGGCGAATGGCGTTGCCCGTGTTGGGCGGGATCTCCGGGCAGACAAGAATGACGTGGAACATGGTGCAGGGAAGATGAAAAGGCGTGCGGCCGGAAGCGGCCGCAGGCGTGATTGTCGCCGATTTGCCAGGATGGGCCGGCGCGCGGCGGGCCATCCAGGCGGCCCGGCCTGGACGCCGGCCGATGCAATCCGGCGTCAGGGCGTGCGCGCGGCGACCAGCACCGTGACGCTGGCCGCGCCCGCCGCCATCAGGGCCTGCGCCGCGGCCCCAGCGGTGCTGCCGGTGGTCATCACGTCGTCCACCACCGCCACATGCCGGCCAAGAACGGTGCCGGAGCAGGTGAAAAGACCCGCGGCCCCGCGCTGCCTGGCGCGCCGGTCCAGCGTGGCTTGGCGGGGCGTCTCGCGCCGCCGCGCCAGGACAAGGCGTGGCGCGGGCAGCGACAGTTCGGCCGCCAGGCTGCGCGCGATCTCGGCCGCCGGGTTCATGCCGCGCTGGCGCAGCGACGCGCGGCTGGCCGGGATGGGGACCAGGAGTAGATCGGCAGTCCAGGCGCCCGCGCCCGGACTGGCTGCCCCGTCCGCCGCCTGCAGCGCCTGCGCCATCAGCCGCGCCAGCACCGGCGCCATGCTGAGGCGCAGTTGCGTCTTGAGCATCAGGATCAGCGTGTCGCCGGGCGGCGCGTAGTCAAAGGCCGCGACGGTCCGGCTGAATGGGCGCGGCGCCGCCAGGCAGGCCGTGCAATGCGTCCCGCCACCGTTGAGGCAAAGCGCGCACTGCGGGCATCTGGCCGATGCGCCCGGCGGCCCCGCCAGGATGTCGGCCTGGCAGCCGGCGCACAGCCGCGCCCCCGCGACCCGGGCGCCGCATAACGGGCAATCGCCGCCCACGCGCGACAGCAGCCGTCGCCCCATGTCCAGTAGGGGCAATCGGAGCCTGCGGCCGGGATGCGCAATAATGTGTGCCATCCCAGATCAAACCATGCTCCGCCCCGGGCGATCCCGCGGGCGCGACCGAAATGTCCCTGCCAGATACCGCAACGCCCCCCTCCCTGCCCCTCGTCAGCGCCGACGTGCCGCGCCAGTTCGCGCGCCGCGGCGACCTGGCTGACGCCCAATTCCTCTATGGCGAGGTGGCGCGCCGCATGCTCGGCCGCCTGCAGTACATCCGCGTGCAGCCGCAAGCCTTGCTGGACGCCGGCTGCGGCGCCGGCGACAACCTGCCGTTGCTGCGCGAGCGCTACCCGGATGCCGCCTATACCGGCCTGGACAACTGTGAGCCGCTGCTCGGCCAAGCGCGCAAGCGCCACGCGCCGGGCGGCCTGTCGGCCTGGATCGGCAAGCTGGCGCGCCGCGGCCCCGCCGCCCCCGCGTTCGTCAATGCGGATCTGGCAAACACGGGCCTGCCGCCCGAGTCGCTGGAACTGGTGTGGTCGAACATGGCCATGCACTGGCACCGCGAACCGCACGCCGTGCTGGCCGAGTGGCGCCGCATCCTGAAAGTGGGCGGCCTGGCGATGTTTTCCTGTCTGGGCCCGGCCACCCTGCGCGAACTGCGTCAGGCGGTGGCCGACGCGGGCCTGCGCACCGCCACGCCGTCCTTCGTGGACATGCACGACTTCGGCGACCTGCTGGTTGAGAACGGCTTCGCGGATCCGGTCATGGACCAGGAAATCCTGACCCTGACCTATCGCAGCCCGGAAAAGCTGCTGCAGGACGTGCGCGCCCTGGGCGGAAACCCGGCCGAAGGCCGCCGCGGCGGGCTGGTGGGACGGGATTGGCGCGACCGCCTGTGCGCCGCGCTGGAAGCGCAGCGCAATGCCGATGGTCTTATCGTGCTGAGCATCGAGGTGGCGTACGGCCACGCCTGGCGCGCCGCCGCGCATCGGACCGTGGCGGGAGAAACCCGCCTGTCCGTCAGCGCGATCGGCGGCCGGCACCGCGGCGCCCCCTGACACGGGGGCCCCGCCGCTGGCTTCCTAGTGCAGCCGTTCGGGCACGATGACGCCGGGCTCGGACGCGGCCAGGCTCTGCATGGGCTCGGACGTCGCCCGGATCCGGCGGCGCAGCACCGCAGTGGGCTCCGCGGGCGGCGCGACGGGGGCCGCCGTGCCGCGCCAGGCATTGGACATGGCCTCCACCATCAGCGGCAGGTCGCGCAGGCGGTGATACTGGCTACGCAGCCAGCGGGCATCGTTGCCGGCGCGCATGGCATCGTCGCGCAGGGCGGCGATCATGTCGCCGGTGCCCAGTTCCTCGGCCACCGGCATCAGACGCTGGAACAGCGCACGCAGATGGTCGATCAGGCGCACGCGTTGCCCTTCCGGCGTCACGTAGCTGCCCTGCAGGCCAAAACGGCAGGCCTGGAAATGGTTGCTGCGATAGGACAGCCACGCGTTGTCGCTGGGATCTTCCTCGCGCATCAGCAGCACCGCCAGCACCTGGGCAAACGCCGCCACCTGGCAGGCGCGTTCCACGGTCAGCGGCGTGTCGCAAACACGGATCTCGACCGTGCCGTATTCAGGCTTGGGACGGATATCCCAGTACAGGTCCTTGATGCTTTCAGCCAGGCCGAAGGCGCGCAGTTGCGACAGATGGGCCTCGAACTGGTACCAGTCCTTGACCTCGGCGGGCATATGCCCGGCCAGCGGGAAGCTGTTGACCGCGTTCAGGCGCGAGCACGAGAACAGGGTATCCACCCCCTCGCAGTAGGGGGACGACGCCGACAGCGCGATGAAATGCGGCACGTAGGGCGACAGGCGGCGCAAAAGCTTGATGGAATCGTCGCCGCTCTTCACGCCCAGATGGATGTGCTGGCCGAAAACCGTAAATTGACGCGCCAGGTAACCGTACATTTCGGCCAGGTACTGGAAGCGCGGGGTATCCGAGATGGAGCGTTCCTGCCAGCGCATGAAGGGATGGGCGCCGCCCCCCGCCACCGACACGCCCACCGCGTCGGCCGCTTCAACCAGGGCATCGCGCATCTCGCGCATTTCGGCCAGAAGGCCCATGGGGTGCTCGTGCACCGAGGAGTTCAGTTCGATCATGGACCGCGTGATTTCGGGTTTGACGCGGTCGGCAATAGGATGGTTGGCCATCTGGGCCAACAGTTCGTCAGAGGCTGCAGCAAGGTCAAAACTGCGGGGGTCGATCAGTTGCAGCTCGAGTTCGATGCCCAGGGTGTTGGGGGCCGACGAAATGAACGGGATTTGTTCCATCTCGGACTCCTTTGAATGTTTGATGAGGGTATGCGCCGTTCGACCTTGAAGCCCGGCAACTTCCCGGGGGGCGCTAGACGGCGGCTTGTGAACGCATGATAGCCGCAGCTTTGTGGCAAAACGATTGAAAATCGTGACATTTGTGTGCAACATCGCGGATCATCCGGTTTTGCCCTCTGAAGAAAAGTAAGCAAGCGCTTACAGCATAGGATTGGCGCGGGTCGCCACCGCGCCAGGCGCCGAAAGCCAGTATTGACGGGGATTCCGAGGGGGGATGGGATAACCCTGACTAGGGTTATCCCTTATCAAATTGACGCCGGACGGCGGCTATTTGCGCCAGAAGATTGGCGTGAACAGGACCAGCACGGTCAAGAGCTCCAGGCGGCCGATCAGCATGGCAAAGGTGCAGACCCAGATCTGGAAGTCCGACAGCACGGCGAACGAGCCCATCGGACCCACGGGCCCCAGCCCCGGCCCCGTGTTGTTCACGCTGGCAAACACCGCCGAGAACGCTGTGATGGGGTCCAGGCCCGAGAGCAGCAGCAGACTGGTGAACACGGCGATCGACAGACCGTAGAACAGCATGAAGGCCAGCACGGACGACATGGTCCGGGTCTCCACCGCCCTGCCGTTGATCCGGACCGGACTGACGGCATGCGGGTGCAGCATCGTCACCAGCTCATTGCGGGCCTGCTTGATCAGCAGGATGGCGCGGATCATCTTGATCCCGCCCCCTGTCGACCCGGCCGAGGTCGCAAAACCCGACAGCAGCAGCATCGTCAGCGGCGCAAACAGCGGCCACTGCGCGAAGTCCGTGTTGGCGTAGCCCGTGGTGGTGGCCATGGAGATGGTGTTGAACATCCCGTAGCGCAGCGCCTCCAGGGGATCCGTGTAGACGTCCTTGATGAACAGGTACACCGAGATGATCACGCCCACTCCCAGCACCACGACCAGGTACGGGATGGCCTCCGGGCAGCGCCAATAGGCGCGCGGGCTGCGCTGGCGGAAGGCGTTGAAGTGCGTCGCGAAGTTGATCCCGGCGATCAGCATGAACACCATCGCCACCATTTCGACCGCCACGGAGTCAAAGTGCGCGAAGCCGTCGTCCCAGGTGGAAAAGCCCCCCAGCCCCATGGTGGTGGCCATGTGGCACCAGGCCTCGAACCAGGACAGGCCGGCCAGCCGGTACGCCAGGAAACAGAGAATCGAAAACACGAAGTACACCGCGTACAGCGCCTTGGCCGTGCTGGCGATGCGCGGCGTCAGCCGCTCGTCCTTCATCGGACCCGGGGTTTCCGCCCGGACCACCTGGTGGCCGCCCACGCCCAGCAGGGGAAGAATGGCGACGGCCAGCACCAGGATGCCCATGCCGCCGATCCAGATCAGCGTGGCGCGCCACAGGTTGATCGACGGCGGCAAGGTGTCCAGGTTGGTCAGGACCGTGGCGCCCGTCGTGGTCAGCCCGGACATCGCCTCGAAATAGGCCCCGGTGAAGGACAAGGGCAGCCCGGCGCCATGGAAATACAGCAGGAGCGGAATGGCCGCCAGCAAGGGCAGGCCCGCCCACACCGCAGACACCAGCACGAAGCCGTCGCGCGCCCGCAATTCACTGCGGTTGCGCCGGGTCAGCGCGGCCAGGCCGCCGCCAATGCCCACCGAAATGAGAAACCCGTCCCGGAACGCGTCGCGCGCCCCGTCCGCCCCCACATAGGCGATGAACAGCGGGATCAGCATGGTGAGGGCGAACATCACCATGGTGAGGCCCAGGATGTACAGGGTGGCCAGAACGCGCTTCATGAAGGCTTATCCGGCCGCGCGCGGCCCACGCAAGGAGTGAGAGGGGCAGCGCATCAGAAGAAGGACGCCGAGACCTGGAACAGCTTTTCCACGCGCGGCATCTGCTGGCGCGAGGGCACGAAGACGATGACGTGGTCGTCGGTTTCGATGACGGTATCGGCGTCGGGCAGGATGATTTCTTCACCGCGCACCAGCGCGCCGATGCTGGCGCCCTTGGGCAGGCTGATCTTGCCCACCGCGCGGCCCACCACCTTGGACGTGGAGCGGTCGCCGTGGGCAATGGCCTCCAGGGCCTCCGCCACGCCCTGGCGCAGCCGGTGCACGGCGACCACGTCGCCGCGGCGCACATGGCGCAGCAGTTCGCTCATGGTGGCTTGCGACGGCGACACCGCGATGTCGATATGGCTGCCCTGCATCAGTTCGCCGTACGCCTGCCGGTTGATCAGCGCGATCACCTTGCGTGCGCCCAACCGCTTGGCCAGCAGCGAGGACATGATGTTGTCCTCGTCGTCGCTGGTCAGCGCCAGCCAGGTGTCCATGTCCTCGATGTTTTCGCGCTCGAGCAGCGCCTCGTCGGTGCCGCTGCCGTGCAGGACCAGCACGCTATCCGGCAGCTGGGTCGCCAGGTACTCGCAGCGCTTGAGGTCGTGCTCGATGATGCGCACGCTGTACTTTTCTTCGGCGAGCCGGCGCGCGAGGCGCAGGCCGATATTGCCGCCGCCCGCGATCATCACGCGGCGCACGGCCCGCTCGGCGTCTCGCAGCTTGCGCACGGCGCGGCGGGCATGGTCGGAATCCACGACCAGCACGACTTCGTCGCCCGGCGCGATGACCGTGCCGCTGCCCGCGCGCAGGGGACGCCCGCCGCGCAGCACGTCGATCACGCGCGCCTTCACGTCCGGCCAGACGTCGCGCAGCTTGTCGACGGACGAATGCGCCATCGGGCTGCCATGCCCCACCCGGACCGTCACGACGCTGACGCGCCCTTCCGCAAATTCCACGACCTGCAAGGCCTCGGGAAATTCGATCAGGCTGTGCAGGTAAGTGGTGACGCTGCGTTCGGGGCTGATGAGCGCGTCGATGCAGAAGCCTTCTTCGCTCATGAGTTCGGGATGTTCGGGAAACTCGGCCGAACGGATGCGGGCGATGCGGCGGGGAATGTTGAAGAGCTGGCGCGCAATCTTGCACGCGACCATGTTGGCGGCGTCGGACGCCGCACAGGCGATGAAAAGATCGGTATCGGCGGCGCCGGCGTTTTCAAGCACCGACACCTGCGAGCCGTCTCCCAGGACGACACGCAGGTCAAAGTGTTCTTGCAGGTATTGCAGCTGGGCGGGGGCGGAATCGATGACCGTGATGTCGTTTTGCTCGGACACCAGGTTTTCCGCCACGCTGGTGCCTACGCGACCAGCGCCCATGATGAGGATCTTCATGTGCTGCGCTTGCGCGCGGACTCGATGCCCAATTGCTTGAGCTTGCGGTAGAGGTGGGTGCGTTCCAGCCCGGTGCGTTCGGACACGCGCGTCATGCTGTGGCTTTCCCTGACCAGGTGATATTCGAAGTAGATGCGCTCGAATTCGTCGCGCGCCTCGCGCAGCGGCTGGTCCAGCGAGATGCTGCCAAGCTGGCCGTTGGAGGTGGCCGGCGCATCGTTGACGGACACCGCAGCCAGCGCGGCCGGCGGATCGAGTTCGTCTTCCAGCGCGACCACCGGGCTGGCGACCGCCGGATTGGCGGCGGCAGGCGCCGGATGCGGCACGCGGCCCCGTGCCAGACCCGCGGCAACGGTCTTGAGCAGACGCTGCAGCGTGATGGGTTTTTCCAGGAAATCCATGGCGCCGATGCGCGTGGCTTCGACTGCCGTGTCGATGGTGGCGTGGCCGCTCATCATGATGACAGGCATGTCCAGCAAGCCTTGCGAGCCCCACTCCTTGAGCAGGCTGACACCGTCGGTGTCCGGCATCCAGATGTCCAGCAACACCAGATCGGGACGCATGCGAAGACGGGCAGCGCGCGCTTGCGCCGCGTTTTCGGCCAGCTCGACCGTGTGTCCCTCGTCGTAAAGGATTTCCGACAAAAGCTCGCGTATACCGACTTCGTCGTCAACCACCAGAATTCTGGCCATAAAGCATCCACCTATTGCGTAGCCGCATTATCCTTTTCTTGCGCGGTGGCGTCCATAGTATCGGACCCGGGCGCGAGCCGGGTCAACAGGATGGAAATCCGCGCCCCTCCTTCCTTGCGGTTGGCAAGGTCGATACGTCCGCCATGCTCTTCCACGATCTTGCGGACGATTGCCAATCCTAACCCAGTCCCGTGGGACTTTGTGGTTACGTAGGGCTCGAACGCGCGCTGCATGACCTGCGGCGGGAAGCCCGGACCCGTGTCGGCGACCGTGAAACGCAGCGCCTGATGGGCCACGCGATCGGGCTGTTCGCTGCGCATGAGCTGCGTCGTCACGCTGACGCGGCCCTGCCCGCCCAGCTCCGCGATCGCATCGCGGGCATTCGACAGCAGATTGTGAATCACCTGCCGAAGCTGGGTCGGATCGCCTTCGATGTCGGGCAGGCCTGCAGCCAGGCTCACGTCCAGATTCAGGGCCTTCTCCGTCAGGCGCGAGGACCCGCCCTCGGGCTCCCAGCCGTAGAGCGACAACACGTCCGCCACCAGCGCGTTGAAGTTGATGCGTTGCATGACGGCCGGCGGCGTGCGGGCGTATTCGCGGAAGTCGTCCACCATCTGCTTGAGCGACGCCACCTGGTTCACGATCGTGTTGGTCGAGCGCGCCACGATCTGGGCCTCGGCGGGCGGCAGCTTGCCTTCCAGCTTCATGGCAAGGCGCTCGGCCGAGAGCTGGATGGGGGTCAGCGGATTCTTGATTTCGTGGGCCAGACGGCGCGCCACCTCGCCCCACGCCACCGTCCGGTTGGCCGAGATCACTTCGGTGATGTCGTCGAACACCACCAGATAGCCGTTGCCGCGCCCGTCCACGCGCAGGTGCGTGCCCCGCGCCAGCAGCGTCAGCGGCTGCGATGCGGTCTCGCCTTCGACCGCGGCGGGCGCGATTTCGAACTGCTGCTGCCAGTGCTGGCGTTCGGAACCGACCGCCGCATGCGTGGAAAACGCCTGACGCACGATGTTCGCAAATTCCAGCATGCCGTCCGCCGTCTCCAGCGGGCGGCCGATCACCGAACGCAAGTCGGCGCCCAGGATGGTCTGGGCCCCCTGGTTGACCGTGGTGACGCGGAAGGCTTCATCGAACACCAGCACGCCGGAGGACAGGTTGGACAGCACGCTTTCCAGGTAGACGTTGGAGCGCTCGAGCTGCTGGCGGTTGCTTTCGACCATGCGGCGCGCCTCGTCGAGCTGGCGCGTCATGGCGTTGAACGAGCGCGTAAGCTGGCCGACTTCGTCGCGTTCCGGCGGTTCGGGCAAGGGCCGGTAGTCGCCCACGCCCACCGCCTGCGTGCCGCCTGCCAGGCTCAGCAGCGGGCGCACCAGCCGCTTGGACAGGGACAGCGCCACCGCGATGGCGCCGAACGCCGCCAGCAGCAGAGCCAGCGTCAGTGTGATGCCGTAGAGCTTGCGCAGGCCCAGCCGCGACAGCGCCAGTTCCTGGTAATCGCGAAAGCCCTGCTGCACGAGGTTGGCGTTGTGCGCGATCTGCTCGGGCACCGGCTGCAGCAGCTGCAGCCAGCGGGGTTCGGACGCTGGCCCCAACAGGTTGTCGTAGCGGTCCGGGCCGTTCAGCGGGATCACCACGCGTAGATGCAGGCCGCCCTCGGCGCCCGGCGTTACGGGATCGTCGGCTTCGGCCGCCGAGTAGCCGCGCGCCAGCCGCAACTGGTTCATCACCGTGGACGGCGGCATTGCAGGCAGCAGTTGCCCGTACTGGCTGGTCGAAAACGCCACCATGCGGCCGCTGCCCGTGAACACCATGGCTTCCTGCACGCCATTGGCCTCGCGCAGCCGGGTCAGCGCCAGCGTCACGCCGCTGTCGGTGCTGCGGTTCAGTTCGACCGCCATCGAGCGCGCCCGCGCGTCCAGGTCCGCCAGCAGCGAATCCAGCGCGGCGCGGCCCAGGTTCAGGCCGGCTTCCAGCGCCGTATCCACGCGCACGTTGAACCAGGATTCGATCGAACGCGACATGAACTGCACCGACACGGTGTAGATGAGCGCGCCGGGCACCACGCCGATCAGGGCGAACGCCAGGGAAAAGCGGGCGGTAAGCCGCGCGCCGAACTGCCGGCGTCGGATCTGCCGGGCCAGCCGCACCGTCAGCGCCACCACCCAGACAAAGAGCGCCAGCGCGAAAATGCCGTTCAGGACCAGCAGCGTGTCGTAGTAGCGCGCAAAGCGCGAGGCGTTTCCGGTGGACCAGGCCAGAAGGCCCAGCAGCGCCAGACCGCTCACGGCGCCGACCATCAGCGCCAGCCGAAGCAAAAGCCTCATGAGGGATCTTTCTCCTTGTCGCCCAACATGAACGAGAAGTCCATCCACGGCGTCGCCTGCGCCCACGAACTGCTGTTCAGGGCATTGACCTGGAACGGCCGCGGCAACAGCGACGTATCCAGCCTCAGGCGCAATTGCCCGTTGTATTCCGACCCCGCATCAAACTCGCTCGCCTCTGCCACCCGCCAATTGCGGATGTGCCGGATGGCGCTCATCGCGTCGTCCAGCGAGGCCACCGGAAAGGACAGCTCGCCCACGCCCGCCCGCCATTGCCGGGTCAGCGCGTTATAGACCACCCGCCAGGTGCGGGACGTGTCCACCAGCGACTTGTCGAACCAGTACCAGCGCTCGCGGGTGATGGTGAGGTCGGCCGTGAAATACAAGGCGACGCCGCGCTGGGCGGCGTCGCGCAACTGCTGATTCAGCTCGAATTCGATATCCGCGTCGATTTCCAGGTTGCCGTCCCGCACCACCGGATCCACCCGGGTGACGCGGGGTTCGGACGCATGCGCCAAGCCGCCCGGCGCGGTCAAAAGCACGGCAGATACCAGCAACAACCCAAGAAATACGCGCGAAATAATGGACATACGGCACCGGGACTACGTCATGCCCCTATTCTTCGGGATTCAGGACTGCTTGGCAAACAAGGCGTAGAAAAACCCGTCGTGTTGCGCCGCGGGTGTTGCATCGACCGCAACTGGCAGCAACTGGCCCGGTGCCTCCAGGCGGGTTGCGTCGGGGTGGCGCTGCAGAAACTCCAGGGCCTGGCGCGTGCCTTCGATCGGAAAGACCGAGCATGTCACATAGAGCAGGCGGCCGCCCGGCGCCACGGTGGACCAGAGCGCGTCCAGGATCCGGGTCTGCAGGCTGGCCGTGCGGCGCAGGTCGTTCTCGCGGCGCAGCCAGCGGATGTCGGGGTGACGCCGCACGATGCCCGACGCCGTGCAGGGCACGTCGGCCAGCACCGCGTCAAAGGGCTTGCCGTCCCACCAGGCGTCCAAGTCGGCCGCATCGGCCGCCTTGAGCCGGACGTGACCGCCGCCCAAGCCCAGCCGCGCCAGGTTCTGTTCCACGCGGGCAAGCCGGTCGGCATCGGCGTCCAGGGCAAGCAGGTCGATATCGGCCAGCTCAAGCAGATGCGCCGTCTTGCCGCCCGGCGCCGAGCACGCGTCCAGCACCCGCATGCCGTTCGCGGGCGCCAGCAATTCCGCGGCGAGCTGCGCGCCCGCGTCCTGCACCGACCACCAGCCCTCGGCAAAGCCGGGCAACTGCGTCACCGGTTTGGGCGTGGCCAGCACCACGCCCGACTGGCCCACCGGCTCGGCCGCCAGGCCTGCATCGGCAAATGCCGCCAGCACCTGTTCGCGGGTGGCGCGCCGGCGGTTCACCCGCAGCGTCAGCGGGGCCGGCAGGTTGGAGGCGGCCAGGATGTCACGCCATTGCTTGGGATAGGCCACGGTCAGCTGCTTGACCCACCAGCCGGGATGATTGAATTGCGCCTCGGGGCTGTCGGCCACCGCGGCTTCAAGCGCGGCGCGTTCGCGCAGGAAGCGGCGCAGGCAGGCGTTCAGCATGCCCTTGTACGACGCCAGGGCGCGCGAGCCGGCGGCCGCGGTCACCGCCTGGTCGACGACCGTGTGCGGGGCGTAGACCGGCATGCCGGGCAAGGCCACGGCCGCATCGCCCTCTTCCTTGAGCAGCGTCAGCGACACCAGCAGCAGGGATTCGAACAGCACACTGGGATAGCGCTGCACCATCTCGCGCCCGACCGCATCGGCCCAACCCAGGTAGCGCATCGCATGAAACGACACGGCCTGCGTGGCAGGACGCAGCGCGGCGTCCACGTCGGCCAGCGCCTCGGTGAGCGAACGGCCGTCGAGCACATCCTCCACCACTTCCGCGCCGGCAAGAAGGACTGAAGAGAGCGGAGGAGCCAGATTGGGGGAGTCGGAACGCGTGGACATGGGGCGAAATCAAAGAGTAAGACCGCTATGGTAGCCCGGACCTGGACGAGAGGGCGGCGGGCGCGGCACACTGGGTGCCTGCCCCGGAGCCCGATATGACCCTTGCCACGCTGCTGCTGTTCGTCCTGGCCTCTGCCGTCGCCATCATCACGCCCGGTCCCACCGTGCTTCTCGCCCTGTCCAACGGCTCGCGCCACGGCGTGCGCGCCGCGTGCTGGGGCATGGGCGGCGCCGTGCTGGCCGATCTGGTCCTGATCGGCGCGGTGGCCTGCGGCCTGGGCGTGCTGCTGGCGGCCTCCGAAGTCGCCTTCCAGATCGTCAAATGGGCGGGCGCGGCGTATCTGGCGTGGCTGGGCGTCAAGCTCCTGCGTTCGGACGCGGCGCTGATCCTGCCGTCCGAGCGCCCCCGCGACGCCCGTCCGGACGGCCTGGCCCTGGGCATGCGCAGCTTCGTCGTGGCGCTGACCAACCCCAAGGCCCTGCTTTTCATGTCGGCCTTTCTGCCCCAGTTCATCAACCCCGCAGCGCCGTTGCCCGCCCAATACGCCATCCTGGCCGGGATCCTGGCGCTGCTGAACGTGGCGACGATGCTGGCGTACGCCACGCTGGGCGCGCAGATGGTCCGCGCCTTCCAGGCGGGCGGCCTGCGCTGGCTGAACCGGATCTGCGGGGGCATGCTGATCGGTCTGGCCGGGACGCTGGCTCTGTATCGGCGAACCGCGGCCTGAACCGGACACGGGCCGACGGTCCGCGTCCGCTTCTCCGCCCCCCTTTTTGCAGGCCGGTTGCGCACCCGGCGCTATCCGCGCCTACGGCAATGCCGTATAATTATGCGCTTTCCCCGCTATCGCCACGGGAGCGGCCGCCAGCCTGGAATCCGGTTGGCGGGAAAACGCCGCCCCCCCTCCCCCCTGACTGAGTTATGAATAAGGCTGTTCCGCTTGCCCGGTCCGTCCGGTGGCAGGCGTCGCACATCAGCGAAGCGCGCAACCGCGTGGGCCTGCCGCAGGCGGATTTCGCGGCGTTGCTGGGCGTTAGCGTGCGTACCTTGCAGGATTGGGAACAAGGCCGGCGCAACCCTTCAGGCGCCGCGCAGACATTGCTGCGGGTTGCCATGCTGCATCCCGAAACGCTGCGCCACCTGTCCTCGGTGGACGCCCCGGCCTGGCCCTGACCCTTTGACGATTACCCCGCCGCACGCCCAATGCCCGTGCGCGAACCTACGGTGAATTAGATTGGAAGTTATTGAACATTCCCGCCCCGGCAAAGGCGCCGGCACTGCTCCCAGCAACGGCGCCGACGCGACGCTGGACGCCATCACGGCCGCCGCCCAGGAAGCCAACCCGGGGCGCGCGCCGCGCGTGGGGTTCGTGTCGCTGGGCTGCCCCAAAGCCCTGGTCGACTCCGAACGCATCCTGACCCAGCTGCGCACCGAAGGCTACGAAATCACGCCGGAATACAACGGTGCCGACGTGGTCGTCGTGAACACCTGTGGCTTCATCGACAGCGCCAAGGCCGAGTCGCTGGAAGCCATCGGCGAAGCCCTGGCCGAGAACGGCAAGGTCATCGTGACCGGCTGTATGGGCGTCGAGGAATCGGTGATCCGCGACGTGCATCCCAGCGTGCTGTCGGTGACCGGTCCCCAGCAATATGAAGAGGTCGTGCGCGCCGTGCACGGCGTGGCGCCCCCGCGCACGGACCACAATCCCTACGTGGACCTGGTGCCGCCGCAGGGCGTGAAGCTCACGCCGCGCCACTATGCCTACCTGAAGATCTCCGAAGGCTGCAATCATCGCTGCAGCTTCTGCATCATTCCCTCGATGCGCGGCGACCTGGTCAGCCGTCCCGTGGGCGATGTGCTCAATGAAGCCGAGCGCCTGGTGAAGGCCGGCGTGAAAGAGCTGCTGGTGATCTCGCAGGACACCAGCGCCTACGGCGTGGACCTGAAATACCGCAGCGGCTTCTGGAACGGCCGCCCGGTCAAGACCCGCATGACCGAGCTCTGTATGGCCTTGTCCGAAATGGGCGTCTGGACGCGCCTGCATTACGTGTACCCGTACCCGCACGTCGACGAAGTGATTCCGCTGATGGCCGAGGGCAAGATCCTGCCCTACCTGGACATCCCGTTCCAGCACGCCAGTCCGCGCATCCTGAAGCTGATGAAGCGCCCGGCCTTCGAAGACAAGACGCTTGCGCGCATCAAGCGCTGGCGCGAAATCTGCCCGGACCTGACGATCCGCTCGACCTTCATCGTCGGCTTTCCTGGCGAAACCGAGGAAGACTTCCAATATCTGCTGGACTGGATGCAGGAAGCGCAGCTGGACCGCGTGGGCTGTTTCCAGTATTCGCCGGTTGAAGGCGCGCCGGCCAACCTGCTGGACGATCCGGTGCCGGACGACGTCAAGCAGGATCGCTGGGAGCGCTTCATGGCGCTGCAGCAGACCATCTCCGCCCAGCGCCTGGCGCTGAAGGTCGGCCGAGAGATCGATGTGCTGATCGACGAAGTTGACGAGGACGGCGCGGTGGGCCGCAGCGCGGGCGACGCGCCGGAAATCGACGGCTGCGTTTACGTCAGTTCGGACAAGCCTCTGCAGCCGGGCGACATGGTGCGCGTGCGCGTCACCGAGTCCGACGAGTACGACCTCTGGGCCGACGCGCTGTAATCGCAGCGCCTTCGGACAAACGCCGTCCGGCGCATCACGCGCCGGACGGCGTTTTTCTTTGGACGAGCACGGGGCGGGATCCCGGGACCCCATTACCGCCCATCAATCCGCCCCGCGAACGGGGCGGCGCCCGATCAGGACTTGGCCAGGAAGTCCGACAGGTCGTCGGCGTGTTCCTCTTCCACCGCCAGGATTTCCTCCAGCAGACGGCGCGTGGTGGAATCCTGTTCACCGATGTAATCGATCATCTGGCGATAGCTGTCGATGGCGATACGCTCGGCGATCAGGTTTTCCTTGATCATCTCTTCCAGCGAATCGCCTTCGACGTATTCGGAATGGCTGCGGTCCAGGATGCCCTTGGGCGACAGGTTCGGCTCGCCGCCCAGCTGCACGATTCGCTCGGCCAGCTTGTCGGCGTGATCCTGCTCCTGCGCAGCATGCTCGGCAAACTCGGCCGCGACCGGTTCCGCATTCAGGCCGCGGGCCATGAAGTAGTGGCGCTTGTAGCGCAGCACACAGACGATTTCCGTGGCCAACGCTTCATTCAGCAGTTTCAGCACGGTTTCACGGTCTGCGCGATACGTGTCGGTGATGGCGCCGGATTCAATGTCCTTGCGCGCCTTGGCGCGAATCGCCTTCACGTCCATATCGAAGGGACGCTTGTTTTCCTGCGGGTTGCGGTTTGCTTGTTCCATATCGTTAGCTCCTCTAGTCCGTGAAAGCAGCACGACGCTGGACTTCCAGTCGTTTTCGCCATCTTCAGTCTACCGAGCGCGCCGGAACTTGCTGTGTCCAAACATTGCCCGCGTCTGCCCGCGGTGCTCGCCCAGGGTCTCGGGAGTCCTCCGGCAACCTTGCGTAAACTATCGGCTTCGCGAAAAGCCGCGTGACGCAATCTGTAACGCGGCCGGCAATTTCCCACCCGTTTTATGACTCTGAAGAATATCTGCGTGTATTGCGGCTCCAACCCGGGCACGCGCCCGGACTACGTCGAGCAGGCCCGCGTGCTGGCGCGCGAACTCGTCAAGCGCGACCTGGGCCTGGTGTATGGCGGATCCATCGTCGGGATCATGGGCGTGGTGGCCAACGAAGTGCTGGCCGGCGGCGGCCGCGTCATCGGCGTCATCCCCGAACTGCTTCTCAAGAAGGAACAGGCGCATCTGGGGCTGACCGAGCTGCACACGGTGCAAAACATGCACGAGCGCAAGGCGATGATGATGGAGAAGGCCGACGGCTTTGTCGCCCTGCCCGGCGGCGCCGGCACGCTGGAAGAATTCTTCGAAGTCTGGACCTGGGCGCAACTGAACATGCACCAGAAGCCCTGCGGATTGCTGAACGTGGCTGGGTACTACGATGCCCTGATGCAATTCATTGACCACTCCGTGGAAGAAGCATTCATCCGTCCCCAGCATCGCGACATGCTGGTGGTGGAAGAAGACCCTGCCTTGCTGCTGGATCGCTACGCCATCTACGAGCCGCCCAACGTCTCGAAGTGGTTCGATCCGATCCGAAAGCCCTGACCCCCACGCCAAAGACCTGAACGGAAGCCCCCGCAATGCCTACCGATTCGTTGTTCCCCGGTTGCACCGAGTCCGTATTGCGCGACTATTTTCACGCCAAGGACGAGAACCGCCCGCACTACATGGCCCGCGCCTTCGCGCCCGACGCCGTGCTGAAAATGGCCTTGCGCACGCAGGCCATCGCCTTTCCGCCTGAATCGCATGGCCTGGCCGCCATCACCGACACGCTGGTGCGCAAGTTCGGCCAGACCTACGACAACGTCTACACCTTCTACCTGTCGCGTCCCCCGGCGGCCACACGTCTGCCGGATTACCACTGCGACTGGCTGGTCGGCATGACCGAAAAGGCGACCGGCAACGTGCGCGTGGGCTGTGGGCGATACGACTGGGAGTTCCAGCCCGACCCGTATCGCGCCAAGCGCCTGACCATCACGATCGAAACCATGGTGACCCTGCCCCCGGGCGATGCGTCCGCGGTGTTCGGCTGGCTGCTGGCCCTGGACTACCCCTGGAGCAGCGCAGCGCGCGTGGTCGCCGGCGCTCCGCCGCTTGAAGACCTGGCGCCGGTCGTGCACTATTTGCTTCACCCGCACGGCATGTAGGGATGCGCGACGACGCCTGTCAGCGTGGGAGAGGCGTCCCCGCCCAGCCTGCCGGCATTGGATTCAAGAATTGAAATACGACATTGCAGCCTTCGACTTCGACGGGACCCTGGCAGACACCATGCCGTGGTTCAACACCATTCTCAATACCGTCGCGGAGAAGTACAACTTCCGCAAGATCGATGCGTCCGAACGCGAAGCGCTTCGCAGCCGCGATGCGATGGAGATCCTGAAGTATCTGAACATCCCGCTATGGAAGCTGCCCGCGATCATGACGCACGTGCGCACGCTGATGCAGGAAATCGATCCCAGCGTGCAGCTGTTTGACGGCATCCCGCAAGCGTTGGCCCGCCTGAAGGCGAGCGGCCTGCGCCTGGCGGTGGTCAGCTCGAACTCCGTCGAGAACGTCAAGCGCGTGCTGGGCGAGGAAACCGCGGCGCTCTTTGACGACTACGAATGCGGCAGCGACCTGTTCGGCAAGGCCGCCAAGATCGACCGCCTGCTCAAGCAGCACGGCACGTCCCCCGAGCGGTTCCTGCTGGTGGGCGACGAAATGCGCGACATCGACGCGGCCCGCAAGGCGGGCGTGCGTGTCGGGTCGGTTGCCTGGGGCTACAACCATGTCGACGCCCTGCGCGGCCGCGGCCCCGACGAGCTGTTCCTGGCGGTTCAAGACCTTCCCAACGCACTGGCATAACGCCCAGACCCCATGCATACCGATCCCGCTCACCTGATTACCGACGCCGACGCCCTGCACGCGCTTTACGGTTCGCCCGGCGAAGCCTCCCTGAAAAAAGAGGTCGACCACGTGCATCCGCACTACCGCGCGTTCATCGAGGCCGCGCCGTTCGCGCTGCTGGCGACGGCGGGACCGGATGGGCTGGACGCCTCGCCGCGCGGCGACCCCGCCGGGTTTGTGGCGGTGGAAGATGAAAAGACGTTGCTCCTGCCCGACCGCCGCGGCAACAACCGCGTGGACAGCCTGCTCAACGTCATTGCCGATCCGCGCGTGGCCCTGCTGTTCCTCGTGCCGGGCGTGGGCGAAACATTGCGAGTGAACGGCACGGCGCGCATCAGCGTCGACCCGGCGCTTCTGGCGCGCTTCGAGATGGACGGCAAGCTGCCCCGCTCCGTGCTGGTCATCGACGTGCAGAAGGTCTATTTCCAATGCTCGCGCGCCCTGCTGCGCTCGCGCCTCTGGGACCCGCAGACGCAGATCCCCCGCACCGCGCTGCCCAGCGTCGGCCGCATTCTGTCCGACCTGACCGCGGGCACGTTCGACGGCGTGACCTACGATCGCGAACTGCCCGCCCGCGTGGCCGGTTCGCTTTACTGATTCCGGAGCGCGGCCATGGCACGCAATGTCGAGATCAAGGCGCGGGTGGACAGCCTGGATGCCCTCGAACACCTGGCCGCGGCGCTATCGGGAAAAGAGCCGGTCTTCATCGACCAGGACGACACCTTCTTCACGTGCGCGAACGGCCGCCTGAAGCTGCGCGCCTTCGCGGACGGCTCGGGCGAGCTGATCTTCTATCGGCGCGCCGACGATAGCGGCCCCAAGGAAAGCTTCTACGTCATCTCCCCCACCGACGCGCCCGACACACTGCGCGAGGCCTTGTCGCACGCCTATGGCGTGATCGGCCGCGTCAGGAAACACCGCACGGTGTTCATCGCCGGGCGCACGCGCATCCACCTGGACCGCGTGCAGGGCCTGGGCGAATTCCTGGAACTGGAAGTGGTGCTGCGCGACGACGAAAGCGTCGAAGCAGGCATGGAAGAGGCCCGAACGCTGATGGCCGGGCTGGGCGTCGCGCCCGAGCAGTTGCTGTCGGGCGCGTATCTGGATCTGCTGGCGGCGCGCGGCCAGGCGTGAGCCGCCTGGCGCAGCGCCGTCAGGCGGGCTGCCAGCCGCGCACGAACACATCCACCGGCTGGCGCTTGCCGCCCGCCTTTTGCAGTTCAAGCAGGCGCAGCACGCCCTGGCCGGTGGCGATGTCGATGCCCGCCGCATCGGCGCGCAGCACGCTGCCCGGCGCCGCCGTGGTGGTCTCGGCCAGCGCCTGGGCGCGCCAGACCTTCACGGCATCGGGCAGCCCCGGCAACCGGATGCTGGCGCCCGGGACGGGATTGAAAGCCCGCACGCGGCGCGCCAGCAATTGGGCGGGCTGACTGCAATCGAGCGCGGCTTCGGCCTTGTCCAGCTTGGCCGCGTAGGTCACGCCGTCTTCCGGCTGCTTGCGCGCGGTCAGGCCGCCATTAGCCAACGCATCCAGCGCCTGGACGATGGCTTCACCACCCGCCTGCGCCAACGCGTCGTGCAGCTGCGCGGCATTGGTCTCGTCCGAGATCGGCACGATGCGTTCGAGCAGCATGTCGCCCGTATCCAGGCCTTCGTCCATCTGCATGATGGTGACGCCGGTACGTGCATCGCCCGCCTCGATGGCGCGCTGGATGGGTGCGGCGCCGCGCCAGCGCGGCAAAAGGCTGGCGTGGATGTTCAGGCAGCCCAGACGCGGCAGATCCAGCACCCATTGCGGCAAGATCAATCCGTACGCGGCCACCACCATGACATCGGGCGCCACGTTTTCCAGCAACGCACGGGCCTCGGCGGCCTCGTCCGGATAACGGCCATCCAGACGCAGGCTGCGCGGCTGGGCCACGGCAATGCCGGCGTCCAGCGCCGCCTGCTTGACCGGGCTGGGCGTGAGCTTCAGGCCCCGCCCCGCCGGCCGGTCCGGCTGCGTCATGACCAAGGGGATTTCGTGGCCCGCGGCCCGCAGGGCGTCGAACGCGATACGGGCAAATTCCGGGGTTCCGGCAAAGACGATACGCATGGACCGGCTCTCCGTCAGGCGCGCAGCGCTTCGCGCTCGGCTTTCTTGAGCTTGGTCTTGATGCGATTCTGCTTGAGGTTGGACAGGTACTCGACGAACACCTTGCCTTCCAGGTGATCGAGTTCGTGCTGCACGCAAACGGCCAGAAGACCGTCGGCCTCGAATTCGAACGGCTTGCCGTCGATGTCCAGCGCCTTGCAGCGGATGCGCGACGCGCGTTCCACTTCGTCATAGACGCCGGGAACGGACAGGCAGCCTTCTTCGTAGATCTTGTAGTCGTCGCTGCGCCAGGTGATCTCGGGGTTGATCAGCGTCAGCAGCGCATTGCTTTCCTCGGATACGTCGATCACGACGACGCGCTCATGCACGTTGACCTGGGTCGCGGCCAGGCCGACACCCGGCGCGTCGTACATGGTTTCGGCCATGTCGCGCACGAGTTGGCGGATGCGGTCGTCGACCTCGGCAACCGGCTTGGCCTTTTTGTGCAAGCGCGGATCCGGGTAGCGAAGGATGGGAAGTAAAGCCATTGAAGAGGGATCGCCAGTAGTGATGCTTGGTCGAGAGTTTAATTCATTAGAGTCTTGATTTCTAATAGTTTTCGGCTAATTCAGGGATTGCGGACATTGCTGCGGCACCGTTTTTGCAGGGGGTTTTCGCCATTTGCGCGGCCGCGCATATCCGTCCACCCCGGCCCTGATGGACGCGCGTGGCGCATGCGACACTCTCGAACCCCAGACGCCTTTTCCGCGCCCGTTTCATGCCCCTCACGCAATCGCCTGAAGAACTCGCCGCCTGGCTGCGGCTGTCCCTCGAACCCAACGTCGGTTCCGCGACCGCCTGCCAGCTGCTCGCCGCCCTTGGGCTGCCCGACCAGATCTACGCGCAGCGCGCCACCGCGCTCTCGCGGCACGTGCCGGAAGCGCTGGCGCGGCAATTGGCGGCGCCCATGCCGGCCGACATGGAAAAGCAGGTGCAGGCGGCGCTGGAATGGGTGCAGCAGCCCGGCCGTCACGTCCTCACGCTGGCCGATCCCGCCTATCCGCAAAGCCTGCTGACGATCGCCGACCCGCCCATCCTGCTGTACGTCGCCGGGGACCCCGCTTTTCTGCAGGGGCCGTCGCTGGCGGTCGTGGGCGCGCGCAATGCCACGCCCGGCGGCCAGGAAAATGCGCGCGCGTTTGCCCGGCATCTGGCGGGCAACGGCTGGCGCGTCGTCAGCGGCCTGGCGCTAGGCATCGACGCCGCCGCACATGAAGGGGCGCTGGACGCCGGCCCGCAGGGCGCGGGCACCGTTGCGGTCATGGGAACGGGCATCGACCGCATCTACCCGGCCAGCCATCGCGACCTGGCGCACCGCATCGCCGCGCACGGTGCGCTGGTGTCGGAGCTGCCGCTGGGCACCGGCGCGCGGCCGCAGCATTTTCCCAAGCGCAACCGCATCGTGGCGGGCCTGGCGCGCGGCGTGCTGGTGGTGGAAGCGGCCAAGCAGAGCGGGTCGCTGATCACCGCGCGGCTAGCCGGAGAATGCGGACGCGAAGTCTTTGCCATCCCCGGCTCCATCCATTCGCCGCTGTCGCGCGGCTGCCATGCCTTGATCCGCCAGGGCGCCAAGCTGGTCGAAACCGCCATGGACATCACGGACGAGCTTGGCGGGGGCCCCACGCCGACGCCGCCCGCGCGCAGGCAGACACCGGCCCCGGCCCCCGCCCATCCCGTGCTCGACGCCCTGGGTTTCGACCCGCTGCATCTGGACGCGATCCAGGCGCGGTGCGGCCTGGAGACGGCCGACCTGCAGACGCAACTGGTCGAACTGGAATTGCAGGGACGCATCGCCCGGCTGGACGATGGCCGCTACCAGCGTTTGCACTAGCACTGCAACGGGGCCGGATGCGATGGCGCTAATATGTTCGGCAGCGCCGCAGCCTTGTAGCACCGGCCACCCAATACCGACACAGGAAGAGACATGGCATTGCCCTCCCGCGTGAAGATCGTCGAGGTATCGCCTCGCGACGGTCTGCAGAACGAAAAGGAATTCGTCCCCACCGACATCAAGGTGGAACTGGTCAACCGCCTGAGCGCCGCGGGCTTCCCCAATGTGGAAGCCGCGTCGTTCGTGTCGCCCAAATGGGTGCCGCAGATGGCCGACGGCGCCGACGTGATGGCGCGCATCGAACGCCGGCCCGGCACCATCTATTCGGTGTTGACGCCCAACATGAAGGGTTTTGAAGGGGCGCTGGCCGCCCGCGCGGACGAAATCGTGATCTTCGGCGCCGCCAGCGAGGCCTTTTCCCAAAAGAACATCAACTGCTCCATCGCCGAATCCATCGCGCGTTTCGAGCCCGTCGTGCAGGCGGCGCGCGAAGCCGGCATCCGCGTGCGCGGCAGCATCAGCTGCGCGCTGGGCTGTCCCTACCAGGGCGAAGTTCCCGTCGAGGCCGTGGTGGACGTGGCGCAGCGCTACCTGGCGATGCAGGTCGATGAGATCGACGTGGCCGACACCATCGGCGTGGGCAACCCCAAGCGTGTGCGCGAAGTGATGGCCGCCGTCACGCAGGTCGTGGATCCGGCGCGCGTGTCGGGCCATTTTCACGACACCTATGGCCAGGCGCTTGCCAACATCCTGGCAGCGTTGGAAACCAACATTTCCATCTTCCACACGTCGGTGGCCGGCCTGGGCGGCTGCCCCTACGCAAAGGGCGCCACCGGCAACGTCGCGACGGAAGACGTGCTGTACATGCTGCGCGGCCTGGACATCGACACGGGCGTGGACTTCGACGCCGTGGTCGACATCGGGCAATGGATGTCCGCGCATCTGAACCGCAAGGGCTCCAGCCGCGCCGGCAACGCCATCGCCGCCAAGCGCGCGGCCTGATCCCGCGCCGCACGCCCCCGTCCGCATGACCCGGCCCGCATGACCACCCCGACAGCCACCCGCGCGCCCGAAGACCTCGCGGCGCTGCTCCGCGCCATCGGCCCGTTGCCCCTGGCGGGCCAGGCCTGGCCGGACTGGGTGCGCATCCTGACCTGGGTGTTGCTTGCGGTGCTGGGCGTGCAGGTCGTCACCACCGCCATCCGCGCGCCCTCACAGCCCTTCGACACGCTGCTGGCAGTGGCCGTGGTGCTGTGCTTTGTGGCGCTGTTGTTTGTCTCGTGGCACATGCAGACGTCCATCACCACGATCGACGATCACGGCATCCGCCAGACATGGTTCACGCGGCGCGAAGTGGCCTGGGAAGACGTGCGCTTCGCGCGCTTCGTGCCAATGGTGTTTTCCAAGCGGCTCGTCGTCTTCACGCACCGCGGAAAGCCGGTGATTTTTCAGGGTGGCACGCGGGAACTGCGCGCGGCGTTTGTGAAGATCGTAGAGTTGTACAAGAGCGCCTGATCCCGTCCAAAGTCAGCCGGTGTCAGACACACAAGGCGCCTGACACGCAGGGGCTTTGAGACACACGGGATCAACGGATGGGCAACGCGTACATCAATCCGCCCTGCGTCCACTGCGCATTCAAGCCGCGCTTGATCTTGAGCGGGCTGCCCTCGCCCACGTTGCGCTCGAAGCTCTCGCCGTAGTTGCCCACCTGCTTGACGATGTTGTAGGCCCACTTTTCGTCCAGCCCCAGATTCGCGCCGCTACCGGGCGTCACGCCCAGGATGCGCTTGATGTTGGGATTGGCGCTCTTGGCCTGTTCGTCCACGTTCTTGGACGTGACGCCGTATTCCTCGGCTTCGATCATGGCCGACAACGACCAGCGCACGATATTCAGCCACGCGTCGTCGCCCTGCCGCACGAACGGGCCCAGCGGCTCCTTGGAGATGATCTCGGGCAGCACGACGTAGTCGTCGGGATTCTGCAACTTGGAGATGCGGATCGAGGCCAGGCCCGAGGCGTCGGTCGAGAACACGTCGCAGCGGCCCGAGGCAAACGCGTTGACAACCTCGTTGAAGGTCTCGATGACGACGGGCTTGTAGGTCACGTTGTTGGCGCGCGCCCAGTCGGCCAGGGTGTTCTCGTTGGACGTGCCGGTCTGCAGGCAGACCGTGGCGCCGTTGATTTCCTTGGCGCTTTTCACGCCCAGCGATTTGGGCACCAGAAAGCCCTGGCCGTCGTAGAAATTGATGCCGGCATGGATGATGCCCAGCGCCGTGTCGCGTTGCTGCGTCACCGTGGTGTTGCGCGTCAGCACATCGACTTCGCCGGATTGCAGCGCGGTGAAGCGCTGCTGCGAATTGAGCGGCACCACCTTGATCTTGTTCGCATCGCCGAACACCGCGGCGGCGATGGCGCGGCACAGGTCCACGTCCAGGCCCTGCCATTTGCCTTGCGCGTCGGGCGCGGAAAAGCCCGCAAAGCCCGTGGTCGTGCCGCATGCGACGGCGCCGCGCTGTTTCACGACGTCCAGTGTTGCGGCCTGCGCGCCCTGCGCGGCTGCCATCAGAAGCGCCGCGCCCACCAACCCTTTTGCAATGTTCATGACGAGAATTCCTTTCTGCTACCGGGCGCGAAAGCGCGCCAAGGCAAGCAGCTTATAGACATGAAGCGCCCCCGCCAAATAACGGACGCTTATTTAGGTATGCCGCCGGCGCGTGCCGGCGGACCTGCGCAGAAAGGATAGCAACGCGGGGCGGGCGTGACGCTGCGCGCCGTCAAGCCGCCAGCGAAATCGACACCGGCTCGTTGGCCTGGCACGCGTCGACCGCGCGGCCCAGGCGGACCATGCCCTGTGCGATCTGGGATTCATTCATGGTGGCGAACGACATGCGCATGGCGAACAGATCCGCCTGCGCCGCGTCGGCATAGAACGCCTTGCCGGGCACGTAGACGACTTCGTGCTCGATGGCGTAGGGCAACAGGCGCGTCGCATCCACCTCGCCGGTCAGGCGCGCCCAGAAGAACATGCCGCCCTCGGGCTTGCTGAACGTGATGCGGCCATCCAGTTCGCGCGCCAGCGCGTCTGCCATGGCGGTGCAGCGCAAGCCGTAGGCGGCGCGGATGCGCGGCACGTGTTCGTCATAGCGGCCGTTGGCCAGATACTGGGCGACGACCTCCTGGATCCAGGCCGAGGACGCCATGTCGTCGGCGGCCTTCGCGGCGACGCAGCGGCGGCGGATTTCGGGCGGCGCAACCAGCCAGCCGATGCGCAGCGCGGGCGCCATGGTCTTGGACATGCTGGCCAGGTAAACCGCCCAATGGCGGGCCTCGCCCTCGGCCAGCGCCGCGATGGGCGGCACGGCCTGCCCGGCAAAGCGCAGTTCGCTGTAAGGGTCGTCTTCGACGATCAGGAAACGGTGCTTGACAGCCAGCTCCAGCAGCCGCAGGCGGCGCGCGCGCGAAATGGTGGCGCCGCAGGGGTTCGAAAACGAGGCAACGACGCAGACCATCTTGGGCTTCACGCGCGCGGCCAGTTCGTCCAGCGCGTCCACATCGATGCCATCCGGGCCAGAAGGCACGGTGTGGACCGTCGCTCCCGTGTAGCGCAAGGCCTGCACGGAGTTCGGGAAGGCCGGCGATTCGATGATGGCGTGGTCGCCGGGCTGCAGCATCACGCGGGTCAGGAGCGCCAGCGCCTGCTGCGAGCCGCCCGTCACGACCAGTTCCGTGTCGGCATTGCAATGCAGGCCACGCGCCGCGGACAGGCGCGCCAGCTCATGCCGCAGGCTGGCCTGGCCGTCGATGTTGGAATACTGCAGGCAGGCGCCCAGCCGGGCCATGACCTGCGTGGACGCGATCGACAAGCCGTCGACGTCGAACAATTCCTGCGCCGGATATCCGCCAGCCAGCGAAATGGTGCCCGGACGCATGGCGTAGGGCATGAGCGATCGGATGGGCGAGGCGGGAGGGTTCAGGAACGGCGTGGCAAAGACGTATTCGGGCGCTGCACTGGACATGGCGGAAGGGCTGAGTAGGAGGGGGATCGTGTCGCCCGAATGGGCGGCGCCGGACGGCATAGAACTTTGAAATATAAACAAATCTCCGCAAATTCTAAGCCTGCCCCTCTGACAGGGTCAACGCCAGCCTTGCCCGGTTATTGGTCCGCGCGCCGACAAGCGCCAAAACACGTCCTACACTATGGGACATCCTGTTTTCCCAGAGAGCTGCATGACCGCCGACGACATCATGGCCGGGCGCCTCGCCCGGATCCAGCAACGCATCCGAGAGGCCTGCGAACGGGCGGGCCGTCCTCCTGGCAGCGTGACCCTGCTGCCCGTCAGCAAAACCTTTGGCGAGGACGCCATCCGCGAAGCGATGGCGCTGGGCCTGACCCGCTTTGGCGAGAACAAGACCCAGGAGATCCGCCAGAAGGCCGAGGCGCTGGCAGGTTTGGGGCTGCAATGGGTGCTGATCGGGCACCTGCAGACCAACAAGGCCAAGGACGCCGCGCGCGATGCGTCGGAAGTCCAATCCCTGGACCGCGTGGAACTGGCCGATGCCCTGCACCGCCGCCTGCAGACTGCGGGCCGCACGCTGGACGTGCTGGTGCAGGTCAAGACCTCGTCCGAACCCAGCAAGTACGGGATGGCGCTCGAAGAGGTCGGCCCGTTCCTGCGCCGCATCGCCGCCGACTATCCCACGCTGCGCGTGCAGGGGCTGATGACATTGGCGGTCAACTCCCCCAATGCCGATGAAGTCCGTGCCTGCTTTCGCGCGCTGCGCGAGCTGCGCGATGGACTGGCAAAAGAGAACATCCCCGGCGTTTCGCTGGACCGTCTGTCGATGGGCATGAGCGGCGACTTCGAACTGGCCATCGAGGAGGGCTCGACCGAGGTCCGCATCGGCTCGGCCATCTTCGGCGCGCGAAGTTATCCGGATCCGCAATAAGACGGAGATGCGGGAGTTTGAGGGGGCCCAATGCACGGGCCCCTTTTTGCGCAGGCGCAAGGCATAATAGCCACGCAAAAAATATGCGGCGTAAGTTGACGTCGATCAACGACGCAAGCGCCGCGCTCACGATATCCCGCACGAGGAGACACTTCATGCACAAGCACGCAAAGCGCCTGCTGGCGCTTGCCGCCCTGTCGCTGGCCGCCACCGCGGCATCCGCCCAATCCTGGCCCACGCAACCGGTCCGCTGGATCGTTCCCTACCCCGCCGGCGGCGGTACCGACGTGGTGGCCCGCACCGTGGCCAGCAGCCTGGAAAAGACGCTGGGCCAGACCATCGTTGTCGAGAACCGTCCGGGCGCCGGCACCATCATCGGCGCCACGGCCATCGCCCAGGCCGAACCCAACGGCTATCTGGTGGGCACGGCGGACTCCGGCACGCTGGCCTTCAACTCGTCGCTCTACGCCAAGCTGTCCTACGACCCCGCCAAGTTCACCTACATCGGCGGCATCGCCAAGTTCCCGCTGCTGCTGGCCGTAAACGTCAATTCGCCGTACAAGACGGTCGAAGACGTACTCGCTGCCGCCAAGAAGGAACCGGGCAAGCTGACCTCTGCATCCGCCGGCGCGGGCTCGCCGCATCACCTGGCGCTGGAACTCTTCAAGCAACGCACGGGCGTCAACGTGCTGCACGTTCCGTACAAGGGCGCGGCGCCCGCCATCCAGGACCTGCTGGGCGGCCAGGTCGACATGATGTTCATCGATCTGGGATCGGGCCTGCCCAACGTCAAGGCCGGCAAGCTGCGCGTGCTGGCCGCCGCCACGCCCGAGCGCGTGACGGTGCTGCCGGATGTCCCGACGATGGCCGAACAGGGCGTGGCCAATTTCACGGCCTATGCCTGGCAAGGCCTGGTCGGCCCGGCCGGCCTGCCGGAAGCCGTCGTCAAGAAGCTGTCGACCGATCTGGACGCCACGCTCAAGTCGCCCGCGGTCTCGCAGAAGATGCTGGACATGGGCGTCATCCCCATGCCGATGTCGGCGCAGGACTTCAAGACGTATGCCGATCAGGAGCGCAGCGCCTGGGCCGACGTCATCAAGAAGGCGAACATCAAGCTGGAGTGATCGCTCCGGCGCCATCCGGCAAGGCAAAAAGCCGCGGTCATTCGACCGCGGCTTTTTCATGGGCCTGCTTGGAATGGTGTCAGACACCCGGCGCAGACAGTCCCCATTTGCCGTGGAGACTCGTCAGGTGCCCGATACGCGTGGGCCGCGCCAAACGGCGTCCCGACACCCGAATCACCCCGCTACGACAGGAATCTGCCGCGGCTGCGCCTCACGCACGCGCGGAATGCGCAGCGTCAGAAGGCCCTGCTTCAGGCTCGCGCTGATCTGCGCGCGGTCGAACTCCTGCCCCAGCCGGAACGCCCGGCGAAAGAGCGGCGCGCGCATTTCACCCAGCACCAGCCGCAGGTCGCTCGGCGTCTCGACCGAGGCCTCGCCCTCGATCTGCAGCACGTCGGCCTCGACGTTGATGCGCAGCCTTTCCTTGGACACGCCCGGCAGGTCCGCAAGCAGCGTAATGCCTTCCTTGTCCTCGTAGATGTCCACGGCCGGCACGGTCACCCCGCGTCCGTCGCGCTTTTCGGAGACGGCCGCTTCGGCGGGCACGGTCAGGTCTTTGCGTTCATTCATGATCGTTACTCCTATGCGGATGCGTTGGCGGGTCACTGCACGGTCACGGTGCGCGGCTTGGCCGATTCCTTACGCTTGATCGAAATGGCCAGGCAGCCGTCCGTGTAACGGGCCTGCACATTGTCCGGATCGGCGTCGGCGGGCAGCTCGATGACGCGCGTGTAACGGCCCTGCGTACGCTCGCGCGCGTAGTAGCGGGCGCCTTCGGGCAGGTCCTGCGGCTTGCGCTCGCCGCTGATGGTCAACAGGCTTTTTTCGATCGACACGTTCAAGCCATCCGGATCCACACCGGGAATGAACGCAACGACTTCGATCGAATCGCCGGACACCCCGACGTTGACGGGCGGAAAGTACCCCTGGGGCGTGGCGCGCAAGGCGGCAGGCACCCCAGCGCCGCGCAGCACGCGGCCCATGTGTTCCTGAATGGCGTCGAAGGCCGACGCGAAGCCGCTGTCGTTGAACGGAAAGTTGCTCATGAAGGTCTCCTCGGATCAAAAAAGGGACCGATGCAGACGCGCCACAATCGCCACCACCGCGACCGCACGTCTGATCGCTTCAGTGCCAAGTATGGGAGCGGTTTTTGGAGTTTCAAGGGGGGAAAAAAGGGCTGGTGCCACCGCCTTCATTGCCCGGTTTCCCGCATTGCGCGACGCAAAAAAAAACCGCGGCCATCGCTGGCCGCGGTTCTCGATTGCGCAGGGCGCGGATTACACCAGGACCCGTTCGATCCCGCCCGCGTTGGCGCGGCGCACGTAGTCTTCCATCCAGCCTTCGCCAAGAATGTGGCGCGCCATCTCGACCACGATGTAGTCGGCTTCCATGCCGGTGTCGCCTTCGTAGCGCGACAGGCCCTGCAGGCACGACGGGCACGAGGTGAGGACCTTCACGTCGCCCGTGAAGCCGTCGTTGCGGATCGCGGCATCGCCCTTCTGCAGCTCTTCCTGCTTGCGAAAGCGCACCTGCGTGGAGATATCGGGTCGGCTGACCGCCAGCGTGCCCGACTCGCCGCAGCAGCGGTCGCTCTTGATCGCGCCATCGCCCACCAGCGCGCGCACGGTCTTCATGGGTTCCTGCAACTTCATCGGCGTGTGGCAGGGGTCGTGGTACATGTAGCGCACGCCCTTGGCACCTTCCAGCTTGATGCCCTTTTCCAGCAGGTATTCGTGGATGTCGATCAGCCGGCAGCCCGGGAAGATCTTTTCGAATTCATAGCCGGCAAGCTGGTCGTAACAGGTGCCGCAGCTGACCACCACGGTCTTGATGTCCAGGTAGTTCAGCGTGTTGGCGACGCGGTGGAACAGCACCCGGTTGTCGGTGATGATCTGCTCGGCCTTGTCGGTCATGCCGTTGCCGCGCTGGGGATAGCCGCAGCACAGGTAGCCGGGCGGCAGCACGGTCTGCACGCCGGCGTGCCACAGCATCGCCTGCGTGGCCAGGCCCACCTGCGAGAACAGGCGCTCGGAACCGCAGCCCGGGAAGTAGAACACCGCTTCCGTGTCGGCCGTGGTGGCCTTGGGGTCGCGGATGATCGGCACGTAGTTCGCGTCTTCGATGTCGAGCAATTTGCGCGCGGCCTGCTTGGGCAGCCCGCCCGGCATCTTCTTGTTCACGAAGTGCACCACCTGCTCGCGCAGCGGCGGCTTGCCTACCGTGGCGGGCGGCTTGGCCGTCTGCTTCTTGACCAGGCCCGAGAACAGGTCGTGCGCGGCGCGCTGCACCTTGTAGCCCACGCCCACCATCGCCTTGCGGGTGGCGTTGATGGTGGCCGGGTCCTTGGCGTTCAAGAAGAACATGGCGCTGGCCGTGCCCGGGTTGAACGACTTGCGGCCCATGCGGCGCAGCACGGCGCGCATGTTCATCGACACGTCGCCGAAGTCGATGTCGACCGGACAGGGGTTGTAGCACTTGTGGCAGACGGTGCAGTGGTCGGCAACGTCTTCGAACTCTTCCCAGTGCTTCAGGCTGACGCCGCGGCGGGTCTGCTCTTCGTACAGGAAGGCTTCGACCAGCAGCGACGTGGCCAGGATCTTGTTGCGGGGCGAGTACAGCAGGTTCGCGCGCGGCACGTGCGTGGCGCACACCGGCTTGCACTTGCCGCAGCGCAGGCAGTCCTTGATCGATTCCGAAATGGCGCCGATGTCGCTTTGCTGCATGATCAGCGACTCGTGGCCCATCAGGTTGAAGCTGGGCGTCCAGGCGTGGCGCAGGTCCGCGCCGGGCATGAGCTTTCCGGCGTTGAAGTGGCCATTCGGGTCGACGCGGCGCTTGTAGTCCTGGAACGGGGCCAGCTCGGCCTCGGTCAGGAACTCGTACTTGGTCAGGCCGATGCCGTGTTCGCCGGAGATCACGCCGTCCAGGTCGCGGGCGATCTGCATGATGCGCTCGACGGCCGCGTGGGCCTCGCGCAGCATTTCGTAGTCGTCCGAGTTGACCGGGATGTTGGTGTGCACGTTGCCGTCGCCGGCATGCATGTGCAACGCGACGAACACGCGGCTCTTGAGCACCCGGGCGTGAATGGCGACGAGTTCGTCGACGATCTTCTTGTAGGCCGCGCCCGAGAACGCGCGCTGCAGGCCCGCCAGCACCTCGGTCTTCCAGGAGACCCGGATGGTGCGGTCCTGCACCACGTCAAAGACGCGTGCGCCGGGCTGGGCGGCCAGGCGTTGGGTCAACGTGGCGCGCAGTTCGCCAAGGCCCAGTCCGTCCAGTTGCGGCAGCGCCTCGCCCAGCGGCAGGTCCAGGTTGTCCAGCAACCATTGCCAGCGCTGGCGCGTGGCGGCGATCAGTTCGATGGCCTGGCGCGTGCGCTCGGCCAGCGCTTCGGCGCGGGTGGTTTCGATGTCGGCATCGTCGATCTTGCCCACCGGCAGCGGCGTGCACAGATACGCGTCAAGTTCCCCCAGCAGCTTGAGCTTGTTGCTCGTGGAGAGCTCGATGTTGATGCGTTCGATGTGGTCCGTGTATTCGCCCATGCGGGGCAGCGGGATCACGACGTCTTCGTTGATCTTGAAGGCGTTGGTGTGACGGGCGATCGCGGCGGTGCGCGAGCGGTCCAGCCAGAATTTCTTGCGCGCCTCGGGGCTGACGGCCACAAAGCCTTCGCCGTGGCGCGTGTTGGCCAGGCGCACGACCTCGCTGGCGGCCGCGGCCACCGCGTCGTCGTCATCGCCGACGATGTCGCCGATCAGGACCATCTTGGGCAGCACGCCGCGCTTGCTCTTGGTGGCGTAGCCCACCGCGCGGAGATAGCGTTCGTCCAGGTGCTCCAGGCCGGCCAGGATGGCGCCGCGCGCCTTGCCTTCGCCGTCCAGGTAACCCTTGACCTCGACGATCGACGGGATGGCGTCGCGCGCCTGCCCGAAGAACTCCATGCAGACGGTGCGCGTGTGGCGCGGCATGCGGTGCAGCACCCAGCGCGCCGACGTGATGAGACCATCGCAGCCTTCTTTCTGGATGCCGGGCAGACCTGCCAGGAACTTGTCGGTGACGTCCTTGCCCAGGCCTTCCTTGCGGAACACGCGGCCCTGGATTTCCAGCGTCTCGGTCTTGAGCAGGCGTTCGCCGGGCTTGCCCTTGCCGTCGAACCACTTGAGCTCGAAGCGGGCCACTTCCACGTCATGGATCTTGCCCATGTTGTGGTCAAGGCGCGTGACTTCCAGCCAGTTGCCGTCCGGATCGACCATGCGCCACCAGGCCAGGTTGTCCAGCGCGGTGCCCCACAGCACGGCCTTCTTGCCGCCGGCGTTCATGGCGATGTTGCCGCCCACGCACGAGGCCTCGGCGGACGTCGGGTCCACGGCGAATACAAAGCCGGCCGCCTCGGCCGCTTCGGACACGCGCTTGGTGACCACGCCGGCGCCGGCGTGGATGACCGCGACGGGTTCGGTGAGGCCGGGCAGGATACAGGACTCGACCTTGCCCAGCTTGTCGAATTTCTCGGTGTTGATGACCGCCGACTTCCAGGTCAGCGGAATGGCGCCGCCGGTGTATCCGGTGCCGCCGCCGCGCGGCACGATGGTCAGGCCCAGTTCGATACAGGCGGTGACCAGCGCGGCGATCTCGTCCTCGGTGTCGGGCGTGAGCACGACAAAGGGGTATTCCACGCGCCAGTCGGTCGCATCGGTAACGTGCGACACGCGCGACAGGCCGTCGAACTTGATGTTGTCGCGCGCCGTGATGCGGCCCAGCACCTTCTGGGCCTGCTTGCGCATCATGGCAGTCTGGTCGAACTCGCCTTCGAAGGCGGCAATGGCCGAACGCGCCCGGGCCAGCAGCCCGACCACCTTCTCGTCGCGATGCGGATCGTGGCCGGCTTCGGCGGGCGCGCCCGGTTCGCGGCGCTTGTCGATTTCGCCAAGGCGGTGATGCAAGGCCTCGATGAGCTGCTTGCGGCGCTTGGGATTGTCGAGCAGGTCATCCTGCAGGTAAGGGTTGCGGCGCACGACCCAGATATCGCCCAACACTTCGTAGAGCATCCGGGCGGAACGGCCCGTGCGGCGCTCGCCGCGCAGATCGCTCAACAGGCTCCAGGCATCTTCGCCCAGCAACCGGCCCACGATTTCGCGGTCGGAAAACGACGTGTAGTTGTAGGGGATTTCGCGCAATCGCGCGGGTGCGGCGGGCGGCATCGCCCCGTTCAAGATGTGGCTGGCGAGTGGGGCGTTCATGGCGGCAAGAGGGGGCCCTTAAAAAAGTATTTTATGCCATTGTCCCGACCTGGCCCCGAATAACCCGGGCAAGCCGTGCAAAAGCGCATCGGGGACGACGTGTTTCGTCCCCGTTTAAGTGTGGCGTCAGCGCTAGATTTTGCCCGGGAAGAACCAGAGCAGGCCGGCAGTCATGAACAGATAGCGCATGAATTTGCCGATGGCCATGTAGAAGACGCAGGGCCAGAAGGACAGGCGCAACCAGCCCGCGACGGCGCACAGGGGGTCACCCACCGCGGGCAACCAGGACAAGAGCAGCGCCGGCGGCCCCATCCGATGCAGCCAATCGTGGGCACGCTCGTTCCAGCGTCCGCGCATCCGGCCGCCTTCGGTGGCCTTGGGATGCGGATGGGGATGCTTTTCCTTCCAGCGCTCGACCGCTTTCTCGGCGCCAAGCCCCATCGCGTAGCTGATGGCCCCGCCCACGGTGTTGCCGGCCGTCGCCACCAGGACGGCGGGCCAGAACATGTCCGGCGATAGCTTGATATAGCCGAACACCGCCGGCTCGGAGCCCAGCGGCAGCAGGGTCGCGGACACGAGCGAGACGGTGAAGATGGCCGGCAGGCCCACGGAGGGCAGCGCCAGCACCCCCAAGAGCCAATGAACTGCGGATAAGAGACTTTCTTCCATGGTTGCGGCAGTGTAGCCGCGGGAAACCGGGAAGGCGACAGGCATTCCCTGCAATAATCCTGGCCAGTCCCCACTCTTGCCCTGTCGCGCGGTCCATGTCCACTGATTATCTGAAACGCATCCTGACTTCCAAGGTTTACGACGTTGCGGTCGAATCCCCGCTCGAGGCAGCGCCCCTGCTGTCGCAGCGGATGTCGAACACGATGTTGCTCAAGCGCGAGGATACCCAGGCGGTGTTCAGCTTCAAGCTGCGCGGCGCCTACAACAAGATGGCGAACCTGAGTCCGGCGGCCCGCAACCGCGGCGTCATCGCCGCCTCGGCCGGCAACCACGCGCAGGGCGTCGCGCTGGCGGCCAGCCGCCTGGGCTGCCGCGCCGTGATCGTCATGCCCACGACCAGCCCGCAGGTCAAGATCGATGCCGTGCGCCGCCTGGGCGGCGAGGTCGTGCTGGCCGGCGAAAGCTTTTCGGATGCCTACGCGCACGCGCAGGTGCTGGAAAAGAAAGAGAAGCTGACCTTCGTCCATCCCTTCGACGATCCCGACGTGATCGCCGGCCAGGGCACCGTCGGCATGGAAATCCTGCGCCAGCACCCCGGCCACATCGATGCGATCTTCGTGGCCATCGGCGGCGGCGGCCTCATTGCCGGGGTCGCGGCGTACATCAAGCAGCTGCGTCCCGAAATCAAGATCATCGGCGTGCAGACCGAGGACTCCGACGCCATGCTGCGCAGCGTGCGCGCGGGCCGGCGCGTCCAGCTGAACGACGTCGGCCTGTTCTCGGACGGCACGGCGGTCAAGATGGTGGGCGCCGAGACCTTCAAGCTGGCGCGCAAGTACGTGGACGATTACGTGGTGGTCAACACCGATGCGATCTGCGCGGCCATCAAGGACGTCTTTCAGGACACGCGCAGCGTGCTGGAGCCGGCCGGCGCGATGGCGGTGGCAGGCGCCAAGCAGTACGCGGCCGAGCACAACCTGAAGAACAAGACGCTCGTCGCCATTGCATGCGGCGCGAACATGAACTTCGACCGGCTGCGCTTCGTGGCCGAACGCGCCGAGGTCGGCGAAATGCGCGAGGCCGTCTTCGCGGTCACCATGCCCGAGCAGCGCGGGAGTTTCCGCCGCTTCTGCGAACTGGTGGGCGAACGCAGCGTCACCGAATTCAACTACCGCATCTCGGACGCGGATCGCGCCCACGTGTTCGTCGGCATCCAGGTCTCGTCCGCCGCGGAACCCGACAAGATCGCCGCGAACTTCCGCCGGCACGGATTCGACACGCTGGATCTGACTCACGACGAAATGGCCAAGACCCACCTGCGCCACATGGTGGGCGGCCGCTCGGCGCTGGCGCGAAACGAATTGCTGTACCGGTTTGAATTTCCCGAGCGTCCGGGCGCGCTGATGCGCTTTCTGAATGCGATGAATCCCGACTGGAACATCAGCCTGTTCCATTACCGCAACCAGGGCGCGGACTACGGCCGCATCCTGATCGGCATCCAGGTGCCGCCCGCGGACAAGAAGCTGTTCCGCAACTTCGTGGCGGAATTGGGTTATCCCCACTGGAACGAGACCGACAACCCGGCCTACAAGCTCTTCCTGTAGTTCCGGCGCTGCAATGCGAGAGGGCCTCCTTGCGGAGGCCCTTCCCTTCTGGGCGCAAGTCACGCCCGGCCGAACCCAATGTAGGGGGGGTTCGCTGTCACTCGGCGGTCCACGGAGAATGGCCCGCGCATTCAGCAAGGTCCGGCCGGACGCGCTGTTGCTTAGAAACGGTGACGCAGACCGACGGCAACCGCCGTATCGGTGGCATCGTGCTGGAACGCGTAGTTGTCGCCATAAGAGGCGTACGCGTACAGGTTCGTGCGCTTGGTGAACTCGTAGGTATAGCCAAGGCTGTACACGTTGAACGTTGCGTCGTCACCCGTCAGCTTGTCATTGCTGGCGGTGGCGCGCTGCCACGAGCCGAACACGGCGTGGCGGCCCAGCGGCACGGTGGCGCCGACCATGTACGAGTTGGCGCGAAAGCCGTCGGCCAGCTTGAACGAACCCAGCTTGTTCATGCCGTCGGGCGTGGTGCCCATGTTCTGGCCGATGAACCAGCCGTCGCGGGTCTGGCCAAAGGCGGCGGCCAGCTTCACGACTTCAAAGTCGTACGAACCGCCGACGATGTATTCCTGAATGCGCGCCGCATCCTTGCCGCCGACGCGGTCGTTGGACGGGTTGAAGCGATCGTAGGCGGCGGCCAGGTTCAGCGGGCCGTTGACGTACTGCACGCCGGCGGTGATCACGCGGTTGTTGTTGCCCGTCGCAAAGCCCTTCTGCGTCGAGTCGGTAACGGTGTCGTCCGCACTGAACGCATAACCCAGGCCGACCTTCAGGCCGCCCAGGCTGGGGGTCTGATACAGGACCATGTTGTCCAGGCGCATCGTGTTGGCGCTGCCGAACGTGGTGCCCATGTTGGCGTTGTTGTAGCTGATCGAGAACGGGTCGATCGAGCCGAAGTACTTCGAGGCCAGGTTGGTCTGACGGCCGAATTCCAGACGGCCCCACGAATCGCTGTCCAGGCCGACGGTGGCCTGACGGCCGAACAGGCGGTTGCTCTGCAGCGAGTTGCCGTTCAGGGGACCGAAGCCGCCTTCCAGCGTGAACACCGCGCGCAGGCCGTCGCCCAGGTCTTCCGTGCCGCGCAGACCGAAGCGCGAACCGCTGCTCACGCCCTGCACCGCACCGATGCGGCTCTGCGAGTCGCCCTTGAACTTCACTTTTTCGTAGCCAAGGCCAGCGTCGATCAAACCGTACAGCGTCACGGAATCGGCGGCCTGCGCGGCGCCGGCAAAGCCGGTCAGCAACGCGACGGCCAAAAACGTCTTCTTCATTTGAAACCCCAAAATGGCGAGATGAAAGGCGCACTGCTTGGCGCCGCAAGACCGCGGAACCTCGCATGCCGCTGCGTCCAATCGCGCGGCTGATGCACTGGAGGTAGTGTCCGGCTTGTAGCAGTTCGTAGTAACCCGGATTTCGACGAACTACTTTCCATGGTTGGGATAATGACGCGCCCCTGAAGGCGCGCGGCGTCACTTGGCGCCTGCTAACACCTTGATCTCAAATATGAATCATTGCTCGCATCGCGCTTTCACATCACCGGATCGGCCATGCGGCGCGCGTCCTGGCGGCAAACAGATGTAGCGGGAGCGGAACAGTTTTTGCAGCGTAAATGCCACACGGATTCAGCCGCCGAACAAAAAGCAGGACGCAAAAAAGCAGGACGCAAAAAAACCCCTCGGCGTCACAAGGGGTTCTTTCGGTGACCTTCCGGGCGGCTGGATAGCCGGTTTTGAATCAGCGGCCCTTGGGCGGGTAATCCAGTTCGCCGAACGTGTATTCGCCGCGCGCCTTGGCATCGGCCAGTTCCTGGCGAACTTCCGCACGGGTCTTGCCGACGGTCTGCGAGACGGCCTTGGGCGGATAGTCGAGTTCAGCGCTCGTCACCTGGCCTGCGGCCTTGGCGCTTTGCAGTTCCTGCTGAACCTGTTCGCGCGACAGGCTGGTGGTCTGGGGGGCAGCGGGCGGATAGTCCAGTTCGCCGAACGTGACGGTGCCCGCGGCCTTGGCGGCTTGCAGTTCCTGCTGGACTTGTTCACGCGTCTTGCCATCGGCGTGAGCGGCGGACATGCCAACCAAAGTGGCGGTAACCATGAGTGCGGTTGCTAGGGCTTTCATTGCGATGACTCCATCCTAAACGTTGCACATCGTCTCGCGCCAGGCTGGCGGGCTCGATATGACAATTTGATTGCTGGGACGAAGTATCTGGCGATTGGCGCTTAGTAAAAACCCTTAATTTGGGGAACATATTTGCACGGATGGGACAATTGCGTGCCGGATCCGGGTCATGTCTCTATGTGAAAGGGGCCCGCAATGGTTGCGCTGGATGATGCCAAACCTCGCATTTGTTCAGTTTCCCGCAAGGTGGGTATCGCAATATGAAGCCCCCACGCGATGGAATTGTTGTTCAAAGTGGAGAAATAGACATTTCTACTGGCGGGACAATGATTCCATTTATCATACGAATCTGCCAGAAATGGAAACTTGAGTCTCGAGGACATTCATGGACATTCAGCTTAACGACATCGCGCTATTCGTCGAGGTCGCCAAGCGCAAGAACTTCAGCCACGCCGCCGAAGCCTTGAATATCCCGACCTCCACGCTCTCGCGCCGGGTCAGCGAACTGGAACGCAGCGTGGGCATGCGGCTGCTCAACCGCAGCACCCGCAAGATCGATCTGACCGAAGCCGGCGCCATCTACTTCGAACGTTGCCGCCATATCGTCGACGAGGCCCGCATCGCGCACGACCAACTGCTGGACATGGCCGTGCAGCCCAAGGGCCGTCTGCGGATCTCGCTGCCGACCAGCCTGGCGCAATTGTTCCTGCCCGCCGTGATCCGCGAATTTCGCGAACAGCATCCGGATATCGAATGCGACTTCGATCTGAGCATGCGCCCGATCGATCCCATCAGTAATCCATTCGACCTGATCCTGCGTTTCGGGCAGCAGCCCGATTCCAGCCTCATCTCGCGCAAGATCGTGCTGATGGCGCACCAGCTCTATGCGTCGCCCGAGTATCTGGCCCGCCACGGCGAACCGCGCGTACCGGCGGACCTGACCCACCACGAATGCCTGCGCCCCACCATGCGCGAGGAATCGTCCTTCTGGATGCTCCATTCGGGCGACAAGGTCGAGCGCGTGCAGGTGTCTGGCCGCCTGTCGGCCAATAACGTGGGGATGCTGGGACGATTGGCCGGTCAGGGGTTGGGCATCACCCCGCTGCTGGTGTTCGACGCGATGGAGCGCGCCATCAAGCAAACGGGGTTGGTGCGCGTGCTGCCGGAGTGGAGCCTGACGCCCCTGCCCTTGTTTGCGCTGCTGCCCTCGCGCATGCTGCCGGCCAAGACCAAGGCTTTTCTGGATTTCATCCAGCCCCGCTTGTCTGACGCCTGAGGAAGGTGCGCAGGGCGGCCTCCTGCGAAGGAGGCGGCTGATGCCGTACCGCTACGGCGTCGTGTCTGCGCCGTACTGACAGACCGTGTAGAGCGGCGTGCCGGTGGCAGCCACCTTGGCGGACCCGCCCAGATCCGGCAAATCAATGATCGCGGCGGCTTCCACCACGTTGGCGCCCAGGCGCTGCAGCAGCTTGATGGCCGCGAGCATGGTGCCGCCCGTGGCGATCAGATCGTCCACCAGCAGGACACGCTGGCCCGTACGGACCGAATCCGTGTGCATCTCGACGGCCGCGTTGCCGTATTCGAGCGAGTATTCCTCTGCCACCGTGCGGTAAGGCAGCTTGCCCTTCTTGCGCACGGGCACGAAGCCCAGGTTCAGTTCATAGGCCAGTACGCTGCCCACGATGAAGCCGCGCGCGTCCACACCCGCCACCAGATCCAGGCGCTGGCGCATGTAGCGATAGACGAAGAGATCGATCAGGACGCGGAACGCACGCGGATCCTGCAGCACCGGCGTGATATCGCGGAACGTGACACCGGGTTGGGGCCAGTCCGGAACGCTGCGGATGGTGCGCCGGATGAACTCGGCGTTGTCGGTCTGCATGGATACGGCCCTGAGTGAATTGAAGCAAGGCGAACTATAACCGCGCCGCCGCGCTTAAGCCAGGATTGCCGCATGCGATGACATGTCATGCAGTCGACCGTTGCGCAACACATGGCAACGGTGCACCGCGCCCTCGGGCAGGGCCGCGTGCGTGGCCAGCACCACGGTGCGTCCGCGCACCGCGTGTTCCAGGTCCGCAAAGAATGCCGCTTCGGCCGCGCCATCCAATCCCGCGGTCGGCTCGTCCAGCACGATGACCGCGGCGGGCGCCAGCAACGCCCGGGCCAGGCACAGGCGCCGCGCTTGCCCGGCCGACAGCTGCGAGCCGGTTTCGCCAGCCCAGGTGTCCAGGCCATCGGGCAGACCGCGCACGAAATCACCGAGTCTTGCTGCATCCAGCGCCTGCCAAAGCGCGCCATCGTCGGCGTCGGGATTGCCGATCAACAGGTTCGTGCGCAGCGTGCCCAGAAACAGGGGCGAATCCTGCGAAAGCAGGACGATCCGCCGGTGCCAGTCGGCCTGCGCACATTCGCGCGCATCGCACCCGCCGAAGCGGACCTGCCCTGCCTGCGGATCCTCAAGCCTTAGGATCAGATGCAGCAGCGTGGACTTCCCCGCGCCGCTTGGGCCCAGGATGGCCACGCGTTCGCCCGGTTCGATTCGCAGGTTGATGTCTTTCAGTACCCGCACGCCATCGCCGGCGGCGCGGGCCGGATAGGCGAAGCCGACACCATCCAGTTCCAGCGCGCCGCTGTGGGGCAAGGGGCGCGGCCCCGCCGGATCCTGCATGTCGGGTTCGCATTGCGTGACCTCGCGGATGCGCGCGGCGGCCGACATTGCCGATCCCATCCGGGATGCGCCCCGCATGATCGGACCGGCGACCTCGAAAATGCCGATGACGGCCAGCAGCAAGCCCGCCAGGACGGGGGCTTCGATCCGCCCCGCCTCATGCGCGGCAAGCCCAAACCACAACAGCGCCATCACCGCCACGCCCGCGGCCACCTGCAGGAACCATTGCCCGCGCACCGCCACCCGCGCCTGGCTGCGGCGCGCCTGGGCGCTGGCTTCGCACAGACGCTCGAAATGCGCCAGCGTCTCGGCCTGGGCATGCAGGGCCACCATGTCGGCGTGGCCGTCAACCGCATCCAGCGTGGCGGCGCGCAACCCCGCCGCGCTTTCCTGCGCGGCTGCGCCCGGCTTGCGCGCCGCGCGCAGCAGCCACAGGGGCACGATCACGCACGCCGTCAGCAGCGCCAGTGCAAAGACCAGCGCCGCCGCGGGAACCCATTGCCCCAGCACGGCGGTCAGCACCGCGCCGGCAACGATGGCGGTGGCCAGCGGCGCCAGCACAAACAGAAAGACCGTATCCAACGCATCGACGTCGTTCGTCATGCGGGCGACCAGATCGCCGCTGCGATAACGCGCAAGCTGACGCGGCGTCAGCCGGATCAGCGCCGAAAACACCAAGGCGCGCAGATCCGCCAACAAGCGCAGCGTGGCGGCATGACCGACCACCCGGTCGGCATAGCGCGACACGATCCGCAGGAAGGACAGTCCCCGCACCAGCGCGGACGGCGCAAACAGGTTGAAGACGCTGCCGGCGCCGGCCAGGAACGCGCCCGTCAGGAACCAGCCCGACACGCCCAGCAGTCCCACGCCGGCGGCCACGGTCGCCAGCGCACAGAACAATGCGAGCAAAAGCCCGCCTTTGCGGCGTGCGTATAGCGGCAGGAGCAACAACAGATTCTTCATGCGTCTTCCACGGCGCCGGCGGCGATGCGCGCCACGCGCGGCAAGCGCGCGGCCACCGCGGGCGCGTGCGTCGCCAGCACCAAGGTGCGGCCAGCGGCAAATTGCAGAATCTCATCCAGCACCCGGGCCTGCGTCGCGTCGTCCAGGTGGGCGGTGGGTTCGTCCAGCAGGATAAGCCCCGGATCGCGCAGGAACAGGCGGGCCAGCGCCACGCGCTGCGCCTGCCCGCCGGACAAGCCATGGCCGCGGCTGCCCAGCACGGTATCCAATCCTTGCGGCAGGTCCTGCGCGAACTCCAGCACGCAAGCGCGGCGCGCGGCATCCTCGATCTGCGCATCCGTGGCGCCGGGCCGGCCCAGCCGGATGTTGTCGGCGATCGATCCGGCCAGCAATTGCGGCCGCTGGCCGATCAGCGCCACACGCTGGCGCAAGGCGGTCTCGTCCCATTGCGCCAGCGGCAGGCCATCGATGCGAATATCACCGTCGGCGGGCCGCAGGCGCGCGATGGCTTCGATCAGGGTGGACTTGCCGATACCGCTGGGTCCCATCAGCGCCATGTGCTCGCCGGGCGCGAGCGCAAGCGCCGCATCGGCCAGCACCGCGTGGCCGCGGCCCGGCGCCTCGACCCGCAATCCATCGATGACAACCGCGGCGCCCTTGCCGGCATGCGCGGGCTTGCCGCCCAAAGCGGGCGCTGCTTCGGCCTCGGCTTGCGGCAGGCCATCGAACAGGACGGCAATTTGCGTGACGGCGGCCAGCGCCGTCGCGCGGTCGTGATAATGGGCGGCAAACTGGCGCAGCGGCGCGTAGACCTCGGGCGCCATCAACAGGCAGAACAGCCCGGCCTGCAGCGTCAGCGGCGACCAGCGCATGTCCAGAAATCCCAGGTAAGTCAGGCCGATGTAGACCGCAATGCCCGCCACGCCCAACGCGGCAAAAAATTCCAGTACGGCCGAGGACAGAAACGCGATGCGCAGCACCGACATCGTCCGCTGGCGCAGCGCATCGCTGGCGGCCACGACGGACTGGGCCTCGGCCTGCGCGCGCCCATACAGCTTCAGCGTGGACAGCCCACGCAACCGGTCCGCGAAAAACCCCGACAGCCGGGCGAACGCACGCAGGTGGCGGCGGCTGGCGCCTTGCGCGCCCCACCCCACCAGCGCCATGAAGAGCGGAATCAGCGGCGCCGTGATCAGCAGCACCAGGCCCGCGATCACGTCGACGGGCAGCAGCACCACCGAGAACGCCACCGGCAGCATCGCGGCCGCAGCCATCGCGGGCAGATACTTCGCAAAGAAGCCATCCAGCGCCTCGACCTGGTCGACCACCGCGCTCGCCAGTTCGCCTGACGCTTTGCCGCGGCTCCAGTAAGGGCCTTTTTGCACCAGCCGCAGGAACAGCGACTGGCGAACGTGGCGCTTGATGCGCTCGGAGGCATCCGCGCCGGCGCGCTCGCCCGCCCAGGCGATGCAAGCGCGCAGCAGCATCAGCCCCGCAATACCGGCGATGCCGCCCAGCAGTTCGTGCCGCGGCGTGCCACCCACGATCGCCGCGTCCAGCACGCTGGCAAGAAGCCAGGCCTGCACGACGAGCAATGCGCCGCTGACCAGCGGCGCGGCGCCCGCCACGATCAGCGGATACCGCGCCGTCCTGGCCAGTCCCATCAGCCACCGCGACTGTTCGCGCGGCGGCTTCTGCAGGGACGCCGACGGGTCGTGCTCGAGGCTGCTTGCGCCGCCGCTCACTCGACGTCGCGGCTGGCGCGCGGGTCATGGGTCTGACCTTCGCGCAGCTCGAACCACATCGCATTGAGAATGGCGAATGCGCACGCCAGGCCAAGGCCGAGAATCCACGAGAAATACCACATGGACGAGGCTCCTTTATCAGTACGAGTTGGGCGTGTCGCCCACCGAATCATGGGTGACCTTGCCGCGCATGACGCGGTACACCCAACCGGTGTAGACGGTCACGATCGGCAGGAAGATGGCCACTGCAATCACCATGATCCACAGCGTCAGGTGGCTGGACGAGCCGTCCCAGATGGTCAGGCCGGCCTTCGGATTGGTCGAGGACGGCATGATGAACGGAAAGAGCGAGAAGCCCACCGTCAGGATTACGCCGGCGATCGATGCCGAGGACGACAGGAATGCCAGCATGTTTGCGCGCACGGTCAGCAGCAGCGCAGCCAGCACCGCGCCGGCCACGCCCAGCGCGGGCGCGATCCACATCCACGGCCACTTCGCGTAATTGGCCATCCAGGCGCCGGTCTGCACCGACACGGTCTTGAGCATCGGATCGGACGGCGCGGACATATCGACCGCGCTGGTGATTGCATGGCCCGGCACGCCGCCCGCGACCCAGAAGCCGCCGGCCACGAACAGCGCGGCCGTCAGCACCGCACACAGACGGCCCCAGTTGCGAGCGCGCGAGGACACGGGATCATCCGTGCGCCAGGCCAGCAGCACCGCGCCGTGCATGGCCAGCATCACCACGCTCAGCACGCCTGCAAGCAGGGCGAACGGCATGAACAGCTGGAAGAAGTGCCCTTCGTAGATCGGGCGCAGCGTCACGGCATCGAAGGTGAACGGCACGCCCAGCACGATGTTGCCCATCGCCACGCCGAACACCAGCGACGCCACCACGCCCGAGAAGCACAGCACGGCGTCCCAGCGATTGCGCCAGCGCGTGCCTTCCATCTTGCTGCGGTACTTGAAGCCCACCGGCCGCAGGATCAGCGCCAGCAGGACCAGCATCATCGCCAGGTAAAAGCCCGAGAACGATGCGGCGTAGAGCAAGGGCCACGCGGCAAAGATGGCGCCGCCCGCGGTGATGAGCCAGACCTGATTGCCTTCCCAGACCGGCCCCACCACGTTGATGACGATGCGGCGCTCGGCGTCGGTCTTGGCGACCACCGGCAACAGCGCCGCCACGCCCAGGTCAAAGCCGTCCATGACGGCAAAGCCGATGAGCAAGGCGCCCAGCAGCACCCACCACACCACGCGCAGCGTGCCGTAGTCAAAAGGAATTAGGGTATCCATTTGCGTTTCTCCCCTCAGGCGCGCACGGCGGCGTGGACGGGATCGGCGGCGGCGTCACCCGGCGCCGGCCCGTCGGATTTCGGTCCGGCCTTGATGGCGTGCAGCATGACCTTCACGCCGATGATGAGCAGGATCGTGTACAGCACCAGGAAGATCGACAGGCTGATGACGAGGTCGGTCATGGTCAGGCCCGACGCCGCGTAGTACGTGGGCAGCACGCCTTCGATCACCCAGGGCTGGCGGCCGTACTCGGCGACGAACCAGCCGCTTTCGATCGCGACCCACGGCAGCGGCAGGCTCCACAACGCCACCTTGAGCAACGCCGGACGCTTGTCCAGGCGGCCGCGCGAGGCAAGCCAGAACGCCACGCCGAAGAACAGGATCAGGTACATGCCCACCGCGACCATGATGCGGAACGCCCAGAAAAGCGGCGCCACGGTCGGCACGGTATCGATCGCGGCCTGCTTGATGTCCGCTTCGGTGACCTTGCTGATGTCGGGCTGATGGCGCTTGACGAGGAGCGCGTAACCCAGGTCCGGCCAGGTCCTGTCGAACACCATGCGCGCATCCACATCCTTCGGGTTCGCGCGGATCTTCTGCAGGGCCTCGTAGGCCACGATGCCGTCGCGGATGCGATTCTCGGCGCGCAGGATCAGGTCGTTGATGCCCAGCAGCGGCGTGGTCAGCGAACGCGTGCCGATAATGCCCATGACATAGGGAATCTCGATCGCGAAGTCGTTGCGGCGCTCGGCCTGGTTCGGGATGGCGATCAGATTGAAGGACGCGGGCGCGGGCTCGGTGTGCCACATGGATTCCATGGCCGCGATCTTCATCTTCTGGTGTTCGGTGGTCAGATAGCCGCTTTCATCGCCCAGCACGACCACCGACAACGCGCCGGCCAGGCCGAAGCTGGCAGCTACCGCCATCGAGCGCTTGGCCAGGTCGATATGACGGCCGCGCAGCAGATACCACGCGCTGATCGACATGACGAACATGGCGCCCGCCACGTAACCGGCGCTGACGGTATGCACGAACTTGGCTTGCGCGACCGGGTTGAAGATGACCGCGGCGAAGTCGGTCATTTCCATGCGCATCGTGTCCGGATTGAAGACCGCGCCGACCGGGTTCTGCATCCAGCCGTTGGCGATCAGGATCCACAGGGCCGAGAAGTTCGTGCCGAAGGCCACCAGCCAGGTCACGGCCAGGTGGCTGACCTTGGACATGCGGTTCCAGCCGAAGAAGAACAGGCCGACGAAGGTGGCTTCCAGGAAGAACGCCATCAGCCCTTCAAGGGCCAGCGGCGCGCCGAAGACGTCGCCCACGTAGTGGCTGTAGTAGGACCAGTTCATGCCGAACTGGAACTCCATCACCACGCCCGTGGCCACGCCCAGCGCGAAGTTGATGCCGAACAGCGTGCCCCAGAACATCGTCATCTTCTTCCAGATGGCGCGTCCGGTCATGACGTACACGCTTTCCATGATGGCCAGGATGAACGACAGGCCAAGCGTGAGCGGGACAAAGATGAAATGGTAGAGCGCAGTCGCGGCGAACTGGAACCGCGAGAGATTCACGACATCGAGATCAATCATGAGGCTGCTCCCAAGGCGTCGACGCGCTGCGGCAACCGGCATGGTTCCCAGGCCGTCTACCGCGCCATGTTAGGGGCGTTGCATACAACTTCATAGAGGTTTCCTGAAAAATCGAGGCGTGACGGGTCAGCCCTTGCCCCGCAATTTGCCGGCGAAACCCAACACCTTCTGAACCTTGGAACCAAGTTTCATGAGGCTTTGCAGGGTTTCGGGCGGCAGCCGTTGAACCTCATCGAACCACCCCGTGGATAGTTCGATGAGCTCCAGCATTTCGGTCATTCGTTGTTGCGCGTAAGCCTCGTCGGGCCCGGACGGCGACTCCAGCAGCGTGTCGCGCAGGAGCGTGAGGGTGGGGTCGACTTCGCGCTTGCGCTTCTCTTCCATGAGGATGCGGAAGATTTCCCAGACGTCCTTGGGGGTCTCGAAGTAGTCGCGGCGGTCGCCCACCTGATGCATCAGCTTGACCAGGCGCCAGGACTGCAGCTCTTTCAGCCCGAGGCTGACGTTCGAGCGCGAAAAGCCCAGGGCCTCGGCGATATCGTCGGCGTTCAGCGGCTGCGGCGCGAGAAACAGCAGCGCGTAGATCTGGCCGACGGTGCGGTTCACGCCCCAACGGCTGCCCATTTCACCAAAGTGCAGGACAAATCGTTCGATCTGGGGGGAAAGCGCCATGAGGATCAGCCAGTAACACAGCGAAGGGCAGCACGACACATGCAGTTACTTCGATTTCAGAAATTTCTGAAATTATCGAACAAACGATGAGAAAGCGCAAACCACACTGCGCTCAGGGGCGAAGGCGCAACTGGGCGCCATTCAGGGCGCGGGCAGGCCAAATTAGCCGCCGAACGTGACAGCCATACAACACAAATCGGGGAATGGCGCGCAGCAAAAACGCCACCGGCCGGTTGGCGGGTGGCGTTGATGGGGGTGAAAAAACGGGGAACGGCGGGCGTTAACCGGTCCGGGACAGGCCAGCGCGGACGATCAGCCGGCCTTGACGGTCACGGCGGCCGACACGCGCTTGGCCTTGGCGCGGGCGGCGGCAACGTCTTGCGCCACGGCCAGACCCACGCCCATGCGGCGCTTGACGAAGGATTCGGGCTTGCCGAAGAGGCGAATGTCCGTGCCGGGCTCGGCCAGCGCCTCGGCCACGCCATGGAACGTCACCGCCCGGGCTTCCACACCGCCATAGATGACGCTGCTGGCGCCGGGCTGGCGCAGGCTGGGGTCGACCGGCAGCCCCAGCAGCGCGCGCGCGTGCAGTTCGAACTCGTTCTGCACCTGGGTAATCATGGTGACCATGCCGGTGTCGTGCGGACGCGGGCTGACCTCGGAGAACCAGACCTGGTCGCCCGCCACGAAGAGCTCGACGCCGAAAATGCCCAGTCCGCCCAGCTCGGACGTGACGGCCAGCGCGATGTCGCGCGCACGCTGGAGCGCCGCCGGAGACATGGGGTGCGGCTGCCAGCTTTCGACGTAGTCGCCGTCGACCTGCTTGTGGCCGATGGGTTCGCAGTAGCAGGTCTCGACCTGGCCGTCGGCCCCGCGGGCCCGTACGGTCAGAAGCGTGATTTCGTAGTCGAAGCGGATGAACCCCTCGACGATGGCGCGGCCGCCCCCGACCCGTCCCCCTTCCTGGGCGTAGCGCCACGCGGAGGCCACGTCGTCGGCGCTCTTGATGACCGACTGCCCCTTGCCCGACGAGGACATGACCGGCTTGATGACGCAGGGATAGCCGATGCCGCCGTCGATGGCCTGGCGCAGCTCGTCCTCGGTGTCGACAAAACGGTAGGGCGAGGTCGGCAGCCCCAACGTCTCCGCCGCCAGGCGGCGGATGCCTTCGCGATTCATGGTGAGCTGTGCCGCGCGGGCCGTCGGGGTGACCCGCGCCACGCCGGCCGCTTCCAGTTCCACCAGCAAGCTGGTGGCAATGGCCTCGATTTCGGGGACAATAACGTCCGGTTGCTCCGCTTCGATGACCTGCCGCAAGGCCTGCGGGTCGGTCATCGACACCACATGCGCCCGGTGCGCCACCTGATGGCCCGGGGCGTCGGCATACCGATCCACTGCAATGACTTCGACGCCCAGGCGCTGCAGGGCGATGATGACCTCTTTGCCCAGTTCACCGGAACCCAGCAGCATGACGCGGGTAGCCAAGGGGGACAGTGGCGTGCCAAGGACGGGACTGGAAATGCTGGACATGGAGCGGGCCTGGAAGGAAAGTTTGAAAGCCGTTGAAAGACTCGCCAGCATGCCATACGCCCCTGCGCGGGGCAAACTAGCGTACTGCGATTAAAATCCGCCCCATGAACGACCATCCCACCTCTTCGTCCGGCACCGCGCTGGCATCTGCGCGCAGAACGCTTCAGATTGAAAGCCAAGGGCTGCAAGACCTGTCCGCCCGGCTGGACGACAGCTTCACGCGTGTCGTTGACCTGCTGCTCGCCTGCCGCGGACGGGTGGTCGTCAGCGGCATCGGAAAAACGGGACACATCGCCCGCAAGATCGCCGCGACGCTGGCCTCCACCGGCACGCCCGCCTTCTTCGTGCATGCGGCCGAGGCCGTCCACGGCGACCTGGGCATGATCACCCGCGACGACGTTCTCATCGCGATCTCCTATTCCGGCTCAGGCTCGGAATTGCTGACCATCCTGCCCGTCGTGCGCCGCATGGGCGCGGGGCTGGTTGCCATCACTGGCAACCCGCAATCCGAACTGGCCCGGCAGGCCGACATCCACCTGGATGCCAGCGTGGCCCAGGAAGCCTGCCCGATGAACCTGGCGCCCACCGCCAGCACGACCGCCGCCCTGGCGCTGGGCGACGCCCTGGCCGTCGCCTGCCTGGAGGCCCGCGGTTTCGGGCCGCAGGACTTCGCCCGCTCGCACCCGGGCGGCGCGCTGGGCCGCCGCCTGCTCACCCACGTGCGCGACGTCATGCGCCAGGGAGACGCCCTGCCCATCGTCATGGCGGGCACCCCGGTATCGCAGGCGCTGGAGGTCATGTCGGCCAAGGGCATGGGCATGACCGTCGTCACCGACGCGCAGCACCGCCCGCTGGGCATCTTCACCGACGGCGACCTGCGCCGTCTCATCGCGCGGCACGGCGACATCCGCAGCCTGACCGTCGAGGCGGGCATGACGCGCTCGCCGCGCAGCATCAATCCCGAGGCGCTGGCGGTCGAGGCCGCCCGGCAGATGGACGAACAACGGCTCAATCACATGCTGGTGTTGGACAATGACGGCGCGCTGGTCGGCGCATTGCACATGCACGATCTGATGGCCGCTAAAGTGGTATGACTATGAACCTTTCTGCTTCCGTGAATCACCCGGCCGAAGCGCTGGTGCTTGCCCGTATCCCTGCCATCGTGCGCGAACGCGCCGCGGCCGTGCGCCTGATGGTTTTCGACGTGGACGGCGTGCTGACCGACGGCAGCCTCTATTACGGCGAAGGCGGCGAACTGCAAAAGCGCTTCCACGTGCTGGACGGCCACGGGCTGCGGCTGCTGATGGAAGGCGGCCTGAAAGTGGCGCTGATCACCGGACGTTCCGGCCCCATCGTCGCCCGCCGCGCCGCGGAACTGGGCATCGCCGAAGTCATCCAGGGCGTGCGCGACAAGGGCAGCGCCCTGACCGAACTTGCGCAGCGCTGCGGTGTCCAACTGAATCAAACCGGCTACATGGGCGATGACATCATCGACCTGCCGGCCTTGCAGCGCGCCGGCTTCGCGGCCAGCGTGCCCAACGCTCCCGGCTACGTCAGCCAGGCGGCCCACTGGGTTTCCACCCTGCCCGGCGGAAGCGGGGCCGTACGCGAATGCTGCGATCTCCTCTTGGCCTCGCAAGGCCGCCTGGGCGCATTCCTGGCATCGCCGGGCCTGCTCGGCCCCGGAGCCATCCAGTGATCGCCCCGTTAACGAATACGCCCTCGCGGCGCACCCGATGAAAGAACGTTTTCCCTCACTGATCGCGCTGTTCCTGCTGCTGGTGCTGGTCACCAGCTCGTGGTGGGCGGCCGATTACGCGCAGCGCGCCATCCAGGTGGACCCGCCGCGCCGCGTCACCCACGAAATGGACGCATGGTCGCGCGAATTCGTGATGCTGCGCACCGATCCCACGGGCAAGCCCATCAATCGCCTGGAAGGCGACTACATGGAGCACTTCCCCGACGACGATTCGTATCACGTCACCGCGCCGCGCGCGGTGGGCCAGCGCGAGACCAATCCGATCACGGTCGCGGTTTCCAAGACGGCCGTGATGGAACAGGGCGGCAAGCGGATCGTCATGCAGGGCGACGCCCACGTGCTGCGCCAGCCCGATGCCGAAAACGACATGCTGGACGTGCGCAGCCAGCAACTCATCATCCTGCCCGATGACGACGTGGTCTTCACCGACCTGCCCGCCACGGTCCTGAAGGGCCGCTCGCGCATGCAGGGCACGGGCATGCACTACAACAACAAGACTCGCCAATTACAGGTGTCGGCGTCGACCGACGTGGAAATTGCGGGTTCGGAAGGCAGGCAGCAGCGCCGCACCGAAATTCCTGCCAACAACTCTAACCAGAAAAAACCATGACCGACCTTCGGACCCTCTTCGCCCCGACGACCCGCCTGATGGGCGCCGTGCTGTTGACGGCTTGCGCGTTTGCGCCGGCCCATGCCGCGGACCCGAAGGCGGCAGCGCCGGCTGAAGAGCCCAGCACGCTGATCCTGTCGGACACGCTGCACTACGACGACGTGAAGAAACAAAGCGTGTTCACCGGCAACGTCAACATGACGCGCGGCCTGATGACGCTGACGTCCGACACGCTGCAGATGAACGAGGACGCGCAGGGCAACCAATATGGCACGGCCACCGCCAACAAGGGCAAGGTCGTCACCATCCGCCAGGAGCGCCCTGAAAACTTTGAACTCATCGAAGGCAAGGGCCTGCGCGCCGAATACGACGGCACCAACAGCACGTTCGACCTGATCGGCCAGGCCATCGTGACCCGCTACGTCTGTGGGAAACCGTTCGATACCATTCGCGGCGAACGGGTACGCTACAACGAGAAGTCCGGCACATACGAAGCACAAGGTGGCCCGAATTCCGCCGCGGCTGGCGGACGCGTGCGTTCCTTGGCCGAACCGCGCGCCAAGCTGGACGCCGCCGTCGCCGAATGCCGCAAGCAGCAGGCAGCCAAGAAAGGGCGCTGAAGCGCTTCCCATGCAACACCAATCGCAGCCACGATGAACCAACCTTCAGTGCCGACCCCCGTGACCTCCGCCCCTTCGGGCGTCAAGCAGGGCAGCCTGCGCGCAACCGGACTGCGCAAGACCTACAACGGCCGCACCGTGGTGCAGGATGTGTCCCTGTCCGTGGTCAGCGGCGAAGTCGTGGGCCTGCTGGGCCCCAACGGCGCCGGCAAGACCACCAGCTTCTACATGATCGTCGGCCTGGTGCCCGCGGATGCGGGCCGCATCGAAATCGACGGCGCCGTCATCACGGCGATGCCCATCCACAAGCGCGCGCGCATGGGCCTGTCGTACCTGCCGCAGGATGCTTCCGTGTTCCGCCGCCTGACGGTCGAACAGAACATCCGCGCCGTGCTGGAACTGCAGGTGGGTCCGGACGGCCGTCCGTTGTCGACGCCCAAGATCAACGAGCAGATGGAGTCGCTACTCGAAGAACTGCAGATCGGCCACATCCGCAGCAATGCCGCAATTTCACTCTCGGGCGGCGAACGCCGCCGTGTCGAAATCGCGCGCGCGCTGGCGACCAGCCCGCGCTTCATCCTGCTGGACGAACCGTTTGCCGGCGTGGACCCGATCGCGGTCATCGAGATCCAGCGCATCGTGCGCTTCCTGAAGGGCCGCGGCATCGGCGTGCTGATCACCGACCATAACGTGCGCGAAACCCTGGGCATCTGCGACCGCGCCTACATCATCAGCGAAGGCAAGGTGCTGACCGACGGCCACCCCGAGGAAATCGTGGGCGACCCCGCCGTTCGCCGCGTGTATCTGGGCGAACACTTCCGGATGTAACCCCATGCTGAAAGACCCCGTAACGCCTGGGAAAGAAGGGCCATACGCCCTAGGGGTTCAGCCATAAAATTGCCATGAACTTGCGGTAGGTCAGCTTGTTTTATCGGCCCGAGTCTATACACTAGTACTAAACGAACCTGCTTATTGAAGGAGAACGCCTAACGACTTCACCGCGCCTTTTGCGCACCTTTTTCCTCTTTTAGAAGGAGAGCACACTATGAACCTGAGCATCTGCGGTCGTCACCTCGACGTCACCCCGGCCATCCGGGAATATGTCATGAACAAACTGGCGCGAGTGCTGCGGCATTTCGATCACGTCATCGATACCCAGGTCATGCTCTCAGTAGAGCCCCTGCGGCATAGAGCCGAAATCACCATGCGACTGAGCGGCAAGGACATTCATTGTGAAGCAACCGATGAAAACCTCTATGCAGCCATCGACCTTCTTGCTGACAAAGTCGACCGTCAGGTCATCAAGCACAAGGACAAGGTAAGAAGTCATTCAGCAGAGTCCGTGAAGCGGCAAGCGGCGACCCTCTCGCCACCCCAGCAGTAACGCGCTTCATGACCGCTCACCTGAGCGACTAGCCGTACAGGGATCCCAGGATCCTGCCTAAGTCCCGGTGTCCCGCTAGACCTTGTGTCCAGCCGGGGCATCGGCAAAGTCCCCTCCCCCCTCGTGTTTCATCCCGCTGGCCCCCGCCGGCCGATTGGCGTTTTCCTGGGCTTTTGCCGGACGTGCGCCGCGCCGTGATGATCGCCACTCCCAGAATGCCCACAACGCGCCGCGATCAGACTATGCTGTCGCTCTTGTGCCCCGATCGCTTCCGGTCGTCCGAAACGTCCGGGGCGGTTGATTGTTGCAGTGCGTCATATAACCCTATAATGCCCTGATGAATCATTTGTCGCGCATCCTCCCCGCCGGCAACGTCGTGCTCGATATGCTCGCCACGAGCAAGAAACGTGCGTTCGAACAGGCCGGTCTGCTTTTTGAAAACAACAACGGCTTGGCACGCGCGCTCGTGTTCGACAGCCTTTTTGCCCGCGAGCGTCTGGGGTCAACCGCCCTCGGCCAGGGCGTGGCCGTGCCGCACGGCCGCGTGAAAGGTCTGGAACAAGCGCTGGCGGCATTCATCCGCCTTGCCCAGCCCATCACGTTCGACGCGCCCGACGGACAACCCGTGTCGATGCTGCTGTGCCTGCTGGTGCCTGAAACGGCCACGCAGCAGCACCTGGACATCCTGGCCGAACTCGCCCAGCTCATGTCCAACAAGGCATTGCGCGAGGCGCTGGCCACCGAGCCCGACCCGGCCATCGTGCACAGAATGCTCACGACCGGCCAACTCTGATCCCACGCGGAATCGCTGCCATGCTCACGGTGCAGGAACTCGTCGACGACAACGCCGACAAAATCCCTTTTAACTGGATCTCGGGCCAAGGCGCGGCGGACCGCGCGATTCCCGATGACGGCATGGCGGCCGCCGATCTGGTCGGCCACTTGAACCTGATCCACCCGTCTCGCATCCAGGTGTTTGGCCAGGAAGAGCTGGCGTATTACACGCGCTTCGACCTGCGCCGCCGCATGCACCACATGGACGAGCTGCTGATCGGCGGCGTCCCTGCGATTCTGCTGGCCGATGGCCTGACGCCGCCGCAAGACCTCGTCGACCAATGCGACCAGCACCAGGTACCGCTGCTGTCCACGCCGGTCGCGGCCGCGCAACTGATCGACCTCTTGCGCATCTATCTGGGCAAGAAGCTGGCGCCCACCACCACGGTGCACGGCGTGTTCCTGGACGTGCTGGGACTAGGCGTGCTGATCACGGGCGAATCGGGTCTGGGCAAGAGCGAACTGGCGCTGGAACTGATCTCGCGCGGCCACGGCCTCGTGGCCGACGACGCAGTCGAGTTCTCGCGCACCGCGCCCAACATGATCGAAGGCCACTGTCCGCAATTGCTGCAGAACCTGCTGGAAGTCCGCGGCCTGGGCCTGCTCGACATCCGCACCATCTTTGGCGAAACCTCGGTGCGCCGCAAGATGCGGCTCAAGCTCATCGTTCACCTGGTGCGCGCCACCGCGCAGGACAAGTTCGAACGCCTGCCGCTGCAAGACATCACGCAGGACATGCTGGGTCTGCCCGTGCGTAAAGTGATGCTGCAGGTGGCCGCGGGCCGCAACCTGGCCGTGCTGGTCGAGGCGGCCGTGCGCAACACCATCCTGAAATTGCGCGGCATCGACACGCTGGGCGAATTCATGGAACGCCAGGCCATGGCGATCCTGCAAAGCAGCAAATGAGCCCGCGTCGTCGCCCTGCGGCATCGTGAGCCTTTACGAGACCCTGGCCGACGAGATCGCCACGTCGATCGCAAGCGGCGTGCTGCGCGCCGGCGACAAGCTGCCCTCCGTGCGCGACGCGTGTGCCGCGCGCGGCGTCAGCCCCTCGACGGTGTTCCAGGCCTACTACCTGCTTGAAGCACGCGGTCTCATCCGCGCGCAGCCGCGCTCGGGCTACTACGTCAACGCCCCCGCCGAATCGCTGCCGCCCGAACCCGGCGCCTCATGCCCCGACGGTGAATCGACCGAACTGGCGATCAGCGAACGGATCTTCGACATCCTGGGCTCGGTGCGCAATCGCGATGTCACCCCGCTGGGCTCGGCCTTCCCTTCGCCGCTGCTCTTTCCGCTGCCGCGCCTGGCGCAGGCGATGGCCACGCATCTGAAGCGCCAGGACCCGCGCGACACCGTTGAGGACCTGGCACCCGGCAATCCGCGCCTGCGCCGGCAGATCGCGCTGCGCTACCTGATCGGCGGCATCAACCTGCCCGCCACCGACATCGTCGTCACGAATGGCGCGCTCGAAGCCCTGAATCTCTGCCTGCAGGCGGTCACACAGCCGGGCGATACCGTCATGGTGGAAGCGCCGACGTTCTACGGCGCTTTGCAGGCACTGGAACGCCTTGGGCTGAAAGCGCTGGAAGTGCCCACGCATCCGCGCACCGGCATCGACCTGGACGCGATGCAGGCGGCCATCCTGCGCCACGCGCCACGCGCCTGCTGGCTGATGACGCAATTCCAGAATCCGCTGGGCTGCCTGATGCCTGACGACAACAAGCGCCGGCTCGTCGAACTGCTTGCCCGGCACGACATTCCGCTGATCGAAGACGACGTCTATGGCGAGCTCTACTTCGGCGCGACGCGGCCCGTTCCCGCCAAGGCCTACGACACGCGCGGGCTGGTGCTGCACTGCTCATCGTTTTCGAAATGCCTTGCGCCCGGCTATCGCATTGGCTGGGCCAGCGCCGGGCGCTACGCCCAGCAGGTGCAACGGCTGAAACTGTCTTCGACGTTGTCGGCGTCCGGCCCCGCGCAGGGCGCGATTGCCGAATACCTGGAACAAGGCGGCTACGACCGCCATCTGCGCCGGCTGCGGCAGACCTTGCAGGCGCAGCAGGAGCGCATGGCCGACGCCATCGCGCAGGCCTTTCCTGCCGGCACACGCGTGACGCGGCCGCAGGGCGGATTCTTCCTGTGGCTGGAACTGCCGGCCGCCGTGGAGGCGCTGTCGCTGCACCGCCAGGCGCTGGCGCGCGGCATCAGCGTGGCGCCCGGCCCGATCTTCTCTGCCAGCGGCCAATTTGGCAGCGCGCTACGCCTGAACTACGGGCACCCGTGGGACGCAAGCACCGAAGCGGCGATCCGCACGCTGGGCGACCTGGCGCACGAGGCCTGCCGCGCGGCCACCGCCGGGCGCTAGTTCAACGTCGACGACGCCCGTGCGCGCTTGACCTCCAGGCCGCTCACCGCGCCTGCTTCGTTCCCCCAACTGTTGCGGATGTAGGTCACCAGCATCGAGATGTCGTTGTCGTTGAGCACCTGGCCGAACGGCGGCATGCCGTGCGGACGCGGGTTTGCGGCCGTGGCCGGGGCGTAGCCGCCATCGAGCACCATGCGAATGGCGTTCAAGGGCGATGGCGCGGTCACCGTGGGATTGCCGGCCAGCGCGGGCCACGCCGTGCCGCTGCCTTTGCCGTCGGCCTGGTGGCATTGCGCGCATTGCTGACGGTAGAGCTTGCCGCCCAGTTCCATGGCCGCGGGCGCGGGGATGGCGGCGCGCGCATCGGTCGCGGGCGGCGTGGCGGGCAACGACTTCAGATAGGTGCCGATGGCAAGGGCGTCGTCGTCGGTCAGGTGCTGGGTGCTGCCCAGCACGACTTCGGCCATGGGTCCGCTGACGGTCGAATGCGCCGAAATGCCGGTCTTGAGCAGCGCGGCAATGTCCTGCGCGGACCAGCGCCCCATGCCGGTCTGCATGTCGTTCGTGAGCGGCGGCGCGTACCAGTCCAGCACCGGAATCACGCCCCCCGCCAGCGCGTCGCGGGTACGCGTGGCGCCCAGGCTGTTGCGCGGCGTATGGCAGGCCGCGCAATGCCCCAGCCCCTCGACCAGATACCGGCCGCGATTCCATTGGACCGACTGGCCGGGATCGGGCTCTTGCACGCCAGGCTTGAAGTACAGCGCGCGCCACGCCGCCAGCAGCGCGCGTTGGTCGTACGGGAAATTCATGTCGGGCGGACGGTTCGCCTGCCTGACGGGCGACACGCTGCGCAGATAGGCAAAGAGCGCGTCGGCGTCGCTGCGGTTGACCCGCGTGTACTCGGTGTACGGGAACGCCGGATACAGCAAGGTGCCGTCCTTCGATTTACCGTTGTGCAGCGCCTGCCAGAAGTCGTCGGCCGTCCATGCGCCGATGCCGGTCTCCGGATCGGGCGTGATGTTCGGGCCGTAGACCGTGCCGAAGGGCGTGGGAATGGGCGTGCCGCCTGCAAACGTCTTGCCCCCCTGGCTGGTGTGGCAGGCCATGCAGTTGCCGGCCAGCGCCAGATAGCGGCCGCGTTCGATCAGCGTGGCGCCCTCGGCTGCCGCGGCAGTGGGCCCGGTGCTGGCATCGTCACGCGTGCCCAGCCAATACAACCCGCCGACGCCCGCCACGGCCACCAGCAACAGGACACCCAGCACTCTTTTCATCAGCGTCATTCGCGGCCCCGTTCAGCGTTGCGCCTGGCTGCCGCATTCCGCGGGCAGCCGGACCGAATTCGCGGCATCAGGCACGTAGGGCTCGGCGACAGGCTGCGACGACAGCCAGGCCGCCAGTGCGCCGATGTCGGCAGGCGTGAGCTTGTGGGAGATGTCGGCCATGCAGTCCGGCGCGGCGGCGCGGCGCAGGCCGTTCTTCCAGCTGCCGATCTGCGCGCCGATGTAATCGCGGGGCAGCCCCAGCAGGCCGGGAATCGCGGGCAGCATGCCCGAGAGCGCCGCGCCGTGACAGGACGCACAGGCCGGCAGGCCGCGCGCCGCGTCGCCATCGCGGGCGAGCTTGCGGCCAGCCTCGAGCGTGGCCGCGGACACGTCCGCGCGCACGGGCGCCGGATACGGCACATGCTGGTCGGCAAAATACGCGGCCATTTCGCGCAGGTAGTCGTCGGGCAGCCCCGCCAGCAGGTGCGTCATGGGCCGGTACTGCCGCCGTCCGTCGCGAAAATTAAGCAGCTGGTGGTAGAGATAGTCTTGCGGCTTGCCGGCCAGCCGCGGGTAGTAGCCATCGGCCCCCGCCCTGCCCTGCGCGCCATGACAGGCCGTACAGGCCGCCACGCGCGCCGCCATGGTGTCGGGCTGCAAGACCGGCGGGTCGGGCTGCTGCGCCAGCGCGGGCGCGGACATAAACACAACAGCCGCCGCGGCCAAGGCCCTTGGGATCGTCCAAAACCGCAGCAGTGAAACACTACAAGAGGAAATGAGGGCTAACATCTAGGTCGAATTCCAAACCCCGAATCGAGACGGCGGGGCGCGTAAAGTGGAACTGCGATGGAACTGCGGAGTTTGCGGCCCCTAGCTTACGTCAGGGCAAACAGCAGGGAACAGAAGCAGTTCCTGAGTTTATGGCCATATCAGATGCTATCCCGCCGGCATCGTCCTGGAAAAGCGTGCCACAATCATGTCCATGTTGAAAGTCGTCCTCGTCACCGGCATTTCCGGCTCCGGCAAATCCGTCGCGCTGCGCATGCTCGAGGACGCAAGCTATACCTGCGTCGACAATCTTCCCGTTCGCTTCCTGACCGAGTTCATTGCCCAGGCGCGCGATGACGGCATGGAGCGCGTGGCGGTCGCCATCGACGTGCGCTCGCCGGGCGAGCTTGCCGAACTGCCCGATGTGGTCACCGCGTTGCGCGCCATGGGCACCAGCCTGCGGGTCGTATTCCTGGATGCCAACACGGCCACGCTGGTGCAGCGTTATTCCGAATCGCGCCGCCGCCATCCGCTGACCGACCGCCTACAGCGCGGCGGCACCGCGCCGTCGCTGACCGAGTGCATCGCCCTGGAAAGAGAACTGCTGGCGCCGCTGCGCGAGCAGGAACACGTCATCGACACCTCGGACCTGACGCCCGGCCAGCTTCGCGCCTGGATCCGCGACCTGATCAAGGCAGACCGCGCGCCGCTGGTGCTGACGTTCGAATCCTTCGCGTACAAGCGCGGCGTGCCCGGAGACGCGGACCTGGTGTTCGACGTGCGCTGCCTGCCCAATCCCCATTACGACCGCAATCTGCGCCCGCTGACGGGCCGCGACGAGCCCGTGGCCACGTGGCTCGCGGGATACGAGCAGGTGGGGCTGATGATCGACGACATCGCGGGCTTCCTGAAGCGCTGGCTGCCGCTGTACACGCAGGACACCCGCAACTACCTGACCGTGGCCATCGGCTGTACCGGCGGCCAGCACCGCTCGGTGTACGTGGTGGAACAGCTGGCGCTGCGCTTTGCCGATCACGACCCGCTCCTGGTGCGCCACCGCACGCAACTGCCCGACGAAACCGCATGACGCTTTCCCGCCCCCTACATCTCATTTCCGTGCTGCTGCTGGCGATCGCCGTGGCAGGCTGCTCGACCAGCGGCGGACGCAAGAAGGGTGGTTACTACAAGGACGACGGGCCGGATGCCAATCCGCCGTCGAACCTGGATCAGATTCCAGACGCCGTGCCCAAGCTGGAACCCTACGCCAGCGGCGCGAACCGGCCCTACGTCGTGTTCGGCCAGCGCTACGTGCCGGACACGAGCGGACAGCCCTACAAAAAGCGCGGCATCGCGTCGTGGTACGGCAAGAAGTTCCATGGCAACTCCACGTCGATCGGCGAGACCTACGACATGTATGCCATGACGGCCGCGCACACGACGCTGCCGATTCCCAGCTATGCGCGGGTGACCAGCCTGGTCAACGGCAAGACGATCATCGTGCGGGTGAACGACCGCGGGCCCTTCCACAGCGACCGCATCATGGACCTGTCGTACGTGGCCGCCTACAAGCTGGGCATCATTGGCCCGGGTAGCGGCCAGGTGGTCGTGGAAGCGATCCAGGCCGACGAGATCCGCCGGCTGGCCTCGCAAGGCGCGCCCGCGGCCCCCGCGCCGGAGCCGGAATCGGCCACAGGCTCGACGCCCGTGATGGCGCCCGTGGCCGCGACGCCCGTGGCGCTGACGCCTGAGCCCCTGGCGCCAGCCGCGCCCAGCCGCGCGCCGATGCGTCCGGCGGCCGGCGCGGCCAGCGGCAGCGTCTACCTGCAGGTGGGCGCGTTCAGCCAGCCCGCCAATGCGCAGTCGCTGGTCAGCCGCATCAACACGCAACTGGGCGCCGAAGGCGCGCCAGCGGCGACGGTGGAACAGACCAACAATCTTTACCGGGTGCGGATCGGTCCGTATCCCGACCGCCAGAGCGCGCTCAATGCCGTGCCGCTCGTGTCGGACCGCATCGGCATTCTGCCGACCATCGCGTCGCAATAACGCATCGCGGTAATTGGCCAGGCCGGCGGCCAAATCAGCGGCCTAGTCGGCGCCCAAATAAACGGCCGGGCGCCGGACTTGCCTACCAGGATAGCTCTGCCTGCCCGTCGCAGACCCGGCGGGCGCGCGCGCTGCGGCTGAGATAGCGATTGCCCTCGTGGGCCAGCAGCGCCTGCTTGCGGGGCAACCCGCCGCCAAAACCCGTCAGCGACGTGTCCGCGCCGATCACGCGGTGGCACGGAATGATGATGCTGATGGGGTTGCGGCCCACGGCACCGCCCACCGCCTGCGCGCCCTTGGGCCGGTCCACGGCGCGGGCCAGCTCGCCGTAGCTGGTGAGCACGCCGAATTCCAGCGCGCACAGCGCATGCCAGACCTGATGCTGAAACGTCGTTCCCACGGGGTCGAGCGTCACGTCGAACACGCGCCGCTCGCCGGCGAACCACTCGTCCAGTTCGCGCCGCGCCTGTTCCAGGAAGGGGTCGTTGCCGGACAGCGTCCAGCCTTCCGGCGACGGCAGCAGCGCCTGATCGGTGAACCAGGCGCCGCGCAATCCCTTGGGACTGGCGACCAGGCGCATCTCGCCCAGCGGCGTCGGCATATCGCGATAGGTCAGCCGCTCGTTCGGGTCGGCCGGTTTGTTGGACACGAGCGTCGAATACGCCATGGATTATTCCTGCGTCTTCTTGCGCGCCAGGGCGCGGTTGTACAGGACGTCGCGAGGCTGGCCGGTCACCTTGGCGGCGACGCGCGCGGCATCGCGCACGGACAGCGATTCCAGCAAGGCGTCCAGCAGAACGTCGTGGGCCGGGTCCACATCCTCGTCCGCGGCCGCTTCGGGCTCGGCATGGACGATCAGCACGAATTCGCCCTGCTCGCGGTGCGGATCCGCGGCCAGCCAGGCGGACGCCTCGCTCAGCCGGAAAGTGCCGATCTCTTCGAAACGCTTGGTCAGCTCGCGCGCCACGGTCAGTTCGCGGTCGGGACCGCACACCTCGAGCAGGTCGGCAAAGGTGGCCGCCAGCCGGTGCGGCGACTCGAACATCACGACGGGCGCGGGCAATGCGCACCACTGGCGCAGCCAGCGCTGGCGGGCCACCGCCTTCGGTGGCGCAAAGCCCGCGAAGGCGTAGGCGGGGTTCTCGTCCGTGGTGACGCCACTGCCCATCAGCGCGGCGATCACGGCGCTGGGGCCGGGCACCGGCACCACGGCATAGCCGGCCGCGCGCACCGCCCGGACCACCCGCGCGCCGGGGTCGCTGACGGCGGGCGCGCCGGCGTCGGACACCAGCGCCACGCGCTGGCCTTGCGCCAGGCGCTCGCAGATGGCCTGCGCCGCGGCTGCCTCGTTGTGGCGGTGCGCCGCCATGAGCGGCGTGCCCACGCCCCAGGCATCGAGCAGCGTGCGGCTGGCGCGCGTATCTTCGGCAGCGATCACGTCAGCCCGCTGCAGGGCGTGCCAGGCACGCAGGCCCAGGTCGCCCAGATTGCCGATGGGCGTGGCCACGACATACAGCGTCGAGGCGGGCCAATGCTGGCCGGCCACGCGTTCCGACACGCGGGACCAGGCATCGCTGGCAACGGGAGGTGAGACGTTTTGATTCATTGCAGCCTGCGGACTCGGAAAACCATGTCAGTGTAGCCGCCTATGCCCGCTGCCTTTGGAATCCATGACGGACGACACCCTGCGCCTGGCCTGCGAACTTGCCCTGGCCGCCCGCCGCCGCGCCGCCAAACGCCGGCGGCGCACCGGACGCGCGCCGGCCGACCGTCCGCCCCCGCGCCGCTCGCCCACGCAGCGGCGCGGCGATCATCATGAAGCGGCCGCGCTGCGCCTGCTGCTGGCGCACGGCCTGACGCTGCTGGCGCGCAACCTGGCCTGCCGCGCCGGTGAAATCGATCTGGCCATGCGCGACGGCAACACGCTCGTCTTCGTGGAGGTCCGGGCGCGCGCCAACCGCCGGTTCGGCGGGGCCGCCGCCAGCATCGGCCGGGAAAAGCAGGCGCGGCTGGCGCGGGCGGCGGCGCTGTGGCTGCCCGAACTGGCCCGCCGCCACTGGCAAGGCACGCCCCCGCCCGCCCGTTTCGACGCGGTGGTTTTCGACGACGGCGAGCCGGCCTGGCTGCGCGGCGCTTTCTGGCTGCCCTGATCCGGCTGGCGCAGTCCGGCGCCGGCCCTCGGCGATCGTTGCGCGAGGACAGAACCGCGGCCCGGCCCCGTGAGATAATCGCGCCCATGGATATGACCTCTCGTATGACGTCGCACTTTCGCGACGCCATGGCCGCTCACGAACAAAGCATGAACGTCCTGGCCGAACCGCTGGCCGTGGCCGTGGACGTGCTGTTCGGCGCCCTGGCGAACAACGGCAAGATTCTGGCTTGCGGCAATGGCGGCTCGGCCGCCGACGCGCAACATTTCATCGCCGAGCTGGTGGGCCGCTTCGAACGCGAACGCCTGCCGCTCGCGGGCATCGCGCTCAATACCGACACCTCCATCCTCACGGCGGTCGGCAACGACTACGGCTTTGACGAAGTCTTTGAACGGCAGGTCAACGCCTTCGGGCAGGCCGGCGACGTGCTCGTGGCCATTTCCACCAGCGGCAATTCGCCCAACGTGGTCCGCGCCATGGAAGCCGCCAGCGCACGCGAAATGCACGTCCTGGCCCTGACCGGCAAGGGCGGCGGCGTCATGGGGGAACTCATTACCCCGATGGACGTCCATCTATGTGTTCCCAGCGATCGCACCATGCGCATCCAGGAAGTCCATATTCTGCTGCTGCACGCGCTGTGCGACGGCATCGACGCTCTTCTGCTTGGAGACACCGAATGATTCTTGACGTCAGACCCGCAGTCCGCCCGCTGATGCTTGCCGCCGCGCTGTCCACCGCGGCGCTTTCGCTGACGGCCTGCGCGCCTTTGATCGTGGGCGGCGCCGCCGCCACCACGGCGATGGTCGTCACCGACCGCCGCACGTCCGGCGTCCAGCTCGAAGACCAGAACATGGCGTTCAAGGCGCAGAACCTGATCTCCCAGAAGCTGGGCGATACCGCACGTGTCAATGCCATGGCCTACGGCGGCCACCTTCTGCTGACGGGCGACGTGCCCTCCGAAGAAGCCAAGAACCAGGCCACCACCATTGCCCAGGGCGTGGAAAACGTGAAGCAGGTCATCAACCAGCTCAATGTCGGCCCCATCGCCTCGTTTGGCCAGCGCTCCAACGACACCTGGCTGACCTCCAAGGTCAAGACCGCCCTGCTCAACACCAAGTACGTGCCCTCCGGCACCATCGCCGTCACGACCGACCGCGGCGTCGTCTACCTGATGGGCAAGGTCACCCAGGCCGAAGGCGACTACGCCGCCAACGCCACCGCCGACGTCGGTGGCGTGACCAAGGTGGTCAAGCTCTTTGAAACCATCAGCCGCGAGGAGGCGATCCGCCTGTCGGGAAGCGGCTCCAAACCCGCCACCACCGAAAGCAAGGCGCCCATCGAAAGCGGCACCGGTCCGACCACCGACAACACTGCCGGCACCGGCGGCACGAGCGGCGGCGTCGAAGCAATGCCCATCAAATGAAAAAAGCCATCGTAGCGCTCGCAGTCCTGGTCGCAGTCGGCATCGGCGCGTGGTTCGCCATGCGCCCGGCCCAGACCGCCCCCGACGTCACCTTCACCACCCTGGAAGGCAAGACGTTCTCGATGCAGGACCTGCGCGGCAAGGTCGTGCTGGTCAAATTCTGGGCGACCAGCTGCGTCACGTGTGTCAAGCAAATGCCCGACACCATCTCCGCCTACAACGAGTATGCGGACAAAGGGTATGAGGCCATTGCGGTCGCCATGAATTACGACCCGCCCAACTTCGTGCTGAACTTCGCCGAGACCCGCAAGCTGCCGTTCCCCGTTGCGCTGGACACCAAGGGCGACATCGCGCGCGCCTTCGGCGACATCCGCCTGACGCCCACGGCGTTCCTCATCGACAAAGAGGGACGCATCATCAAGCGTTATCTGGGCGAATACGACGAGGCCGAATTCCACGCCACGGTGGAAAAGGCCCTGGCCGCCGGCTGATCCGCCCAAGCACGCAGCCCCCAAACAAAACGCCGCCCGCAAAATAACGGGCGGCGTTTTGCTTGGGGGCATGCCGATGGGCGGGTGCGGGCAGCTCACGGCCCCCCTCCCGCGCCGTGCATCAGAAGGCGGGAACCACCGCGCCCTTGTACTTTTCCTGGATGAAGGTCTTGACCTCCGGCGAGTGCAGCGCGTCGACCAGCTTCTTGATGCCCGGGGCGTCCTTGTTGTCGCTGCGGGTCACCAGCACGTTGGCGTAGGGCGAATCGGCGCCTTCGATGAACAGGGCGTCCTTGGTCGGCACGAGGCCGGCTTCCAGCGCGTAGTTGGTGTTGATCAGCGCCAGATCCACGTCGTCCAGCGCACGCGGCAGCATGGCCGCTTCCAGTTCGCGGAACTTCAGCTTCTTGGGGTTCTCGACAACATCCGCGGCCGTGGCCAGGATGTTGGCCGGGTCCTTGAGCTTGATGACGCCCTGCTTTTGCAGCAGCACCAGTGCGCGGCCGCCATTGGACGGATCATTGGGGATGGCGACCGTGGCGCCGTCCTTCAGGTCCGACAGGCTCTTGATCTTCTTGGAGTAACCGCCGAAGGGCTCGACGTGGACCAGCGCCACCGGCACGAGGGTCGCCTTGCGGTCCTTGTTGAAGCTGTCCAGGTACGGCTTGTGCTGGAAGAAGTTGGCGTCCAGCTGCTTGTCCGCCAGTTGCAGGTTGGGCTGCACGTAGTCGCTGAACACCTTGATGTCGAGCTCCACGCCTTCCTTGGCCAGCTTGGGCTTGACCACTTCAAGGATCTCGGCGTGCGGAACCTGCGTGGCGCCGACGACCACCTTCTCGGCATGGGCCGCATTGGCGGCAACCAGAAGGACCGACGCCGCCAGGGCGGAACGGACGAAGTTCAAACGCATGTCTTGCCTCTTTTATGTATGAAAAACGGGGATAGATGTCCCCGCAGGTTCGGGCGAGCCCCCTTTTGCGGGGCCAGCCGTTGTGAAAACGCCCCCAATTTACCTGAATGCCGGTTATTTGTCGGGCATAAGGACATGGCTTTCCAGCATAAGAAACCTGAGGGGACTACAATCCGTCGTATGCTTGCGCTAGCCGCGTTCCAACCGCGTTCTTGTGCAGGCATTTTTTTAACGCCCGCTAACTTACCTGTTATTTATTTGCCGACTTAGCTGCCATGACCGACACCCCCGACCCTGCTGCCGTTTCGTCTCCCGCCGTCAAAGCCGCCGTGCTGTCCGAGGCTCTGCCGTATATCCGACGATTTCACGGCAAGACCATCGTGGTCAAGTACGGCGGCAACGCCATGACGGAAGAGCGATTGCAGCGCAGCTTCGCGCACGATGTCGTGCTGCTCAAGCTGGTGGGTCTGAACCCGGTGGTGGTCCACGGCGGTGGTCCGCAGATCGATGACGCCCTGCGCCGCATTGGCAAGCAAGGCACCTTCATCCAGGGCATGCGCGTCACCGACGCCGAGACCATGGAAGTCGTGGAATGGGTGCTGGGCGGCCAGGTCCAGCAGGACATCGTCATGATGATCAACGAGGTCGGCGGCAAGGCCGTGGGCCTGACCGGCAAGGACGGCGGCCTGATCCAGGCCCAGAAGAAACTGATGGCCAACAAGGACAACCCGTCCGAGCCCATCGACATCGGCTTCGTGGGCGACATCACCATGGTCGAACCGGCCGTCGTGAAGGCCCTGCAGGACGACCAGTTCATTCCCGTCATCTCGCCCATCGGCTATGGCGAAGACGGCACGGCGTACAACATCAATGCCGACGTGGTCGCCGGCAAGATGGCCGAAGTGCTGGGCGCCGAGAAGCTGCTGATGCTGACCAACACCCCCGGGGTGCTGGATAAGGGCGGCAAGCTGCTGCGCAGCCTGTCCGCCCAGACCATCGACGAGCTCTTTGCCGACGGCACGATCTCCGGCGGCATGCTGCCCAAGATCTCGTCCGCGCTGGACGCAGCCAAGAACGGCGTGAACTCGGTGCACATCGTCGACGGCCGCGTGCCGCACTGCCTGCTTCTTGAAATCCTGACCGACCAGGGCGTCGGCACGATGATCAGCTCGCACTGATGCAGCCCGATTTCGCAGCACTGCGCGCCGTGAGCCTCTCATGATGCAAGCACGTCGCCAGCTGCTGCGGCCCGCGGTCCGCATGCGCCGGTCGCGCGGGATCGCCACGGGCGCGCCCGAGCGCCTGTGGCTCTTCGACCTGGACAACACGCTTCACGACACCTCGCACGCCATCTTCTCCAAGATCGATCACGGCATGACGATGGCGGTGGCCGAGGCGCTCAACGTGGACGTGGATGCCGCCAACCTGGTGCGGTCGCAGTATTGGAAACGCTATGGCGCCACCATGATCGGCATGGTGCGGCACCACGGCGTCAATGCGCATGACTTCCTGCATCGCAGCCATGACTTCGACGTCGCGCCGCTGATGCGGTCGGAAAAGGCGCTCGCCGACAAGCTGCGCCGCCTGCCCGGCCGCAAGGTGCTGCTTACCAACGCGCCGCTGCACTATGCGCGCTCCGTCCTGTCGCACCTGGGCATCCTGCGCCAGTTCGACAGCCTGTGGGCCATCGAGCACATGCGGCTGCATGGCCAATACCGTCCCAAGCCTTCCGCGGCACTGCTGCGCTACGTGCTGGCGCGCGAAGGCGTTCCCGCCCACCGCGCCGTGCTCGTGGAGGACACGCTCGCCAACCTGCGGGGCGCCCGCGTGGCGGGCTTAAAGACGGTCCACGTCTACCACCCCGGCACGCCCTTCGGCCGCGGACGCTCGCACCGTCCGGCCTACGTCGACTTGCGGGTAAACTGCGTCAGTGATTTGCTGTTACGCCGACGCCCCCTGCGGGCCTGACGGCGCGCTCCACTCCCCCTCCACCCGTCATCCTGCGCGAAGCAGTCCCTTCCATGGCGAGCAAACCCGGCGAGCGCAAGACCCAGATTCTGCAGACTCTGGCCGAAATGCTGGAGCAGCCGCACGCGTCCCGCATCACCACGGCCGCGCTGGCCGCGCGCCTTGAGGTTTCCGAAGCCGCCCTCTACCGGCACTTCGCCAGCAAGGCGCAGATGTTCGAGGGGCTGATCGAATTCATCGAAACCAGCATCTTCACGCTGGTGAACCAGATCGCCACCGCCGAGCCCTACGGCGTGCCCCAGGCGCACAAGACCGTCGCCATGCTGCTGACCTTCTCGGAACGCAACAAGGGCATGACGCGAGTGCTGACCGGCGACGCGCTGGTCACCGAAGACAACCGGCTGCAGGAACGCATCAACCACATCAACGATCGCATCGAGGCGTCGCTAAAACAGTCGCTGCGCATCGCGATCACCGATGGCGGCCTGCCGCAGGAAGCCAATGTCGCCGCGCACGCCAGCCTGCTGACGCATCTGGTGCTGGGCCGCTGGCTGCGCTACGCGCAGAGCGGATGGCGCGTCACCCCCACGCTGCATCTGGACGAACAACTGCGCCTGGCCTTGGGCTGAACCGCCTGCATTAGCGTCATTTCACGGAACAATGCGCGCGGCCCTTGCGGGGTAAAACGCATTCATCGTGACCCGATTGGTTCGTGTAAATGCAACACTCACTTGCTTGCCCCACGCAGGGGGCGACGAGCATAATGCCCGGGACAAGTTTTCCACAAGCGCTGTTCTCCGCTTGCTTGATGTTCATCAATACGGGTTTTCCTCAATGCCGTCACGATCATCCTGTAGCGTCGACACACCGATTTGATTGACCCCGTGCTCGCGGGCGGTGTTTCGTCAGTTTGACCTCAACCGGAGAAGGATATGGCCGCGGAAACCGCAGTCCCCGCCTCGCAAGCCCCCAAAAAAGCCAAAATACCCATCGGGCTCATCGCCGGCATCCTCGTGATGATCGGCGTTTTAATGATGCCCCTGCCCGCGGACCTGCCCGTTGCAGGACACCGCATGCTGGCTATCCTGGCGTTTGCCGTGGTCGTCTGGATCACTGAAGCTGTCTCCTACGAAGCCAGCGCCATCATGATCACGACGCTGATGGCCTTCCTGCTGGGCACCGCACCCACCATCAAGGATCCCAACGTGCTGTACGGCACGTCGGCCGCCATCAGCATGGCGCTCACCGGCTTCGCAAATTCGGCGCTGGCGCTGGTCACCGGCGCCTTGTTCATTGCCGCCGCCATGACCTTCACGGGGCTGGACCGCCGCATCGCGCTGGTCACGTTGTCCAAGGTGGGCACCAGCACGCGCCGCATCCTCATCGGATGTATCGCCGTGACAATCGTGCTGAGCCTTGTCGTGCCCAGCGCCACCGCGCGCAGCGCCGCCGTGGTTCCCATCATGATGGGCGTAATCGCGGCCTTCGGCGTGGACAAGCGCTCGAACATCGCCGCCGGCATCATGATCATCGTGGCCCAGGCCACCAGCATCTGGAACGTCGGCATCCAGACCGCCGCAGCGCAGAACCTGCTGACGGTCGGCTTCATGGAAAAGATGCTGGGCGAACGCGTGGCCTGGTCGGACTGGCTGATTGCCGGCGCCCCCTGGTCGCTCATCATGTCCGCCGTGCTGATCGTCATCGTGCTCAAGCTGCTGCCGCCTGAAAGCAACAGCATTGCCGGCGGCAAGGAAGCCGTCGAAAAGTCGCTGCTCGACCTCGGTCCCATGACCGGCGCGCAAAAGCGCCTGATGGCTGTGTCCATCATGTTGCTGCTGTTCTGGTCGACCGAAGGCAAGCTGCACAAGTTCGACACCACCTCGACCACCTACTTCGGCCTCGTGCTGCTGATGTTGCCGCGCTTTGGCGTGATGACATGGAAAGACGTGCAGTCGCGCATCCCATGGGGCACGGTGATCGTGTTCGGTGTCGGCATCAGCTTGGGCACGGCGCTTCTCACGACGCAGGCCGGCCAATGGCTGGGCAACCAGGTGGTGCAACACACCGGCCTGGATCACCTTGGCCCGCTCGCCATCTTCGCCATCCTGGCCGCCTTCCTGATCGTGATCCACCTGGGCTTTGCCAGCGCCACTGCACTGACCTCTGCCATGCTGCCCATCCTGATCTCGGTGCTGGCAACGCTGCCGGGCGACTTCAGCCGCCTGGGCATGACGATGCTGCTGGGCTTCGTGGTCAGCTACGGCTTCATCCTGCCCATCAACGCGCCGCAAAACATGGTGTGCCTGGGTACCGAGACGTTCAACGCCAAGCAGTTCGCCAAGGTCGGGATCATCGTGACCATCGTCGGCTACCTGCTGATGCTGCTGATGGGCATGACGTACTGGCGCTGGCTGGGCTGGCTGTAAGGAATCTTCATGAAGATCACGATTGCCCAAGCCAACGAATACGGCCGCCGGGTGCTGATGGCACAAGGCGTGCCCGAGGACATCGCCCGCGACGTGGCCGAACACCTGGTGGAATCCGACCGCGTCGGCTACACCAGTCACGGCCTGTCCATCCTGACCAACTACCGCCGCGTGTTGTCCGAGGGCCTGGCCCAACCCGACGGCCGGCCAGAACTCCTCAACGACCGTGGCGCCATGCTGGCCTACGACGGCCACCACGGACTCGGTCAGTACGTGGGCAAGGTCGTCATCGAAAAGGCGATCGAGCGCACACAGGAACACGGCCAGTGCATCCTGACCCTGCGCCACAGCCATCACCTTGGCCGCATGGGCCATTTTGGCGAAATGGTGGCGGCCAAGGGCCTGATCCTGCTGGCCTTCACCAACGTGATCAACCGCTCGCCCACCGTCGCCCCGTTCGGCGGCGCGCAGGCGTGCCTGACCACGAACCCGCTGTGCTTTGCCGGCCCCCTGCCTGGCGGACGTCCGCCGTTCATCGTGGACATGGCCACCAGCTCGATCGCGGTGAACAAGGCGCGCGTGCTGGCGGCGAAGGGCGAACAGGCGCCGCCGGGGTCGCTGATCGATGCCGGCGGCAACCCAACGACGGACCCGGGCGCGCTCTTCACCGACCCGCCCGGCGCACTGCTGCCATTCGGCGGCCACAAGGGTTACGCGCTGGGACTGGTGGCCGAACTGCTCGCCGGCGTGCTGTCCGGCGGCGGCACCATCCAACCGGAACATCCGCGCATCGGCGTGGCGACGAACAACATGTTCGCGCTGCTGCTGGATCCGCAGGTGGACTTCAATACGGATTGGCGGTCGATGGAAGTCGGCGCCTTCATCGACTACCTGCATGCGTGCAAGCCGCAACCCGGCGTGGAAGCGGTGCAGTATCCGGGGGAGTACGAGGCTCGCAATCGGGCGGTCAATGCGGATTCGGTGGAGTTTGATAGCCGGATTTGGGACGGGTTGACGAAGTTGGCCGTGGAGCTTGGGGTGCCTGAAGCGTTGCCTTGAGGAAGGTTTTGAAACGGCGGCGTTGAAGCGGTCGGTGTTAGCGGTGGCCGTTTCAATGGCGAAACGTTGAGGCTGGCATTCAGGCGGGTTCTTTTGACGCCCGCCGCAGCGGGGGCTGGGGTGCGCGGGGCTACGATTGCGGTCCGGAGCCTTCGCTCCGGACTGCCCCTTCGTCAACGTCGTACGCCTTCGGCTCCCTTCGGTTTCCCTCGGGCGCATCTACACGCCCCGCGCACCCCAGCCCCCGCTACGACGTGCTCCAGTCGCTTCAGCTTTGCCGGCGGCGGGGCGAGTTGGGTTCTTTAGGTTCTTGCCCACGATGGGGGGAGAGAGAAAGATCTTGCGGTGCCCGCCCCCGGGCGGCCGCGCGGGCGGCCTTCGGGGGCTTACGCGGCGTCTTTCGTCGTGGTGACGACGCTTCGCGTGTGGCTGCGCCTGCTCAAGGTGTCTGAACACGCTCATCGGTCCGCTTGTAGCGATAGCTAATCACTACAGTGGCCAAGATACAAGGTGTCTGACACCCTGGTGAGATTCGCGTCATACCGAACGCATCTCTCTAGGGTGTCAGACACCGGCACAAGACGGAAAGCCGACATTCATTGCGCTGTCCGAACCCAACTGCGAATCACGCCCGGCTCGCCATTAATCGTCACTTGAACCCCAGTGCCCGATGGGCGGCGCGCGTACGGGTCGGCAAGTTGTGGCTGGCGGTCGACGCGCGCCGCCCATCACCGCCCCTCCCCTTGTTCGTGATGCCATCAGCACACAAACCTCCGCCAGCGCGAAGCGCACAACGCCACGACGTCCCACCGGCCCGATGCCGATTGCCGCCGCCCGGGCGGCAGCAATTCGGCAGCCCCGCAGATCCCCTTCCCCGACCACAGGTCTTACAGCGCCACATACCAAAGACCCTCGCAGCACGGCGACGCGGTCACCGTGGGTGCGAGCGCCGTCGATGCGCCCGAGGGAATCTGAAGGGAGCCGAAGGCGGACGAAGATGACGAAGGGGGGGGCCGCCTAGGCAAGTCCGGAGCGAAGGCTCCGGACCGCAATCGTGGGCGATCGTGCCCACGGTGACCGCGGCGTCGGGCGACCTACGAAGAACTCCGTAGCGCAAAGACTATCGCCCTACGAAGAACAACCATCAACATCAAGTCTTCACAGACCGATGCCGACTAATACTCATCATGATCCCGAACGCAATCCCCATCGTGAACAACGCCGTCCCCCCGTAGCTCATGAAGGGCAACGGCACCCCCACCACGGGCAGGATCCCCGTCACCATGCCCACGTTCACGAAGACATAGATGAACAGCATCATCGTCAGCGCGCCGGCCAGCAGGCGGCCGAATTGCGATGAGGCCCGGGAGGCGATCGTCAAACCGCGCGCCATCATCAGGCCGTACAGCACCAGGATCGCGATGCCGCCGTACAGGCCGAATTCCTCGGCGTACACCGCGAAGATGAAGTCGGTCGTGCGTTCGGGGATGAAGTCCAGGTGCGTCTGCGTCCCCTTCATGTAGCCCTTGCCGTAGACGCCGCCTGAGCCCACCGCGATCATCGATTGGATCGTGTGAAAGCCCTTGCCCAGCGGATCGGAGCTGGGATTGAGCAGCGTGCAGACCCGGTGCTTCTGGTAATCGTGTAGCACCACCCAGTCCACGTCCGGCTCGCAGAGCTGGTCTTCGTAGTAGACAAGCGTGCCGATGGCAATGATGCCAGCCAGCATGACCGGCACCAGCAGCTTGAACGAGAGGCCGGCGAAATAGATCACGAAAAAGCCCGCGCCGAACACCAGCAGCGCCGTGCCCAGGTCGGGCTGCAGCACGATCAGGCCGAAAGGCGCGGCCAGCATCGCGGCCGCGGCGAGGAAGTCGCGTACGCGGACTGCGCCTTCGTGACGCTGGAAGTACCAGGCCAGCATCATCGGCACCGCGATCTTCATCATCTCGGACGGCTGGATGCGCGTCACGCCCAGGTTCAGCCAGCGGGTCGCGCCCTTGCTGGTCTCGCCGAAGAATTCGACGCCCAGCAGCAGCACCACCCCCACCACGTAGAACGGCAAGGCCAGCTTCATCAGCAGCTTCGGCGGAATCAGCGCCATCGTCCACATCGCGAAGAAGGCGATGATGAAATTGCGCGACTGTTCCGCAAAACGCCAGTCGGTGCCGCCGACGGCCGAGTGCATCACCGTCAGGCCCAGCGCCGCGAACATCGTCAGGATCGCGAGCAGCGGCCAGTCGAAGGCCGTGAAGACGCGCAGCAGGATCAGGCCAAGACGCTTCATTGTTGGCGCACCAGGTCGGAGGCGATGTCGTCGACGGTCGCCATGGTGTCTGCGCGCTCGGGACGAACGATCTTGTCCTGGCGGTCCTTGGCCAGCCAGTAGTCGAAGACCTTGCGCGCGACGGGGGCCGCCACGCTGGCGCCCCAACCGGCGTTCTCGACGATCAGCGCCACGGCGATGCGCGGGTGCTCAAGCGGCGCGAAGCCCATGAACAGCGCGTGGTCGCGCAGACGCTCGTCGATGGCGCTGGCGCGGTAGTGGCCGCCGCGCAGGCTGAACACCTGCGCGGTGCCGGTCTTGCCGGCGGCCTGGTAGGGCGTGTTGGCGAACGCGCGCCGCGCCGTGCCGGCCCGCACCACGTCGGCCATGGCATTTTTGATGACGTCCACATTGGCCTGCTTGAGCGGAATGCGATAGTCGGGCGGCGACTCGGTCGGCTTGGCCACACCCGAGCGCGGATCGCGCACCGCGTGCACCAGGTGCGGACGGCGGTACAGCCCGTTGTTGGCCAGCGTGGAGGTGCCCTGCGCCAGCTGAAGCAGCGTGAACGCGTTGTAGCCCTGGCCCACCGCGACGGAAATGGTCTCGCCCGCGTACCAGCGCTGGCGTTCCTTGTCCTTGTAGGCCGCGCGCTTCCAGTCGGTGGACGGCAGCACGCCGCGCTTTTCGCCTTCCAGGTCGATGCCCGTGATCTGGCCAAACCCGAACTGCTTGGTGAAATCGTGCAGGGCGTTCACGCCGATTTCGGGGCCAAGCGAATAGAAATAGGTGTCGGAGGACACGACGATGGCCTTGTGCATGTCCGTCATGCCATAGGCTGCGCCGCCGGCGTTGCGGAATTTCTGTCCGCCGAATTCGTAGTAGCCCGGGTCCGAGATACGGTCGGTCGCGCGGCGCTTGCCCAGTTCCAGGGCGGCCAGACCCACGAAGGGCTTGTAGGTGGAGCCGATGGGATAGGTGCCGTACAGGGGACGGTTGATCAGGGGATGGTCCGGCGATTCGTTCAGCATGCGCCAATTGTCGACATCGATGCCGTCCACAAAGAGGTTCGGATCGAATGACGGCTGCGACACGAAAGCCAGCACTTCGCCCGTGTCCGGATCGATGGCGACGAGCGCGCCGCGCTGGCCTTCGAACGCCTCTTCGGCCACCTTCTGCAGTCCCATGTCGATGGACAGCATGATGTCCGAGCCAGGCACCGGATCGATGCGGCGCAGCGTGCGCATGGGCCGACCACCCGCCGTCACCTCGACTTCTTCAAGGCCGGTGCGGCCGTGCAGTTGCTCTTCCCAGGTCTTTTCGATGCCCTTCTTGCCGATGACCTCGGTGCCGCGATAGTTGCCCAGTTGCCCGGCGCGGTCCAGTTCCTCGATGTCGTTGTCGGCGATGCGGCCGATGTAGCCCACCACGTGCGCAGCCGACACGCCCTGCGGGTACTCGCGCACCCAGCGGGCGCGCAGTTCCACGCCCGGAAATTGAAACGCGTGCGCGGCAAACCACGCGGCCTCGGTTTCGTTCAGGTTGTTGCGAAGCTGCAGACTGGCGTAGCGGCTGGACTCGGCGGCGCGGCGCTTGAAGCGGCGCTGGTCGGACGGGCTGATGTAGACGACTTCGGTCAGGCGCTCGAAGAGTTCGTTCATGTTGCCCGCGTGGGCCGGCACGACTTCGAGGGTGTAGGTGCGGTAGTTGCGGGCCAGGACCTCGCCGTTGCGGTCCAGGATCTCGCCGCGGCGCGGGGGAATCGGCACGACCGCGATGCGGTTGCGGTCGGCGCGTTCGGACAGGCCTTCGTAGCGGTCGACCTGCAGGTACCAGAACCGGCCCACCAGCACGCCAAAGCATACCAGCGCGAAGGCGCCGCCCACCCACGCGCGCAGGCGGAAGCGCTGCTTCTGCTGCTGGCCGGTTTTCTTGAATTCAAACATGACGCGACGCCGCCGTCAGGCGGATGAGGATTCGGCGTCGTCGACACCACGTTGCGGCAGGTGCAGCACCCAGCCCGCCAGCGGCCACAGGGCAGCGGTCAACAGCACGCTGATGCCCCAGTCCCAGCCCGGCCATTTGCCGGCCAGCCACGCGTGGATGATCTGGGTGACAAAGCGCGCAATGAAGAACACAGGCAGCATGTGCATGGCCTGGCTCCAGAGGTCGAAGCGCTGCAGCCGGCGGTGCAGGACCACCGCGCCGTAGGCGACGAGCGTGTACGACAGCGCGTGCTCGCCCAAGAGGCCCGCGTCGTGCACGTCCATCAGCAGGCCGAAGAAGAAGGCCGAGAACAGGCCCACGCGGCGCGGCTCGTGCACGCACCAGAAAGCGATGATGAGCAGCAGCACGTCGGGCGCGCCCTGCCACAGGCGCCACGGCAGCAGCGACACCAGCCACGCGAGCAGCACGGTGCCCCAAACGAAGAAGGCATGCGCGGGCCCTGACAGCCTGTCGGGCTGCACGTTGCTGGGCGTGCCAAGGCGGCGCGGAGACTGCCCTGCGGCTTGTTGGTTAGTCCGATCCACCGGAATCGACCTCCTGACGGTTGGACTCGGCGCGATCCACATCCACTTGCAGAACCAGGAAGTGGCGATAGCGTTCGGGGTGGGCCAGGGGTTCACACACGGCGCGCGCGAAACCGGATGCGGTATCGCGTTCGACCGAGGTCACCTTGGCCACGGGCAGGCCGGCGGGAAAGAGGCCGCCGACGCCGCTGGTGACAATAGTATCGCCTTCCTTGATGTCGGCATTGGCCGCCAGGTAGCGCACTTCCATCTTGCCGGGGGAATTGCCGCCAAATGCAATCAGACGCAGTCCGTTGCGCAGCAATTGCACCGGGATGGAGACCTGTTCGTCGGTGACCAGGGCCGCCTCGGCGGTCATCGGCGTCACGCGGACGATCTGGCCGACCACGCCGCCTTCGTCGATGACGGGCATGCCGGGGGCAAGACCGGCCTTGCTGCCCTTGTTGAAGACCAGACGCTGGGTGAACGCGTTGGTGGGTTCGTACATGACTTCGACCACCACCGCGGACTGCGCCACGGTGTCGGTCACACCAAGCAGGCGGCGCAGCTGGGAGTTTTCGGCGGCGAGCTGGGCGGCGTGGGACGCGACCTGGGCAAGCTCGATGCGCTGGCGTTGCAGGGCCTCGTTTTCGCTGCGGATGAGATTGGCCGCGTTGACCCACTCATTGACTTGCTGGACGAGGTCGCGCGGCGCCATGACGGCGCGCTGGAAGGGATAAAGCGCCACGGCGATTGTCCGGCGCGCCGGCTCCAGCATGCGCCATTGTGAATCCATGACGATCAGGGCCAGAGCAAGGACGACCAGAACGACCAGCCGCACCTCTGCCGGTGGGCCGCGCCTGAATAGGGGGGGAGTCCCTTGTCGTTGCATGAATCTCAGCCCGGGCGCCCGCGTCCGAGGCCCCCGCAGCGGCCGGAGCCAGAAAAAAGCGGGGCTCCGGGCTGGCGGGCAATATTAGTCGTTGATGAAGATGGCGCCCAGTTTCTCAAGGTGTTCCAGCGCCTCGCCGCAACCGCGCACGACGCAGGTCAGGGGATCGTCGGCCACCACGACCGGCAGACCGGTTTCTTCTTGCAGCAGGCGGTCCAGGTCGCGCAGCAGCGCGCCGCCACCGGTCAGGGCGATGCCCTTGTCGGTGATGTCGGCGCCCAGCTCGGGCGGCGTCTGTTCAAGGGCGATCTTGACGGCGGACACGATCTGGTTGAGCGGATCGGTCAGCGATTCCAGGATCTCGTTGGACGAAACCGTGAAGCTGCGCGGCACGCCTTCGGCCAGGTTGCGGCCCTTGACTTCGATTTCGCGGACTTCGGAACCCGGGAACGCCGAGCCGATTTCCTTTTTGATCAGTTCGGCCGTGGGTTCGCCGATCAGCATGCCGTAGTTGCGGCGGATGTAGTTGACGATGGCCTCGTCGAACTTGTCGCCGCCGACGCGCACGGAACCCTTGTAGACCATGCCGCCCAGCGAGATGACGGCCACTTCGGTGGTGCCGCCGCCGATGTCGACGACCATCGAGCCGCTGGCGTCGGACACGGCCAGGCCGGCGCCGATGGCAGCGGCCATGGGTTCTTCGATCAGGAATACATGGGAGGCGCCGGCGCCGAGGGCCGATTCGCGGATGGCGCGGCGTTCCACCTGGGTGGAACCGCAGGGAACGCAGACGATGATCCGCGGGCTGGGCGCCAGCATGTTGCGGGGGTGCACCATGCGGATGAACTGCTTGAGCATCTGCTCGGTGACCGTGAAGTCGGCGATCACGCCGTCCTTCATGGGCCGAATGGCCTCGATATTGCCTGGAACGCGGCCGAGCATCTGCTTGGCTTCGTGCCCGACGGCTTGAATGATCTTCTTGCCGTGGGGCCCGCCTTCATGACGGATTGCGACCACGGAAGGCTCATCGAGAACGATGCCCTTGCCGCGGACGTAAATCAGCGTATTGGCGGTACCGAGGTCAATCGCCATATCGCTGGAAAAATAACTGCGCAGGAATCCGAACATGGGAGCTCAGCTAAATTCTGGGGGGAATTGGGGTCAAGCCGCGGGGCGTTTGGCCCGTAAAACGACGGGTCCGCCTGTCATCACGGCGATTAAACCGTGAATCATAACTTATAATTTCCCCGGAAATAGCGCATAAATGCAGGCTATTCAAGCTTTGTAACGGGTTTGGCATGTGCATACTGCCCACTCCCGCCCCGCGGCCTTCGCTCACCGATTTTTGCAATTCCCCATGGCGCTCAACGACAAAGATGTGGCCCGCATTGCCCGGCTGGCCAGAATCGAACTGACCCCCGACCAGCGCACCGTCGCGCAGGCCGAACTCAACGGCATCCTCCACTTGATCGAGCGGCTCCAGTCCGTCGATACGCAAGGCGTGGAACCTTTGGCCCATCCGCTGTCCGCCCACGAAGACATCGTATTGCGCCTGCGTGAAGACGCCGTGACCGAAGCCGGTTCGCAAGCCCGCCGCGAGGAACTGCTGGCCAACGCGCCGGATGCCCAGGACGGCCTGTTCCTGGTTCCCAAGGTCCTGGAATAAGTCATGACGAAACCTGCCCTGCACACCCAGTTCGAGGGGATCGCCGCCCTGCGCACGGCCCTCGCCCAACGCGAAGTCAGTGCCGTCGACCTGGCGCAAAGCGCCTTGTCGGCCGCCGAAGCGGCCAGCGGCCTGAACAGCTTTTTACATATTGACGCCGAATTGACGCTGGCCCAGGCGCGCGCAGCCGACGCCGCGCTGGCGGCCGGTACCGCCGGGCCGCTGGCGGGCATCCCGATCGCCCACAAGGACGCCTTCGTCACGCGCGGCTGGCGCACCACCGCGGGCAGCAAGATGCTCGAGGGTTACACCAGCCCGTTCGACGCTACCGTCGTGGAGCGCCTGCAAGCGGCCGGCGCGGTTTCGCTGGGCAAGCTGAACTGCGACGAATTCGCCATGGGCTCCGGCAACGAGAACTCCGCCTACGGCGCCGTGAAGAACCCGTGGGACCACGCTGCCGTGCCCGGCGGCTCGTCGGGCGGTTCCGCCGCCGCCGTGGCCGCCCGCCTGGTCGCTGCCGCCACCGGCACCGACACCGGCGGCTCGGTTCGCCAGCCCGCCGCCCTGTGCGGCGTGAGCGGCATCAAGCCCACCTATGGCACCGTGTCGCGTTACGGCATGGTGGCCTTCGGCTCCAGCCTGGACCAGGCCGGCCCGCTGGCCCCCAGCAGCCGCGACCTGCTCGAACTGCTGGACGTCATCAGCGGCTTTGACCCGCGCGACGCCACCAGCCTTGAAAAGTGCGACGGCGCCGTCAACGAGCCTGGACGCGTGCGCCGCGACTTCGACGCCGCGCAAGGGCGCTTCGACGCCGCCGGCAGCCAGCCCCTGAAGGGCCTGCGCATCGGCGTGCCCGAGGAATATTTTGGCGCCGGCCTGGCGTCCGACGTGGCCGCTGCCGTGCAGGCCGCGCTTGAGCAGTTCGAGGCGCTGGGCGCCGTGCGCGTGCCGGTCTCGCTGCCGCGCACCGAGCTGGCCATTCCGGCGTACTACGTGATCGCCCCCGCCGAAGCGTCCAGCAACCTGGCGCGCTACGACGGCGTGCGCTACGGCCACCGCGCCAAGCAGTACGGCGACCTGAACGAGATGATCAGCCGCTCACGCGCCGAAGGTTTCGGCGACGAGGTCAAGCGCCGCATCCTGATCGGCACCTACGTGCTGTCCCACGGCTATTACGACGCCTACTACCTGCAGGCGCAGCGCCTGCGCCGCCTGATCGCGCAGGACTTCCAGCGCGCCTTTGCGGACCAGTGCGACGTCATCATGGGACCGGTCACGCCCACGGTCGCCAAGAACATCGGCGACAACCGCGACGACCCGACCGCCGACTGGCTGGCCGACGTCTACACGCTGGGCGTGAGCCTGGCGGGCCTGCCCGCCATGTCGATCCCCTGCGGTTTCGGAGGCGAAAAACAAAATCGCCCCATCGGCCTGCAGATCATCGGCAACTACTTCGACGAAGGCCGCCTCCTGGCCATCGCCGACCGCTACCAACACGTGACGGACTGGCATCAGCGTGCCCCTGTCCAGCAAGGCTGAGAACATGAACTGGGAAATCGTCATCGGCCTGGAAACGCACACGCAGCTTTCCACGGACTCCAAGATCTTTTCGGGCAGCAGCACGCAATTCGGCGCCGCGCCCAACACGCAGGCCAATGAAGTCGACCTGGCCTTGCCGGGCAGCCTGCCGGTCATGAACCGCGGCGCCGCCGAACGCGCCATCCGCTTCGGTCTGGCCGTGGGCGCCAAGATCGCGCCGCGCTCGGTCTTTGCGCGCAAGAACTACTTCTACCCTGACCTGCCCAAGGGCTACCAGATCAGCCAGTACGAGCTGCCCGTGGTGGTGGGCGGTTCGCTGTCGTTCTTCGTGGGCGAAGAAGAAAAGACCGTCAACCTGACGCGCGCCCACCTGGAGGAAGACGCCGGCAAGTCCCTGCACGACGACTTCAGCCTGGCCAATGGCAGCCCCGCCAGCGGCATCGACCTGAACCGCGCCGGCACCCCGCTGCTGGAAATCGTGACCGAACCCGAAATGCGCTCGGCCGCCGAAGCCGTGGCGTATGCGCGCGCGCTGCACAGCCTGGTCGTGTGGCTGGGCATCTGCGACGGCAACATGCAGGAAGGCTCGTTCCGCTGCGACGCCAACGTGTCGGTGCGCCCGGTGGGCCAGAAGGAATTCGGCACCCGCACCGAGATCAAGAACGTCAACTCGTTCCGCTTCCTGGAACGCGCCATCACCTATGAAGCGCGCCGCCAGATCGAGCTGATCGAGGACGGCGGCACCGTGGTCCAGGAAACGCGTCTGTACGACGCCGACCGCGACGAAACGCGAAGCATGCGCAGCAAGGAAGACGCGCACGACTACCGCTACTTCCCCGATCCCGACCTGCCCACGCTAGTGATCTCCAGCGACTGGGTGGACGAGGTCCGCGCCGCCATGCCCGAACTGCCGGCCGCCCAGCGCGCCCGCTTCGAATCGGAATACGGCCTGCCCGCCTACGACGCGGCCCAACTGACCGTCAGCCGCGACCTGGCCGCCTACTTTGAAGCCGTGGCGCACGCGCTGCCGGCCGGTCAGGCCAAGCTTGCGTCCAACTGGGTCATGGGCGAAGTCGCCGCGGTGCTCAACAAGGAAGAAAAGACCATCGCCGAATCGCCCGTCGCCGCGCCCGCGCTGGCGGCCCTGATCGGCCGCATCATCGACGGCACGATCTCCAACAAGATCGCCCGCGAGGTCTTTGGCGCCATGTGGGCCGGCGAGAACGGCGGCGACGCCGACGCCATCATCGAGTCCCGCGGCTTAAAGCAGATCAGCGACACGGGCGCCATCGGCGCGATGATCGACGAGGTGCTGGCCGCCAACCCGGCCATCGTCGATGAGTACCGCGCTGGCAAACAAAAGGCGTTCAACTCCCTGGTTGGCCAGATCATGAAGGCCGCCCGCGGCAAGGCCAACCCGCAGCAGGTGAATGACTTGCTGAAGCAGAAGTTGGATAGTTGATGGGCAGCCGGTTCGCCAAACGGGGGACCGGCGCAATATCAGACTAAGTCAAAGGCCGCGGCATCTTGCCGCGGCCTTTTGCTTGGCCAAGAATGATCTGGTCGAATTCGCCGGAGACTTGGCCATGAAATACATCGAGGTCAGCAGCAACGACCTGCTGCACCGATTCACCGACTACCTGCAGGCCCTAAACCAGGGGCAGCACTTCATCATCGCGGTCGACGGCGTGCGCCGTGCCAGGCTGACGCCCGTCCTGCCCGAAACCTCGCTCGACGCGCACGACGCCCTTGAGGCCATGAAGCGCCTGCAGACAGCGGCCCCCGTCTCTCACGAAACCATCCGCGAATGGATCGAAGAAGGGAGAGAATGAACACCTTCAATCTGGTACCCGATGCGTCGGTCGCGCTTGCATGGCTGCTCGATCGTGTGGATATTCACGAATCGCTCCTTGCCCGGCACCTGCTCGACGTCGCCCACGGCTCGCAAAACACGGTGCCTCACATCTGGCGCGTCGAGGTCGCCAATGGCGTTCTGCGTGCCGAGCGCAGCCGGCGTATCTCGCAGGATCAGGTCGCTGCATTCAACCAGCTTCTGGACAGCCTGCCCTTTCGCCCTGACCACGACGATGCCGCTCACCACATCGCGCGCACCTGCGAGATCGCCCGCACCCATGGTTTGACGGCTTACGACGCGAGCTATCTCGAGCTCTCCCTTCGGCACCGCGCCTGTCTGGCCACCTTCGACCGAAAGCTGGCGGACGCGGCGCGTGCCAGCGGCGTTACCGTGTTCGGCCAACCCCATGGGGTCGCCGAACCCGTCGCGAATTATGTTTGCCAATAAAACGGGCGGCCATTGGCCGCCCTACGTGTTGCTTCCGGCAGACCGGCCCGTTTACTTCACCCCGTACTTCGTCCGATACGCCAGCACGGCATCCCGGTTCTCGGCAAACGCCGCATCGTCTTGCAGCAAGGCCAGGATGTCAGTCAGCGAAGCAATCGCGACCACGGGGATGCCATAGGTCTTGGCCACGTCCTGCACGGCCGAATGCGGCGACAAGGCGTCATCCGGGCCGGCGCGCTCCATGCGGTCCATCGCGATCAGCACGGCGGCCGGCTCTGCGCCCGCGGCGCGGATGATTTCCACCGATTCGCGCACCGACGTGCCGGCAGTGATGACGTCGTCGATGATGACGACCTTGCCCTTGAGCGGCGCGCCGACCAGGGTGCCGCCTTCGCCATGGTCCTTGGCTTCCTTGCGGTTGTAGGCAAACGGCACGTCGCTGCGGCCCTGCATGTCAGGATGGCCGGCCAGCGCCACGGCGGTGGCGGTGGAAAGCGGGATGCCCTTGTACGCCGGGCCAAACAGCATGTCGAACTCGACGCCGGAATCCAGCAGGGCCTGCGCGTAGAACTGCGCCAGCTTGCCGACCGAGCGGCCATTGTTGAACAGGCCCGCGTTAAAGAAATAGGGGCTGATACGGCCCGACTTGACCTTGAAGCTGCCAAAGCGCAGAACGCCCTCGTTCAAGGCGAAGCGGACGAAATCCAGGGCGGTGACGGAGGACTGGGCGGCGGGCATGCAAGGGGTTCCGGTAGGTGGCAGACCCCGCATTTTATCCGCTGTCGGGGACTTTCCCGGACGGCGCCGCCGAGTCGGTTAAATTCCTGGCATTGTCCGCCCCCCTGCGGCCGCATTACAGGAGTTTCGCTTTGCTGCGCATCACGTCGATCAACCTCAATGGCATCCGGTCCGCCTTCAAGAAGGGCCTGCAACCGTGGATGGAAAAGCACGCCGCCGACGTGCTGTGCCTGCAGGAAATCAAGGTGTCCCACGAGGACCTGACCGACGACCTGCGGCATCCGCCCGGCTACACCGGCCATTTTCACCACGCCGTGAAAAAGGGCTACAGCGGCGTGGGTATCTACCTGCGAGATGCTGCCGAGCGCGTAAACAACGGCTTTGATTGTGAAGAGTTCGACAACGAAGGCCGCATCATCCGCGCCGACTGGAAGGATCTGTCGATCATCAGCGCTTACCTGCCTTCCGGCTCCAGCGGCGACGAACGCCAGCAGGCGAAGTACCGCTTCCTGGACCGGTTCGGGCCGTGGATCGATGCCCTGATGCATGAGCACAAGACGACCGGCCGCGAATTCGTCATCTGCGGCGACTGGAACATCGCGCACAAGGAAATCGACCTGAAGAATTGGAAGGGCAACATGAAGAACTCGGGCTTCCTGCCCGAAGAGCGGGCCTGGCTCACGGACGTTTTCGACAAGCGCGGCTTTGTGGACGTGTTTCGCACCATTGATGACCGTCCGGACCAATACACCTGGTGGAGCAACCGCGGCCAGGCCTGGGCCAAAAACGTCGGGTGGCGCATCGACTACCAGATTGCCACGCCAGGCATCGCCGCCAAGGCGCGTAACGTCGCCATCTACAAGGACGAGCGCTTCTCGGATCACGCGCCGTTGACGATCGATTACGACACCACCTTGCGCGCGTGATTTTTCTCAATATTTAATTGGGGTCGTATTACGTGCGAGTCACGGGCCGCTACGCCTGCAAGCGGCCTGACAATGACCTCGTGGCCTGAGGGCACGGGTAGCCGCCCCTATGACGAGGCAGGAATTTAAAACGGGGACATATTAATTTCCCCTGATATTTCAAGCATCACGCCCAAACGCGCATCTTTGGATTCCGCATCCGGAGACGCCCGCCCGGAAATACGTCCCCGATTTTTGCTCCGAAAAATCCGTTTGTTATCAACGTGATGGCGCGGTTTTTCGCTTTGCGCAGGGCAACATTTTGCCCCTACAATCGCCGCACCATACCGGTGCAGTCTTGCACCAAAACAAACTGATCGCGCCCCAATCTGGCGCAATTTCCGCACCTATTCGAAGCACCCCCGAGGAGATCATGGTGAAAGTGCAGAGTCTGGACGACTTTCTGCGTGGCGTCGCCGCGCGCGACCCGCAGCAACCCGAGTACATGCAAGCCGTCCAGGAGGTGATGCTCAGCTTGTGGCCTTTCGTCGAGAAGCATCCCCACTACGCTGAACACGCCCTGCTCGAACGCCTGGTCGAACCCGAGCGCGTCATCCAGTTCCGCGTCTGCTGGACCGATGACCAGGGCCGCGCCCAGGTCAACCGCGCCTTCCGCATCCAGCACAGCTCGGCGATCGGCCCGTTCAAGGGCGGCATGCGCTTTCACCCGTCCGTAAACCTGTCGATCCTGAAGTTCCTCGCCTTCGAACAGACCCTGAAGAACTCGCTGACCACGTTGCCCATGGGCGGCGGCAAGGGCGGCTCGGACTTCGATCCCAAGGGCAAGTCCGACGCCGAAGTCATGCGCTTTTGCCAGGCGCTGATGATCGAGCTGTACCGCCACCTGGGCCCGGACACCGACGTGCCGGCCGGCGACATCGGCGTGGGCGCGCGCGAAGTCGGCTTCATGGCCGGCATGATGAAAAAGCTGTCCAACTCGACGGCCAGCGTGTTCACCGGCAAGGGCCTGACCTTTGGCGGCAGCCTGATCCGTCCCGAGGCCACCGGCTACGGCACCGTGTACTTCGCCGAAGAAATGCTCAAGCGCGTGGGCAAATCCTTTGATGGCCTGCGCGTTTCCGTGTCGGGCTCGGGCAACGTGGCGCAATACGCCATCGAGAAGGCGATGGCCCTGGGCGCCCGCGTCATCACCGTTTCGGATTCGAACGGCACCGTCGTCGACGAGGCCGGCTTCAACCACGAGAAGCTCGTGGCGCTGATGCACATCAAGAACGATCTGCGCGGCCGCCTGGACACCTACGCCCGCCAATTCGGCCTGCAGTACGAGGCCGGCAAGCGCCCGTGGCACGTGCCCGTCGACGTCGCCCTGCCCTGCGCCACGCAAAACGAGCTGGAGCTGTCGGATGCGCAGACGCTCATCAAGAACGGCGTGCTGGCCGTCGCCGAAGGCGCGAACATGCCCGCCACGCTTGAAGCCGCCAAGGCCTTCGTTGCCGCCCGTGTGCTGTACGCGCCGGGCAAGGCCAGCAACGCCGGCGGCGTGGCCGTGTCGGGCCTGGAAATGGCACAGAACTCGGCCCGCCTGTCGTGGACCCGCGAGGAAGTGGACGCCCGCCTGCACGCCATCATGCGCGACATCCACGAAAACTGCGTGCGTCACGGCCACTCCGAGCGCGAGTACGTGAACTACCTGGACGGCGCCAACATCGCCGGCTTCGTGAAGGTCGCGGACGCCATGCGCCAGCAAGGCCTGTATTGATCGCTGCCCGCTGACCCTCGCCCGCAGCGGCGCAGGCAAGCGGATCAAGCAAAAGGCCGACTCATTGCGAGTCGGCCTTTTTATTGGCGGCGGCAAGGCCGCAGCCACTTGGCAAGCCTGCCGCGCCCCGAGGACGCGGGCTTGCCGGGATCAGTGCTTCATGCCGCCATGACCGTGGCTCATGCCGGGGTTGTGCGAGGCCGGCATGACCTTGAACTGAACCGCCACTTCGCCCGCCTTTTCGAACTTGAGCGTGGCGGGCACGGTGGCGCCGTCCTTGAACGGCGCCTTCAGCTTGATGAACATGACGTGGTAGCCGCCCGGGCTGAGCTTGACCTCGGTGTCGGCGGGCAGCGCGATGCCGCCTTCGACCTGACGCATCTTGGACACGCCGTTCTCGGTCTGCACGGTGTGCAGTTCCACGCGCTCGGCGGCATCCGACGACACGGACAGCAAGCGGTCCGGTGCCTTGGCGTCGTTGTCGATATCCATGTAGCCCGCACCGTTGGCCTGGCCCGGCGCGGAAGCGCGCACCCAGAGATCGTCGATTTCGACCTGGCCCACCTTGTAGTCCTTGGCCCACGCCGAACCGGCGGTGCACAGGCCAATCGCGGCAATGGCGGCAAACTTGCGGATGTTCATGCGTGTCCTCCTGAGACGTTAACGGCGCCTGACCAGGCTGCGGGCGGCTGACAGCACCGCGTCGGTCAAGGCTTCCATGGCCTCGGAGTTTACCCGCCAATGCTGCCAGTAGAGCGGCACGTCCTCCCACGCCCGGCCGCGCAGCAGGACGAGTTGACCGGCATCAAGGTGTTCCTGCACCAGCGGCAGCGGGTTCATGGTCCAACCCAACCCGCCCAGCGTCGCCTGCACGAATGCGCGCGTGGACGGCACCCACCAGACCGGCGGCTCCCACGGCGCGGGATCGGCGATCTTGTGCGCAAAGCGCGCCTGCAGGGCGTCCTTGCGGTTGAACACCAGCACGGGCGCCTGGGCCAGCGTCTGCGCATTGACCCCCGACGCGAAGTAGCGCTTGTGGAAGTCGGGTGTGCAGGTGGCCACGTAGCGCATGCTGCCCAGCGCATGGATGCGGCAACCCTGCACGGGATCGGCCAGCGTGGTCACGGCGCCCAGCACGGAGCCGTTGCGCAGCAGGGCGGCCGTGTGGTCCTGGTCTTCGGACAGCATGTCGAGCGTGGCGCGGGTGCGCGCGGCGAACTGCAGGGCGGCGTCGACGAACCAGGTTTCCAGGCTGTCGTGATTGACGGCGATCGGGATGCTGGCATGGGGAATGTCGTCATCGGCCACGCCCAGCCGGTTCAGCGCGTCGTGCTCGAGCAAGGCGGTCTGCTCGGCCAGTTGGACCAGCACCTGGCCATCGGCCGTGGCGGCTGCGGGCACGGTGCGCTGGACCAGCAGCCGGCCCATGCGGTCTTCCAGGGCCTTGATCCGTTGCGACACCGCCGACGGCGTGACGCTGAGCGACAGCGCCGCGCGCTCGAAACTGCCTTCGCGCACCACCGCGGCCAGTGCGCGCAGGTTGCCGTGATCGATTCTCATGACATTAGCCACGCTTAATATAGTGAAGGAAAATTAGCTGTATTTCACATGCATGGCAAGGGAAAATCACACCATGCCGGCCGCTCCACGCGCCCGGCCACCCATCGAAACGCCGCCACAGGCGTTGCAGTCACCGGTTTCACAGGTATCCCTTCCATGTTTGCCACGTTGTCATCCCCCGCCTTCCTCACCGCCTGGGCCAGCGGCACGGCCACGGGCCTCGGCCTGTTCGCTGTCGTGGGCGCGCAAAGCGCGTTCATCCTGCGCCAGGGCCTCATGCGCGCGCACCTGCTCAGCGTCGTCGCCATCTGCGCGCTGATCGACCTGGTGTTCATCTTCGCGAGCGTGTCCGGCCTGCAGGCACTGACCGCGTGGTTCCCCTGGCTGACGACGGCCGTGCTGTGGTTCGGCGTGGCCTTCCTGACCTGGTACGCGGCGCAGTCCGCGCGCCGCGCCTGGACGGCCACGGGCGGCCTGGCCGCCGCCCGCGACGTGGTGCCGTCGCGCCGCGCCGCCATGCTGGGCGCGCTGGGCTTTTCGCTGCTCAATCCGCATTTCTGGCTGGACATGGTGGTGGTGGGCTCGCTGGCGCATGGCTTCGAAGACGCCCGCATGGCCTTCGCGGCCGGCGCCTTCACGGCCAGCCTGCTGTGGCTCGCCGTGCTGGGCATCGGGTCACGCCTCTTCGCCCCGTTCTTTGCCAGCGCGACGGCCTGGCGGGTCCTGGACGGCGTCATCGCCGCAGTCATGGCCGGGTTGGCGGTCAGCCTGGCGGTCAAGGGCGTCTGAGGCTCGCAGGCCATCACTTTTATAATCGTCGCCTCACCACTTTCCGTCGGGCGCAGGGCCGGCCCGCCACCGCTCCATGCGCGGACCTTCCCCTTCCAAAGACGTGCGCCTGCCGCCGCTTGCCGCCATCCAGGCGTTCGAAGCCGCGGCCCGGCTGGGTTCTTTCGAGCGCGCCAGCGAAGAGCTCTTTGTCACCGCCAGCGCCATCGGCAAGCGTATTGCCTCGCTTGAGACGCTGCTGGACGTCACCCTGTTCATCCGCAGCAGCCGCGGCGCAACCTTGAGCGCGGCCGGACGCGAGTATCTGGAACAGGTGCGCACGGCGCTCGACCTGCTGTCGGACGCCTCGCTACACAAGCGCAACGAACCCAAGCTTGAAACGCTGCGCGTGGTGTCCACGCCCACGTTCGCCCGGCAGGTGCTGATCCCCGCCTTGCCCGGCTTCACCGCCGCGCATCCCGACGTCGAACTGGAAATCATGCTGTCCATTCCCTACTTGGACATCATGCCGCCCAACGCCGATGTGTGGATCCGCTTTGGCAGCGGCAAGTATCCCGGCCTGAACGCCCACCCCCTCACGCACGATCCGGTGTTCGCGGTGTGCTCACCCGGCTACCAGACAGCGCGTGGCCCGTTCCTGCGGCCCGCGGACCTGGCGCGCGCGGACCTGCTGCGTTGTCCGATGGAACCGTGGCGTCCGTGGCTGGCGGCCGCCGGCCTGGACTGGCCCGAGCCGTCGCGCGGCGTGTGGCTGGTGGACCTGGGCATGATGCTCGCCGCCGCACGCGCGGGCCAGGGCGTGGCGCTGACGCGCCGGTCGCTGGCCGCCGAGTGGCTGGACGAAGGCAAGCTGGTCCGCCTGCTGGACGTGGAAATCCCCGGCGAGTCGCAGTACTACCTGTGCACCGAAACCACACGCGCACCTGGCGGCGCAGTCCAGGCGTTTTCCCTATGGCTGACAGAGGTCTGCCAGCGCGCAGCCCAATGGCCATGCGGGCCCGAGGCCGGTCAGGAATAAATTTCCACTTGATTGCGGAATGAATTTCCGCACGACGCCGCACCCTGATCGCTAGGATGCGGCCAGCACGTCTGCGCGCGCCCGGCGCACCGATGCCGCTGCGGGCCCGCCATCAGGCTAAAGACGTTCAGCAGTCTGAAAGGAACCTTGCAGCGGCACTAGGTATTTACGCGGAAAAGCGCCGCCGGGTCAGATTCGCGTAAGCGATTAAGCAGACAGTCACGACACGCAATAAAGGAGCGCGCCAACAAAACAACCCACGCCGACTGGCGCCGGCACACGGCTTTCCACGCAGTTCACCCAATTACAACGGAGACATCGATGGATTTTCGTTTGAAGCTGCTTGCAGGAACCCTTGCATTTGCCGTATCGGCCGCGTCCTACGCCGCCGACCCCATCAAGATCGGCGTGGCCGGCCCCTACACCGGCGGCTCGTCCTCCATGGGCGTCAGCATGCGCGACGGCGTGCGCCTGGCCATCGAAGAGATCAACAAGAACGGCGGCGTGCTGGGCCGCCAGCTCGTCGCCGTCGAACGCGATGACGAAGCCAAGAACGAGCGCGGCGTGCAGATCGCGCAGGAGCTGATCAACAAGGAACAGGTGACCGCCACCGTCGGCTACATCAACACGGGCGTGGCGCTGGCCTCCCAGCGCTTCTACCAGGACGCCAAGATTCCGGTGTTCAACAACGTGGCCACCGGCAGCGTGATCACGCATCAGTTCAAGGCGCCGGATTACCCCGACAACTACGTGTTCCGCAACGCCGCGCACGACAGCATCCAGGCCCCGATGATCGTCGAAGAAGCGATCACGCGCCGCGGCTTCAAGAAAGTGGCGATCCTGGCCGACTCCACCAACTACGGCCAGCTTGGCCGCGAGGACCTGGAGAAAGCGCTGGACGCCAAGGGCATCAAGCCCGTGGCCGTCGAAAAGTTCAACATCAAGGACGTCGACATGACGGCCCAGCTGCTCAAGGCCAAGGCCGCGGGCGCCGAAGCCGTGCTGACCTACGGCATCGGCCCAGAGCTGGCGCAGATCGCCAACGGCATGACCAAGCTGGGCTGGAAGGTGCCGATCATCGGCAGCTGGACGCTGTCGATGGCCAACTACATCGACAACTCCGGCGCCAACGGCGAAGGCGCGCGCATGCCGCAGACCTTCATCCAGGACCCGGACACGCCCAAGCGCAAGGCGTTCATCGACGCCTACCTGGCCAAGTTCAAGCCCAAGAACAACCGCATCGACTCGCCGGTGTCGGCCGCGCAGGGCTATGACTCGATCTTCCTGCTGGCAGCCGCCATCAAGCAGGCAAACTCCACCGACGGTCCCAAGGTGCGCGAAGCGCTGGAAAACCTGCAGACCCCGGTCGAGGGCGTGGTGATGACCTACAACAAGCCCTTCTCGCACGACAACCACGACGCGATCACCGCCAAGGAAGTGGTCATCGGCGAGGTCAAGGGCGGCCGGGTCGTCAAGGCCAACTAATCCCGACAAGCAGGAAGGCGGCGGCTGCCCGGCCGCCGCCGCCCGCGCCCCAAACTCAGGACGCGGGGCATGCAGCCGCCTGAAAACAGCGTTCTGCCCAAGGGGGTTGGGACGGAACACAGCGCCTCAAGACACACACCATGATTCTTCTACAGCTCATCTATAGCGGTATCGCGCTAGGCATGATCTACGCGGTCATTGCCTTTGGCTACCAGCTCACCTTCGCCACGTCCGGCACCTTGAACTTCGGCCAGGGCGAAGCCCTGATGCTGGGTGCGCTCGTCGGTCTGACGCTTGTCGGACTGGGCGTGAACTACTGGGTCATGATTCCCATCGTCTGCATCTTCGGCTTCGCGCAGGGCGCGCTGGTCGAGCGCGTGGGCGTGCGGCCCGCCATCAAGACGCGATCCGAATTCGGCTGGATCATGGCCACCATTGCACTGGGCATCATCTTCAAGAACGTGGCCGAGAACATCTGGGGCCGTGACGACCTGCGCTTTCCCTCGCCGCTGCCCGAGGCGCCCATCCAGGTGCTGGGCGCAAACGTGCTGCCGATGGAGTTGCTGGTGGTGTTTGGCGCGCTGGGCATGATGATCCTGGTGGAAATCTTCAACCGCAAGTCGATCTACGGCAAGGCCTTCGTCGCCACGTCCAACGACCGCGACGCGGCCGGCCTGATGGGCATCAACACGGGCATGGTCATCACGTTCTCGTATGCGCTGTCGTCGCTGACCGCCGCGTTCGCCGGCGTGCTGGTCGCGCCGCTGACGCTGACCGGCGCCACGATGGGCGCGGTGCTTGGCCTGAAGGCGTTTGCCGTCGCGATCATTGGCGGCCTGTCCAGCGGGATGGGCGTCGTGGTGGGCGGGCTGATCCTGGGGATCGCCGAGACGACCACCGGTTTCTATCTATCAACGGGATACAAAGACGTGCCGGGATTGGTATTGCTGTTGCTCGTGCTGACCTTCAAGCCCGCCGGCCTGTTCGGCAAGACCGCGATCAAGAAGGTGTAAGCGATGAAACCCCTGCACCTTCTCCTATCCATCGTGGCCGTGGCCTGCCTGGCCGCCGTGCCGCTGGGCGTGACCAACACGTACTACCTGCACCTGATTGAAACCATCATGATCTATTCGATCCTGCTGTTCGGGCTCGATATCGTGGTGGGGTACACCGGCCAGGTGTCGCTGGGCCACGCGGGCCTGTTCGGCATCGGCTCGTATGTGGCCGGCGTGCTGGTCTTTCACCTGCAGATTCCGATCTGGTTGACCTTGCCTGCCGCCATCCTCATCGCCGCCGCTTTCGGCGCGGTGCTGGCCCTGCCGGCGCTGCGCGTCACGGGCCCCTATCTGGCGATGGTGACGCTGGCATTCGGCACGATCATTCAGATCCTGATCAACGAAATGACCTTCCTGACCGAAGGCCCGCTGGGCATCAAGATCTCCAAGCCGTCCATCGCGGGGCACGTACTGACCAAGGCCGAGTATTTCTGGCTGGTCGCCGCGCTGCTGGTGATCTCGCTGATCGTGGTGCACCGGATCCTGAAGTCGCACCTGGGCCGCTCGTTCGAAGCCCTGCGTGACAGTCCGATCGCCTCGGACTGCATGGGTGTGTCGGTGTACCGCCACAAGGTGATCGCGTTCGTCATCAGTGCGGGTTTTGCCGGCCTGGCGGGCGCGCTGTATTCGTATTCGGAACAGTACATCTCGCCGAACACGTACAACTTCGAGCTCACGATCCTGTTCCTGCTGGCCATCATCATGGGCGGACGCAAGAGCCGCACGGGCGCGCTGCTGGGCGCGTCGATCATCGTGCTGCTGCCCAAGATGCTGGACGACATCGGCACGTTCCGCCTGATCGCGCTGGCGGTGGCGATCCTGGTGACGGTAGGCAGCGCCGTGGCCATCTCGAAGGGCCGCACCGAGCCGCGCAAGGTGGCGGTGCCGGTGATCGGGACGATCGTGCTGGCTGTCTTCTCCTACTGGCTGGACGCCGTGACCGACTGGCGCCTGACCATCTTCGGCGCCATGATCCTGTTCGTCGTGTATTACCTGCCCGACGGCATCGTGGGCTTCGTGCGCAACCTGTTCTTCTCCTCGCGCCGCGCCGCGCTGACGGTGAAGAAGGACCTGGTGAAAGAACAGGACGCCGTGCCCGACGCGGTGGCGGGCAAGGGCGAGACGCTGCTGGCGGCCAAGAGCGTGCTGATGCAGTTTGGTGGTCTGAAGGCGCTGAACGAAGTGGACCTGACCGTCAAACGCGGCACGATCCACGGGCTGATCGGACCGAACGGCTCCGGCAAGAGCACCATGATGAACGTGCTGACCGGCATCTACGTGCCCACGGCCGGCGCGGTGGAGTTTTCCGGCAAGTCGCTTGTCGGCCTGCCCCCGGCCCACATCGCCGAGGCCGGCATCGCCCGCACGTTCCAGAACGTGCAGCTCTTTGGCGAGATGACCGCGCTGGAGAACGTGCTGGTGGGCCTGCACCACACCTTCACGACGGGCCTGGCGGGCATCGCGCTGCGCACGCCAAAATGGAAGACCGAGGAACAGGGCGCGCGGGCGCGGGCCATGGCGCTGCTGGAGTTCGTGGGGCTGGAGTCGCTGGCCAACGAAGAAGCGCGCAACCTGCCGTACGGCAAGCAACGCCTGCTTGAGATCGCACGCGCGCTGGCGCTGGATCCGCAACTGCTGCTGCTGGACGAGCCGGCGGCCGGCCTGACCGCGCCCGACATCGTGGAGCTGCTGGCCATCATCCGCAAGGTGCGCGACCACGGCATCACGCTGATCCTCATCGAACACCACATGGATGTGGTGATGGGCGTGTGCGACACCGTGTCGGTGCTGGACTTCGGCCAGAAGATCGCCGAAGGGCTGCCGAATGAAGTGCAAAGCAACGCCAAGGTGATCGAGGCGTATCTGGGCGGCGCGCCCGCCTGACGCCAAGGGGACAACAAGATGCTATCGATCAAGAATCTGGAAGCAGGCTACGGCAAGGTGAAGGTGCTGCACGGCATCAGCATGGAGGTGCCCAAGGCAAAGGTGGTCACGCTGATCGGCTCGAACGGGGCCGGTAAGACGACGACGATGCGGGCATTGTCGGGGATGATCCGGCCGACGGCGGGCGAGATCACGCTGGGCAGCAAGCGCATCGACGGGATGGAGTCGCATCGGATTGCCCGATTGGGACTGGCGCATTCACCAGAGGGCCGCCGGGTGTTTCCGACGCTGTCGGTGACGGACAACCTGCTGCTGGGCGCCTTTCCTCGCCTGACGGGTAGCCGGCCGAAGGGTGATGTGCAGGCGGATCTGGGGCGGGCGATGGATCTCTTCCCTCGGCTGAAGGAACGGCGCGATCAGCTGGCAGGCACGTTATCGGGCGGCGAGCAGCAGATGCTGGCGATGGCGCGTGCGGTGATGCTGAACCCGGAACTGGTGCTGCTGGACGAGCCGTCGATGGGACTGGCGCCGATTCTCGTGGAGGAAGTGTTCCGGATCATTGCGCGGCTCAAGGAAGAAGGCGTGACGATGCTGCTGGTGGAGCAGTTCGCGGCGGCGGCGTTGAATGTCGCGGATTATGGGTATGTGCTGGAGAATGGGCGGATTTCTGTGCATGGGAGTGCGGAGAAGCTGAAGCATGATCCGGCGGTGGTGGCGGCTTATTTGGGTGGGTCGCATTGAGGTTTTTTTGGGGGGTTTTTTTTAGGCTGGCGTTGAGGGTGGTTCTTTAGACGCCCGCCGCAGCGGGGGCCGAGGCGCGCGGGGCTACGATTGCGGTCCGGAGCCTTCGCTCCGGACTGCCCCTTCGTCAACCTCGTACGCCTTCCGGCTCCCTTCGGTTTCCCTCGGGCGCATCTACACGCCCCGCGCGCCTCGGCCCCCGCTGCGACGGGCTCTTGTAGATTCAGCTTTGCGGTCTGCGGGGCGAGTTGAGTTCTTTAGGTTCTTGCCCACGGTGGGGGGAGAGAGAAAGATCTTGCGGGGCCCGCCCGCGGCGGCCGCGCGGGCGGCCTTCGGGGGCTTACGCGCCGTCTTGCGTCGGGGCGATGACGCTTCGCGTGTGGCTGCTTCATGTCTAGATACCGTCTTGACCGTCAAGCGCTCAGGCGTAGTCGGGCCGATACGGTGTCCGAGTTTTAAGCACGCCGAAGCA
>NZ_JAGXJZ010000129.1:0-669 GCF_019091095.1 Achromobacter sp. GbtcB20 | reverse complement strand
AAGCTTGTGGCGCGCGATTTGGACGCAAGCCAGACGCGGGGAATGCCGCTATGTCGATCACGACCCTTGGAAGGAAGTCACAAAGCCGAAAGACAGCCCGCCGCGCGATGTTCTCTTCGTTGGCGACCAAGTAGAGAAGATCGTTGCGGCCCTCAAGTACACCGGCGGCCAACCGGCGACGAAGCGGCAGCAAACGGCCGTGGCGCTGTTGCTTGCGCTGGAAACAGCCATGCGTGCGTCTGAAATTGTAGGTTTGACCTGGCCACGTGTGGATCTAGTACGGCGTGTTGCCCATCTGCCCAAAACGAAAAACGGCGATGCTAGGGACGTGCCGCTTTCTCGTCGGGCGGTGGAACTGCTGCAGACCATGACCGGCATTGATGACGAGCGTGTGTTCACGATTGATTCTGCCACGCTGGACACAAATTTTCGCTTCGGTAGGTCGGCGGCAAACGTATCCGGGCCGACGTTTCACGATTCGCGGGCGACAGCTATCACCAGACTTGCCCAGCGACTGGAGCTGTTGGAATTAGCCCGGATGGTGGGGCATCGGGATCCTCGATCCTTGATGGTCTATTACAGGAAGACAGCCGAGGAAATTGCTGCGAAGTTGGATTGACACTACTTGGCCAGGCCCACCGATGGGTTTAAGTGAGGTGTCCGCCGCTG
>NZ_JAGXJZ010000128.1:0-672 GCF_019091095.1 Achromobacter sp. GbtcB20 | reverse complement strand
TTTCTTCCATCATGGTCGTTTTCCTTCAGGATCGTTATTATGCCGACGAATATTTTATAAATCAATAGATTGTGTCGGGGCCTGGCTGCCGGTTTATACTAACGCAACGCCTCCAGCCGTTCGCGCAACTGCGCCGGCGACAGCTCGCCCATGTGGCGCGCCGCCAGCCTGCCGTGGCGGTCGTAGAACAGCGTGGTCGGGTAGCCCTTGACGTCGGTCGCGCGCGCCAGGGAACGGATCGGATCGATCAGTACGTTGGCCAGCTCCAGGCCGGCGCCGTCGAGGTAGCGCGCGACAGTGGCGGCGTCCTCGGCCTGGTTGACGAACACGAAGGCAACCTCGGGGTGGGCGGCCTGGGCCGCGCCGAGGGCGGGCATCTCGCGCCGGCAGGGCGGGCACCAGGTGGCCCACAGGGTGACCACCATCGGCTTGCCGGCCAGCGTGCGCAGCCCGACGTCGCCGCCGTCCAGGCGTTTCAGGGTCAGTTCGGGCAGGGGCGGCGATGCCGGCGCACCGGCCACCGCCGCGAAGTTTGCCCCGGTCCAGACCGCCACGCCGGCGAGCGAGGCGGCCAGCAGCGGGCGGCGCAGGGCGCCGTCGCGGTGCACGCGCTCGAAGCCGACGGCAAAGGCCACCAGTAGCCCGGCGAAGGCGACGAAGCCGCCGACGCGG
>NZ_JAGXJZ010000127.1:0-674 GCF_019091095.1 Achromobacter sp. GbtcB20 | reverse complement strand
CCGGCACCAGCATGCAGACGCCGTCCTGCAACAGGTAAAGGTCGTCCGTGTGCGGGCAGCGTGCTTCGCCGTGGCCGCCGATGCGCAGCGGCAGGCGTTCGCCGTGGCGGCTCATCCAGCCGATCTGGCGCGCGGGCACGCCGGCCATCAGGGCGAAGGCCGGGACGTCGCGGGTCACGACCGCGCCGGCGCCGATGAAGGCGTATTCGCCGACGGTCACGCCGCAGACGATGGTGGCGTTGGCGCCGAGCGTGGCGCCGCGCCGCACCAGGGTGCGCCGGTATTCGCTCTTGCGCTCCACCGCGGCGCGCGGATTGTGGACGTTGGTGAAGACCATGCTGGGACCGCAGAACACGTCGTCTTCGAGCGTGACGGCGTCGTAGACGGAAACGTTGTTCTGGATCTTGACGCGGTCGCCGATCCGCACGTCGTTGCCGACGAAGACGTTCTGGCCAAGCGCGCAGCCCGCGCCGAAGCGCGCGCCGGCGCAGACGTGGGCGAAATGCCAGACGCGGGTGCCTGGTCCGAGGACGGCGCCATCGTCGACGATGGCGCTGGCGTGGACCTGCGATTGGGGCGTATGCCGGTCCATGCTCAGTACTCCAGCGGCAGGGCGACGCGCCTGCCGTCGCGCGCCGACATGTAGGCGGCCACCAATACCTCGAGCGACTTGA
>NZ_JAGXJZ010000126.1:0-678 GCF_019091095.1 Achromobacter sp. GbtcB20 | reverse complement strand
TCATCGCCCCTGCAACGGCGCGGTAGTCGACGATATTCGCCAGGGTCGATTCCGAATGTCGATAGCGGGTCCCGGGAAAATCCAAAGGAAAAGCAACGGCAGGGATGCTCTTGATAACTGGCGCCGGATTGAACATGCTCGCCGCGGTTTGCCAGGTTGGGCGAAAAATCTTCCTGGCCCGGCTCGGACGATCCGCCGCTTGCGCAGGACTGTCGATCGCCCTGTTCCGGGCTGCACCTGTTCGCCAATCCGACCACGCGATTGCCTCGGCGTTGCGATGCGCCATGATTTTTCCCGTAGCCGATGACGTTTACGAACTCGACAGCAATTCACGAGGCTAAACTCGAATTGACGGATTGGCAATGCGATCTGGATAATGCGCTACATGAAAAAAGCCGGCGCGCAAGCTGCCGGCTTTTGTTTTTTTCAACGCGACGAAGCTGCCGCATCGCGCATCGGCCTGCCGATGCCGCGCCGCCTCAGCGCTTGAGCTGGGCCAGGTCGCGCACCGCGCCGCGGTCGGCCGACGTGGTGAGCGCCGCGTACGCCTGCAGCGCCTGCGACACGTGGCGCTCGCGCTCCAGCGGCTGCCATGCCTGGGCGCCGCGCGCTTCCATGACGGCGCGCCGTTGGGCCAGCGTGTCCGAAGACACGCGCAGGTCGATGGTGCGCGCCGGG
>NZ_JAGXJZ010000125.1:0-679 GCF_019091095.1 Achromobacter sp. GbtcB20 | reverse complement strand
GGCGCCAGCCTGCCCAGCCTGCGCCTGGGCGTGCACGACCAGACCTTCTACGACCGCATCCTGCGCCACATGGACCGGCACGATCACTGGGAGGGCGAATTGTGGAGCGTGCGCAGCGACGGCGCCACCTTCCCGATCCGCGCCTCGCTGTCGGCGATCCGCGATGCGCAAGGCGCGGTCACCAGTTACATGGCGCTGCTGTCCGACATCACCGACCGCAAGCGCATGGAAGAGGAGGCCCGGCGCCTGGCCCACCATGACCCGCTCACCAGCCTGCCCAACCGGGTGCTGTTCATGGACCGGCTGGCCCAGGCGCTGGCCGGCAACCGCCGCCAGCACGCCGAGTTCGCCCTGATGTTCCTCGACCTCGACCATTTCAAGGCCATCAACGACACCCATGGCCACGAGGCCGGCGACGCCGTCCTGCAGGAAGTGGCGCTGCGCCTGACGCGCTGCGTGCGCGGGGTCGATACCGTCAGCCGCCTGGGCGGCGACGAATTCGTGGTGCTGCTGACCGACATCGGCGGCGCCGACCAGGCCGCGCACGTGGCCGCCACCGTCATGCAGTCGGTGGCGCGGCCAGTGGCGACAAGCGGACGCGAGATCAGCCTGTCGGTGTCGATCGGCATCGCGCTCTGTCCCAGCGACGGCCAGGACGCCAAGACCCTGCTGCGCCATG
>NZ_JAGXJZ010000124.1:0-681 GCF_019091095.1 Achromobacter sp. GbtcB20 | reverse complement strand
GCCTGCGCTACGAGGGCAAGATCGCGAAGAAGGACTTGCAGACCGACACCCCGTACAACACCTACACCCGCTACGGCCTGCCGCCGACCCCGATCTCGCTGCCGGGCGTGCAGTCGATCGCCGCCGCCATGGCGCCGGCCAAGACCGACGCCCTGTACTTCGTATCGCGCAACGACGGCACCAGCCAGTTTTCGGACAACCTGAACGACCACAATCGCGCGGTCAACCAGTACCAGCGCGGGATCGCACGACCATGACGGCCCGCGGCAAGTTCCTTACCGTCGAAGGCATCGACGGCGCCGGCAAGTCGACCCATATCGGCTTCATCGCCGACTTCCTGGCCGCGCGCGGCAGGCAGGTGGTCGCCACGCGCGAACCGGGCGGCACGCCGCTGGGCGAAAAGCTGCGCGCACTGCTTCTGCACGAAAAGATGCACCTGGAAACCGAGGCGCTGCTGATGTTCGCCAGCCGCCGCGAGCACATGGCCCAGGTGATCGAACCGAACCTGGCGGCCGGGGCCTGGGTCCTGTCCGACCGTTTCACCGACGCCAGCTTCGCCTACCAGAGCGGCGGGCGCGGCCTGGACCGCACGAGGCTGGAGGCGCTCGAGGCCTGGGCCCATCCGCACCTGCAGCCGGACCTGACCCTGCTGTTCGACGTACCCCTGGAAGTGGCGCGCGA
>NZ_JAGXJZ010000123.1:0-684 GCF_019091095.1 Achromobacter sp. GbtcB20 | reverse complement strand
CTCCAGGTCTCGACGATCGCGCAACAGATTTTTCGCTGCCTCGGTCGTCTGGCCATTGGACGCCTGCAATTCCTTTGCCAGATTGGCCTGGCTTTGTTCCAGCGCGGCTTCGTCTGCCCTGATCGTGGCCTGCAGCTCAGAAAGATTCGCTTCTGTTTCCGCGTACTCTGTTTGAGGGCCGTTGTCATAATTACTGCGGCACTTTTCCAGCAGGGCGAGCGCAGCTTCGTATTTGTTTTTTGCTTCTATAAATTTTTGGTTCATGTCCAACATGATGCTTCTCCAGGAACGGTTAAAGGTTAGGTTTTTTAGCAATTACCGAAAACAGTTCCTGAGCTTCACGGAATGAACCCAAGGCCTCATCTAGATCTCCCCAAAGCCGCCCCATTACGCCACGCAACGATTGTAAATCGAGCTCGATGTTCTGCGAATTATCGGGAATGTCCAGCGTCAGATATGCAAACATGCATGCCATATCCCTGGCGCGCTGTACCGCGGCCTCGGCTGATTCAAGTTTTTTCACGTAGGCATCAGTCGGCGCTTTTTCGGCACCTGGTACTGATGAGATGGAAGAGGTATTTTCTACAGCTGGGGTGTTCAGGTCTTTCATGCAGATCTCCTTCGTTGCGTTAATCGCTTCCCGGTTCCAAACGGGAGAGCGGGCACTTGACGAGGTTGGAACCC
>NZ_JAGXJZ010000122.1:0-686 GCF_019091095.1 Achromobacter sp. GbtcB20 | reverse complement strand
GATGAACCCCTGCCGGTTCGTCTGCACCATGCGTCGCCGACCGCGACACCCGTCCGCCGCGCCCAGCACCTACCCGGTGCGCCAGCCCGGCGGGACAACACCAACTACAAAGCTTGGAGACTCACATGCCCGATACCGTCGCGCCGCGCGAGCCCGCGCAGGATTACACCTCGCGTCTGACCACTGTCACCCTCGACGACAAATACACTGCCAAGACCGGCAACATCTTCCTGTCCGGCCTCCAGGCCCTGGTGCGCCTGCCGATGATGCAGCGCGAGCGCGCCGCCGCCGCCGGCCTGGACACGGCCGGCTTCGTCTCGGGCTACCGCGGCTCGCCGCTGGGCGGTCTCGACGAGACCCTGTGGAAGGCGAAGAAGCACCTGGAAGCGAACCACGTGCAGTTCGTGCCGGGCGTGAACGAGGACCTGGCCGCGACCGCCGTCTGGGGCACGCAAACGGTCGACCTGATCGGCCCGACCAAGTACGACGGCGTGTTCGCCATGGGGTACGGCAAGGGCCCGGGCGTGGACCGCTGCGGCGACGTCTTCAAGCACATGAACCATGCCGGAACGAGCAAGAACGGCGGCGTGCTGCTGGTGGCCGGCGACGACCACGGCGCGTATTCGTCGACCCTGCCGCACCAGTCCGTCCACATCTTCTCGGCCTGCATGATCCCGGTGCTCTAC
>NZ_JAGXJZ010000121.1:0-691 GCF_019091095.1 Achromobacter sp. GbtcB20 | reverse complement strand
GAGAGCCGTTCCGTGCGCAGCAAGATCCAGCCCAAACAGCCGGCGTGTGCCTGGTGACCTCCGACCCGGGGTGTCTTCATGCATTTCATCCTCCTCAGCCGGGCCGCAAGAATTCCTCGCGGCCCGGCAGTCTCAATGCACGAGAACCTTCACCGGCTCCGCTGGTACTTCATCGCTGTCCTTGCGATGCACAAGCCGGTAGAGGAGAGGAAGGACGAGCAGCGTCAGCGCCGTCGAGGAAAGAATGCCCCCGATCACAACGGTGGCCAGGGGCCGCTGCACTTCGGCGCCGGTGCCGGTCGCGATCGCCATCGGCACGAAGCCGAGAGACGCCACCAGGGCCGTCATCAGCACTGGCCGCAGCCGCGTCAAGGCTCCATGCGTGATGGCTCGATCCAGGCCCATGCCTTCTTCGCGTAAGGTGCGGATATAGGAAATCATCACCAGGCCGTTCAGGACCGCGACCCCCGACAGGGCGATGAAGCCGACCGCAGCCGAGATGGACATCGGAATACCACGCATGGCGAGGGCGATCACCCCGCCCGTCAGGGCGAAGGGGATACCCGTAAAGACCAGCAGCCCGTCCTTCACGTTGTTGAACATCATGAACAGCAACGTGAACACGATGAACAGGGCGAGCGGCACCACCAGCTGGAGCCGGGTCGTGGCCGACTGCAGTTGCTGGTAAGTG
>NZ_JAGXJZ010000120.1:0-693 GCF_019091095.1 Achromobacter sp. GbtcB20 | reverse complement strand
TCGGCAAGGCCGCGATCAAGAAGGTCTGACCATGAACAAGAAGACCCTGCTCGCCTCCCTCGCCGGGATCGCCGTGCTGGCGGCCTTTCCGCTGGTCGTCACCAATCCCTACTACGTCCACCTGGTCGAGACCATCCTGATCTACGCGATCCTGCTGTTCGGGCTCGACATCGTGGTCGGCTACACCGGCCAGGTCTCGCTCGGCCACGCCGGCCTGTTCGGCATCGGTTCCTACGTCACGGCGGCGCTGATCATGCACTTCGGGACGCCCTGGTTCCTGGCGATCCCGGCCAGCATCCTCGGCACCGCCCTGTTCGGCGCCGTGCTGGCGCTGCCGGCGCTGCGCGTCACCGGCCCCTATCTGGCGATGGTGACCCTGGCCTTCGGCACCATCATCCAGATCCTGATCAACGAGATGTCCTTCGTCACGCAAGGGCCGATGGGCATCACCCTGACCAAGCCGAGCCTGTTCGGGCGCGAGCTGCACGAGACCGAATACTTCTACATGGTCGCGGTCTTCATGGTGGCCGCGCTGACCGTGGTGCACTTCCTGCTCAAGTCGCACTTCGGGCGCGCCTTCGAGGCGCTGCGCGACAGCCCGATCGCCTCCGACTGCATGGGGGTCTCGGTCTACCGCTACAAGGTGTATGCCTTCGTGATCAGCGCGGCCCTGGCCGGCCTGGCCGGCAGCCT